>CAZJGR010000006.1:3188-22420 GCA_964545815.1 uncultured Dehalococcoidaceae bacterium | reverse complement strand
CCAAGGCGGCCGACTGACTTGGATGGTGTGGTCAACTGATAGCCTTTTCCGCTTTTGCTCACGATGGGCGCCGGCAGGAAGCGGGATAGATTTGCCCTGACGCAGACCGGGCCCGAACCGGGGCCGCCACCGCCATGCGGGGTGCTGAATGTCTTGTGCAGGTTCAACTGGACGCAGTCAAACCCGAGGTCACCGAACTTCACCTTTCCCAGCAGGGAGTTCAGGTTGGCACCATCACCGATGAGCAGTCCACCTCTTTCATGGACTAAGGTGCTTATCTCGGCAATCCGGGGGTCGAAGAGGCCGAGCGTCGTTGGCATGGTCAGGGTCAGGGCGGCGACCTCTTCATTCATCAGCTTGGTCAGGCTCGTCAGGTCAAGGTTGCCATCACCGCTCGACAGTATGGTATTCACCTCAAAGCCGCACATGGTCGCGGTGGCCGGGTTGGTGCCGTGGGCCGAGTCCGGCACCAGTATTTTGCGCCGGCGTTTCTCACCGTGCGACCGGTGATAGGCTCTGGCCATCAGCAGGCTGGCCAGTTCCCCCTGGGCTCCGGCCATCGGGGCCAGGCTGGTGGCGTCCATGCCGGTGATTTCGGCAAGCAACTCCTGCAGCTCGAACATAAGCTTCAATGCCCCCGGCACCGTATCCGCTGGCTGGCAGGGGTGAATCGATTGGAATCCCGGAAATCGGGCGATATCCTCATGCCATTTCGGGTTGTACTTCATGGTGCAGCTGCCGAGCGGGTAGAATCCGGTATCCACGCCGTAATTACGCCGGCTGAGGGAGGTGAAGTACCGCACCAGTTCCGTTTCGCTGACCTCGGGGAGCGCCAGCTCCGGACGTAGAAATCCCTGGGGAGGTAGCTTGGCCTCCGGCACATCCAGTTCCGGAAGCCGGCATCCTACCTTGCCCGGTCGGCTGATATCCGGTAACAAATAGTGTTTATCCCTGTTCATAGCGCTCCCAGAACGGAGACCAGCCGGTCTATCTCCAGCCTCGAGTTCATCTCGGTGACGCAGAGCAACATGCCGTTGTCCACCAGGTGGCTCACATCAAGACCACCGATGATTTTTTCTTTCCGGAGTATCCGGTTTACCTTTTCCGGTGATATGGGACAGCGGATAACAAATTCCTTGAAGAAAGGCAAATTGGAGGCCAGTGAATAGCGTTTCAGCTTGTTTATAGCTTCAGCGGCATAGTGGGCCTTGTGATAGCAGAGTTCCGCCACCCGGCGGAGCCCGCCTTTCCCCATAGCTGCCAGATAAACCGTGGCGGCGAGCGCTACCAGCGCCTCGTTGGTGCAGATATTCGACGTCGCCCGCCCCCTCCGTATATGCTGTTCGCGGGTGGCCAGGGTGAGCACGTAGCCGGGTTGGCCTTCAACGTCAGCGGTGCGACCAATAATCCTGCCGGGCATCTGGCGCAGATGCTCTTGGCGGCAGGCGAAGATGCCGAGTCCCGGTCCACCAAAGCCGACCGGATTACCCAGGGGCTGTCCCTCGGCGACGGCGATGTCCGCACCGTAGCTTCCTGGCGGTTGGAAAAGGCCAAGAGAAATCGGGTCAAAGATAACGATGAACAGCGCGCCGGCACTGTGCGCAAGCCCGGCATAACGCTCCACCTCTTCAAAGTAACCGAAGAAGTTGGGCTGCTGGACAATAAGACCGGCACATTTATCAGGCAGTTCCTCGAAATCTGGCTTCAGCTCATGTATGGCTATATCCTGACCACTGCCATAAGTGCCAATGACTTCACGGTATCTGGGATTTACCGTTGACAGTACGGCTATCTCTTTCTTACCGGTAAGGCGGCAGGCCATCAGGGCCGCCTCGGCCGCCGCTGAGCTGCCGTCGTACATGCCCGCGTTGCTGATTTCCATCCCGGTCAACTGGCAGACCAGCGACTGATACTCATATATCGCCTGCAGGATTCCCTGGCTGACTTCTGCCTGGTAGGGAGTGTAGGCAGTGTAGAACTCGCTGCGCCCGGTGATGTGGCTGACAACACTGGGAATAAAGTGGTGGTAATGGCCCGCGCCGAGGAAACAGGCGTAATCATCCAGGCTTACATTCTGGCGCGATAGCTGGCGCAGCTCTTCCCTGAGTTCCAGCTCGGTGAGGGGTGGTGGCAGGTCAAACGGGACATCGCGAAACGGCTCTGGGATATCCAGAAAAAGCTGGTCAACAGAATCAACGCCGATATCACGCAGCATGGCGGCGCGGTCATGGTCAGTATTTGGGATATACGGTGAAGGCATGGAATGTCCTAACCTCCTGTTTATTCTGATGCTTCCGGCGACAGCCCGGCGACAAACTCCCCGTATTGGTCGCTGCTCATCAATGCTTCCAGCTCTGCCGGCTGGCAAAGCTCAATCCTTACCAGCCATCCGGTGCCATAAGGGTCTCGGTTCACGATGGCGAGGTCATCAAGCACGGCCTGGTTTCTTTCCAGCACTTTACCGCTGGCCGGCGAAAAAAGGTCGGAAACCGCCTTTACCGTTTCAATCTCGCCCATCTTCTCGAACTGCTTCACCCGGTCACCTGCTTTGGGCAAATCCACAAAAACTATGTCGCCAAGCTGGGACTGGGCATAGTGAGTGATGCCTATTCTGGCCTTACCTTTAGGTTCGGGGCAGAGCCACTCGTGTTCCTGCGTATATCGGTACTCTTTCGGATTCATTTCCTTCTCCAGCTCTGGTTCATTCCAGTTTTCTGATAAATCAAAAGGGGCTAATCTACATTATTATAGACTAACCCCTCTGTCCTTTTACCTGAGAGATCACCCGTTTACCACGGGTTGCCCCTTCGGTGCCCCCGGATTAGGGTCTCTCCAGAGGTATCGCTTTTGGCAGTCCTTTTGCCTGAGAGTTTCATAGCCTTGAGCTTTGGCCCATGGCCATTTTCCCCTTCGGCTCCCTTACCGGGTCTCTCCTGCCGCTATGATGCAGACTAGCATACCTCATTGGCACTGTCAAGGTTTGTTTGGGTATGATAGGGCGCTTGTAAATCTTGGCCGTTTTATATTAAACTTGATAAACTAATCTCATATTTATAAAATGCTTAGCAGGAGGCAGATGGAAATGAAGCAGTCAACGGTAAATCGCGTGCCGACCGGACTGGACAAACTGGTCGCTACGGCCAAGGAATACCTGTGGCCCGCTTTCGGCAGGGACGCCGCCTTTTTTGACCTCCCCATGTCCCTTGTCAGCGCCGGGGAAGGAAATTATATCATCGATAGCTTCGGCAATCGCCTGCTGGAGACGAACTCGTGTGGCGCGGCCGCTTCTCTCGGCTTTAACCACCCCGTGCTCATGGCGGCGATGAAGAAGCAGATGGACCGGATAGCTAATACCACCCCCAATCTGTTCGCCCCCACCGAGCCGGTGGTCTGGCTTTCGGAAAAGCTTGCCCAGATATCGCCCGGCAGTCTGAAATACACCATTTACAGCAGCAATGGCAGTGATGCCAACGAGACTGCGCTCAAGATTGCCCGGCATTACTGGAAGATAATGGGCAAGGCGACCAAGTACAAGGTCATCCACCGCTACCCCGGTGACTACCATGGCATGAGCATGGGCACGTCCAGCGCCAGCGGCCATATCTTCAGGCGGACGCCGTTTGAGCCCCTCATGGGCGGCTTCGTTGCCATCCATGCTCCGAACTGCTACCGCTGCCCGTATAACCTGACCTGTCCGCAGTGCAACTTGCTGTGTGCCGAGGAGCTGCGCAAGGTTATCGAGTTTGAAGACCCGTCAACGGTGGCCTGCTTCATCACCGAGTCCACCAATACCGGGTTTGGAATTATCCCACCACCTCCGGGATATATGAAGAGAGTTAGAGAAATATGTGACCGGTATGAAGTCCTGCTTATCTGCGATGAGGTAATCACGGGATTTGCTCGCAGTGGTTTCTGGTTTGAGTGCGAAAAGCAGGGCATTGTGCCTGACATGCTGGCACTGGGCAAGAACCTGTCCTGGGGCTGCGGTCCGCTGGCGGGCACACATGTCAAGAGCGAAATCGCCGAGGTCTTCACGGGCAAGAATACCCTGCAGCATGGCTACACCTTCGGTGGCACCGGCTACCTGGCCGCTGCCGGGGTGGCCGGCATCGAGTACGTGGAGAAGCATAACCTGCTGGCCCGGGCGACGGAAATCGGCAAAATCATGGCCCGAGACCTGGGCGCCATCAAGAAAAAATCGGCCATTGTGGGTGACGTCCGTGCTGATGCCGGTTTGATTGCCGTCGAGCTGGTTAAAGATAAAGCTACCAAGGCGCTCTTCCCCGACCGTGCCGCCGTGGCCGGCGTCGTCGGCAAGGTGGGGCGGGAAAACGGGGTGCTCTTCAACTGCTCGACCTGGTACGGCGATATCATCTGGATGCTGGTCTCGCTGACCATGACCAATGATGAGCTCGGCATGATTGTCGGTGCCCTTGATAAAGCGGTCGCTGCGGTGGAAAAACAGTTCGCTTAAGCGGATTTTTTAGACGACAAAATATCTGGCTCGAAAAATCATAAAGGCGAATGGCGCCTATGTCTCTTTGTCTTCATCCCGGCGTTTTTTCACCAGCAAACGCTGCTGGGCGGAGATTATCTGCCTCAGGGATTGAACCCGGTCTCTGATATCTTTGGCCACAGCAGCGTCACTGAGCAGCTGTTTCAGCCGGGACTGGTCAAGGCCGGTTACTCTGGCCCATAAGCCCGCGGGCTCGAGGAGGGCCCTGACCTCCTCCTCATTGAAACCGGTCATCTCCACGAGCTGGTAGGTGACCTCGTTCTCCGGCCCAAAAACGCGGTTGACCCCGTGTGCTTGGCAATAATCGATTATTCGCTCCCGTAATTCCTCCAGTTCTTTCTGGAGCGCTTTAATCTGGGACTGAAGCGATGCGTACTTTTCTATGTCATCGCCTCCGATAATGATGGGCAGAGCCTCTTGAACCGCCGTTTCGGCGATTTTCTCCATATATAGATGGCGGTAATACGGACAGTGCTCGGGGAAATCGCAGGGGCAGCGCTCAGTCTCTGTGGCCGGGAAAACCTGGCGGTTTATCTTGTCCGCGACGTCGAGGACGAGTTCCTTGGCATCGTTGAGCTGTACCTGTCCGCGACCGGGGCCGCTAATGGGCGTATTTGACCTCATATGGTACAGGGTCAGCTTTGCCACAGGAAGCTGCCAGAGCTGCTCGGCGGCGAGCTGGTAAAGGGTTAACTGGAGGTCCTTCTCCAGGTAATCCATGGTGAACAGCTCCTGGCTCGTTTTATAATCAACGATGGCAAGCGCCCCGCTTTCCAGCTTGTCCACCCGGTCGATGTATCCCCTCAGTTTCACGCCACCGACATCGATGCTGAACAGCTTCTCCACCGCCAGCGGCATCTTAAAATCACGGCTGTGGATTTCCCAGAACGCGGTCAGTATCTCTCTGCCATACGCCCTGTAGTTCGCCTCCTCTTCGGCAGAATCGTAGCCTGCCGGGAGCCAGTTCTGTTCATAGAACTGGAGTAGCTCTTCAAGAGTCGGAGGCGGTGGCACGCTCACGCGAAAAAAATACTCGGCGCAGAGGTGTATGGTCGAGCCGAAGCTGAAATACCACTTGTCTTTTGGCTTCAGGCCGTCGATGTACTGAAGCTTGTAGCACAGCGGACATGCTTGGTACTGGGATATCTGCGAAAAACTGAGTGGTTTTATGGTTTACCCCCTTTATCAAAATTATAGGACTGAAACAGACGCTTGTCCATGAGCTTGTCTATGGCAGAGCTCATTAGACATAGCGGGGCGACCATTGTAAAATTCCAATAATGGAGAACATATCTGTTGTCGTTGCCTTCACGGCGGGCCTGTTTTCTTTTCTATCACCCTGCGTGTTGCCGCTGGTTCCGGTCTACCTGGCCAGTCTGGCCGGGCCAGAACTGCTCAATGCCCACCGCGCCGGCCGGCGTCTGCCGACGTTTCTCCATTCACTCAGCTTTGTCAGCGGTTTCACCCTGATTTTCACCGCCATGGGGGCGATTGCCGGGCTGACCGGATTTGCCATCAATCCCAGCCTCGCCCTGCTCAATAAAATCTCCGGCAGCCTGTTGATAGCTTTTGGCCTCTTTTTACTGGCAACGCTGAAAGTACCCTGGCTTAATTACGAAAAGCGCTTGAGCCCATCGCTGGGGAGTACCACGGGCTACCTCCGTTCCTTCCTCATCGGGGCTTCCTTCTCCCTTGCCTGGACAGCCTGCGTCGGCCCGATACTTGGTGCCATTCTGGCGCTGGCTTTAAATACGGCCACCGTCTGGCATGGGGCTTACCTGCTGGCAATTTATTCGGTGGGCCTGGGGCTCCCATTTCTGGTCATAGGGCTCGCTTTCGACTCGCTGGCCCCGGTCTTGAGGCGAATACAGCGTTATACCAGGACAATACACGTGATAAGCGGCCTGCTTTTGCTCATTATCGGGATTCTGACGCTGACCAATCAAATACACTGGTTTTCGACCCTCGCCGCGTGAGATTATTTGCGGAGGAAATTATGAACAGGGTTTTTAAGATGATTGCGATTTTGCTGCTTACGTCAATGGCATTCTCGGGCGTTCTGCTGCCCGCCTGCGCGGGTTCAGGTACGGCCTCAGATTATGGGCCGGAGATAGGTAAGCTGGCACCGGACTTCAAGTTAAACAGCCTGGATGGGCCGGAGGTGTCGCTGGCTGGCTTTCGCGGCAGGCCGGTTCTGCTCAATTTCTGGGCCACCTGGTGTGGCCCCTGCCAGATGGAGATGCCAATGTTGCAGGAGATATACCAGAAATGGGCCGGTAAAGGGCTGGTGCTGCTGGCGGTGAACCTGCAGGAAGCCCCGGCCAGTGTCAGAGAATTTGTGGCCGACGCTGGTTATACTTTCCCGGTATTGCTGGCGCCCGGCGATGAGGTTCCTCTTGCCTATAACATACGTGGCATACCGACCACGTTCTTTATTGATGCTGATGGTATCATACGCGATATTAAAATTGGCGCCTTTTTCGGGGTGGAGGAGATTGAATCTAAGTTGGCCAAAATCATGCCGTAATTGCTATAATGAAGAGCGGAGATTGAAATGAACGATGTTTTGAATGAAGCCTATGGGATAGTCCAGTGCAAAGAGTGCCCCTGGTACAAGTCCTGTGTGATGCCAATGCGTTTCACCGCCGAGGATATACGCCGGCAGCTGGAGTCAGCGCCGGGGATAAACGTTTCCCAGCCCGCTGACCTGGGGATGCAGAACCTTTTATCCAGCATGGCCACGGCGGCACAGAACTCTCTGCTCGAGGGCTGCCCCATTTTCATTGCTCGCCTGCGTGCCAGTCCCAAGCTGGCACAACGCCTGAAAGAAATCATGCAGAGGTGGGGCGAGGGGGAAAAATAACCTCGCCGGCCTCGATTTAGCGCCTGGCCGCTCCTTAAGTGAAATCCAGGTTCTTTCGATTGAAAAAGGGTGTCCAGCAGTGTAGAATGGCAGAAAACCACCTGCGTTCGGTCAGCCGGGCGGTTGGAATAGCAAAGCATGAGCGATTCCAAACTTGATGAACTCTGCATCAACACGATACGGTTTCTGGCCGTTGATGCGGTGCAGAAGGCCAATTCCGGCCACCCCGGAGCACCCCTGGGTGCGGCACCAATGGCCTATGTCTTGTGGGACCGATTTCTCAAACATAACCCGGCCGACCCGAAATGGCCAGACCGCGACCGCTTTGTTCTCTCCTGCGGCCATGCGTCGGCGATGCTTTATGCGCTTCTTCACCTGACCGGCTATGACCTGTCGCTGGACGACCTCAAGCAGTTCCGCCAGTGGGGCAGCAGGACACCCGGCCACCCCGAATACGGGGTTGTCCCCGGCCTTGAGGTAACCACCGGGCCGCTCGGGCAGGGGTTTGCCAATGGCGTGGGTATGGCCATCGCTGAGCGCTGGCTGGCGGCAAATTGCAACCGGCCCGGCCATGAAATCATTGACCATTATACCTATGCTATCGTCTCCGATGGCGACCTTGAGGAGGGCGTTTCGTCTGAAGCCGCCTCCATAGCCGGAAATCTGCGTCTGGGCAAGCTTATCTACCTCTATGACGACAACGGTATCTCCATCGAAGGAAAGACCAGTATCACCTTCACCGAGGATATCCCCAGACGATTTCAGGCGTACGGGTGGCAGGTTATCGGCCCGGCCGATGGCTCTGATATTGTCCAGTTAGAGAATGCAATACGTGAGGCACAGGCAGATAAGGAGCGCCCCAGTCTGATTATCTGTCAGACAATCATCGGCTATGGCAGTCCGAACAAGGCGGGCAAGGCCGTGGCTCACGGTGAACCGCTGGGGGAGGACGAGGTGCGCCTGGCCAAGAAGCAGTTGGGATGGAATTACAAGGAGCCTTTTACTGTGCCGCCGGAGGCGCTGGCACACCTGCGCCAAGCACAGACACGCGGCCGGAAGCAGCAGAACGAATGGCGGCAAAAGCTGCAAGCATACCGTCAGGCATACCCTGATGAGGCATGTCAGCTGGAAGCAGACCTGCGGGGTGACCTGCCGGAAGGCTGGGACAACGGCCTTGATGGCTTATTCAAGGCAGAGACCAAGCCGATGGCCACCCGGTCTGCCTCAGGGCTGGTGATGAATGCCCTGGCGCCCAAAATCCGTTCTCTGGTCGGTGGTTCGGCTGACCTGGCCCCATCGACGAAGACCAGCCTGGCAAATTATGGTGATTACGGTTCCGATGATTACCGTGCCCGCAACCTGCACTTTGGCGTCAGAGAACATGCCATGGGCGCTATCGCCAGTGGCATGGCCTTGCACGGGGGCATTATCCCGTTCACCGGAACGTTTCTTGTCTTCTACGACTACATGCGCCCGCCGGTGCGTTTGGCGGCCATGATGGGTCTCCGGGTGATTTATATTTTCTCTCATGACTCGGTGGGACTTGGGGAGGACGGGCCGACCCACCAGCCCATCGAACAAATTGCTGGCTTGAGGTCGGTTCCCAACCTGGTGACCATCCGTCCCGCCGATGCCACCGAGACCGTGGAGGCGTGGAAGATAGCCCTGCAGCGGCGCCATGGCCCGACGGCACTGGTGCTCAGCCGCCAGAACCTGCCGGTGCTTGACCGGGGGAACTTGGCTCCGGCCAGCCGTGTTCAGCAGGGCGGTTATATTCTCTGGGAGGCGGCAGCGACGCCGGAGGTCATCATTATGGGCACCGGCTCGGAAGTGCACATTGCGCTGGAGGCGGGGAAACTGCTGCAGGAAAAGGGCATCAAGGCGCGCATCGTATCGCTGCCCTCATGGGAGTTATTTGATGCCCAGCCCGTTGATTACCATGAGACGGTATTGCCGGCGAGCATAAAAGCCCGGATATCAATTGAGGCGGGAAGCCCGCTGGGATGGGAGCGGTATGTCGGTGACGGCGGGGTTATTATTGGGATTTCCCATTTTGGCGCTTCCGCCCCGGCCAAGGTAATCTACGAGAAGTTGGGCCTGACGGCCCAGCGCGTGGCCGATGAAGCCCAAAACCTGCGGCGAGGAGGTAAGAAATGACGCTGAGAGTTGCTATCGGTGCCGACCATGGCGGGTTTTCCCTGAAAGCCGAGTTAACCCCCTGGCTGCGTGAGAATGGATATGAGGTGCTTGACCTGGGCGCCAAGACGTTTATCCCGACTGACGACTACCCTGACTACGCGCTGGCCGTCGCTGAGGCGGTGGCTTCAGGAAAGGCTCAGCGCGGCATCATTGCCTGCGGCAGCGGTGTTGGCGCCTGTATCGTGGCCAATAAAGTACCGGGAGTGCGGGCCTGTCCCTGCCATGATACCTATTCGGCGCACCAGGGTGTGGAGCACGACGATATGAATGTCCTCTGCCTCGGGGCGCGGGTGGTGGGGGGAGCGCTGGCCAGAGAAGTGGTCGACGCTTTCCTGAAAGCAGAATTTTTAAGTGAGGAGCGTTTCCAACGACGCCTGCAAAAAGTACTGGATATTGAATCACGAAACATGCGCAGGAAGAAAGGTGGCTAAGAAAAAATAAGATGGCTGGTTTCCCGTCGGTAACCGAAACGCTCAACGATTTCAAACAGAAAGATTTAATTGGGCGCATATGGCGTAAGGACCATACGGTGTGGAAGCTGGAGCCGGAAGAAATCACCAATCGGCTTGGCTGGCTGGCTCTTCCCGAGCTGTTTCAAGAAAAGGTGCCGGAATTAGCCTCGTTTGCTGGGGAAGTGCGCGAGGCTGGCTACAGGCACGTTGTACTGCTGGGCATGGGCGGCGCCAGCCTGGGCGCGGAAGTCATGTACCAGACTTTCGGCAGCGCCAGAGGCTATCCAGAGTTCAAGCTACTGGACTCCACCGTGCCCGGCTGGGTGGCCGCGGTTACGGAAGCTATCGACCCGGCACGCACCATCTTCCTGGTTTCATCAAAGTCAGGCGGCACCATCGAAACGTTGACCTTTTACCGGTATTTCCGTGGGCTAGTCGAGCAATCGCTGGGAAAGGAGAGGGCTGGGCAGAGCTTTGTCGCCATCACTGATGCTGGTTCATCGCTGGCCAGGATTGCGGATGAGGCCGGATTTCGCCGTGCTTTTCTGAATCCGGAGGATGTGGGTGGACGCTACTCCGTATTGTCCTACTTCGGGCTGGTGCCGGCGGCGCTCATTGGAATTGACATAATGTCGGTTCTGGGGCGCGCTGGAGAAATGAGTCGTCGCTGTGTTGCCAGAGTACCGGTTCCAGAAAACCCCGGTGCCTGGCTTGGCGCATTGATTGGCACCTCTGCCCGAGAGGGCAGAGATAAACTGACCCTGTTTACTTCGCCTTTGATTGATAGGTTCGGGCTATGGCTGGAACAGCTCCTCGCCGAGAGCACGGGCAAGGAAGGAACCGGTATTATTCCAGTGCTGGGTGAGCCATTCACCGCTCCCGAAAACTACGGGGACGACCGCCTTTTCCTCTACCTGCGACTTAAGGATGACGATAACGAGGATATTGATCGGGCAGTGGGGCGTATCAAATCTTCCGGGAAGCATGTGATTACGCTGGAGTTAAAGGACAGGAATGATATCGGCGCGGAGTTCTTCCGCTGGGAGTTTGCCACCGCCGTGGCCGGCTCGATACTGGGCATAAACCCGTTTGACCAGCCCGATGTTCAGGCGGCCAAGGATGCCACCGACCGGGTCCTGCAGGAGTTCCAGAGCTCTGGCCGACTGCCATCGCTGAAAGCTTCTGGCTCACTTGATAAGTTGCTGTCATCAGCCAGGCGGGGCGATTACCTGGCTATCATGGCTTATACCAAGCAGATGCCGGAGCTGGAAAAGGCATGTGCCGAATTACGTCGCAAGGTGATGGAGAAACAGCATATTGCCACCACCTTCGGCTACGGGCCACGTTTACTGCACTCCACCGGGCAATTACATAAAGGGGGTCCCAACACGGGGCTTTTCCTTCAGATAACCACGGGACATCAGCGCAAGATACCGATTCCCAGCGTGTCGTACACGTTTGACATACTGGCGGACGCACAGGTGCTTGGCGACCTGCAGACTCTGCGGTCGCAGCAAAGGCGCGTGGTCAGAGTCCATCTCGGTTCTGGAGATGCCGCCGCTTTTGCCAGAATGGTGTCTGGTTTAAAGTAGCTGGCGCGTGTCGAAAAGCGGATAAATAGAGAGAAAATTGCGGGAAGTGTCTCAATGCCCCTTAACCAGCGACTGTAAACGGCGGTAGCTTTCCGCCGGGTTCGGCTGCAGAAAAACAGCGCTGCCCACGCAGATATAATCAACCCCGGCGCGGGCGATTTCTTTGATATTGCTCTCCTTGACCCCACCATCAACGCCGATTTCAATTCCGGGCTGGATATCCCGCAGTTCAGTTACCTTGCCCAATACCTCCGGGATGAATTTGCTGCCGTAGAAGCCCGGCGTTACCGTAAGCAGGAGGATGCTGTCAACTTCGTTAAGGCAGGGCACGATGGCCGGGATGGGGGTCTCGGGGTTGAGGGCCAGTCCGACTTCGAGTCCCAGTTTTCTGATGCGGGAAATAACTTCGTGTGGGTAGGTGGTGGCTTCGTAGTGGAATATAATCTTGCTGGCGCCAGCCCGCTTAAAACCATCAAGGTATCTTTCCGGTTGCCTAACCATGAGATGAGCTTCCCATTTCAGGTTGCCGGGCAGGCCAGCGATTTGTTCCCAGGTAACGCTCCGCGATGGGACAAAACGACCATCCATGATATCAATCTGGACAAAATCGGTGAAACTTGCTGCCTGACGGGCCATTTTCTCAAGGGCCGAAGGGTCATCGGTCAGAATTGCCGGCACTACGTTAACGTT
Source organism: uncultured Dehalococcoidaceae bacterium (assembly GCA_964545815.1). GTDB lineage: Bacteria > Chloroflexota > Dehalococcoidia > Dehalococcoidales > RBG-16-60-22 > E44-bin89. The sequence continues at coordinate 10,108 of CAZJGR010000006.1, read as the reverse complement.
TCTGCTCATGGCGAACCCGGTTCTCAGAGGGGAAAATCCTTTCCGTTAACCATAGCTGTTTCAGGAAACAGGCGACTGACAGCAGTAATTGTAGGTTTCGCCGAGGTACCGTGTCAAGTTTATGAGATATTCGAGCCGGTTTGAGCTATTTGTCGAGATAAATTAGGGAGGGCACCTTGCAGTGCCCTCCTGGTTTGCTTTTTCGTCTCGAGCCCGCCTCAATTCCGGTTATCACCGCCGGATGTGGTCTCTCTTTTCTGAGACTGACCTCTACATCGCTAACTCGAGCCGGGTTCGAGGTCTGTCCGCCCTGCAATGAGGCAGGGCGTCAACTGTCCACCTGCCATACCCCGAAGACTTCGTGAAGTCTCATAGCATCACCTCCTCCAATTAAGATTCGGGAGCCACAAGCTTCTATATGATATTTAATCATAATTTGTCGTCATTGTCAATATATCCAGCACGGTTCAGTCTTTGCCTTGCCTCAGAAATAATCTTCGGCATTATCCCGGGGATAAAAACCGAGTTTTTCTTTGGTCTCGGTCAGGTCAAAGAAACGGCGGTCATTGTTGCTGATGGCATAGGCCAGCAAAAAATCGGCGTTGACCTCAAGGGCTCTGGCGAATGCGGCAACGCAGTCCCTCTTGCTCAGGAAAACCGCCCGCGCATGCCCCTCGCGTTCCTTGCCTTTCCAGATTGAGGGGTCATCCTGGGGAAACGTCGAGCCGATGCGCAGGGAGATGAACTGAATGCCATATCTCCTGGAATAGTACCAGCCCATGTTTTCCCCGAAGAGCTTGGAGATACCGTAATACGAGTCAGGAGCCGGCGGGTCGCTCAGTTTAACAAACCCCGTGGTCGGGACGAAAAAGCGGTCCAGGGTCAGAGGGGTTTTGCCGACATAATCATGCTGGGTGTGATTGGTACTGGCGAACACGATTTTCAATACACCGGCACGCCGCGCCTCCTCAAACACGTTGTAGGTGGCGATGATGTTATTGTGGAGGACGCTTTCCCAGCTGGCCTCGGTCAGGGCGTCGGCGGCGAGGTGAACCACCGCATCAAGTCCCTCAAAAATACCCTGGACCTGCTCCGCCTTGGCAAAGTCCGCCCTTACTGTTTTATGCCTGTCAGCTAGGTCGGCCCTGAGCTCATGTCGGTTATAAAACAGAGTCAGCTTGTAGCGGTCAGGGAGCCCTTCCGCCAGCGTGGTGCCAATGTGGCCGGCGGCACCGGTGATACCTACGTTCACTATCTTTCGGTCTTGCATTGCTCTGCTCCATTTTCTATTTCGATTTATTCGCTGTGCGCAGCTTGCGCAGGTTGTCCATCACCCATTTCCCCCACTCCTCGATGCCTTCACCGGTAAGTGCGGAGACGGTGAACAGGGCTGCCCGCTGGTTGAAGCTCTGGAACGTACGGGTGAAAGCGGCCAGGTCAAAGCTGACATACGGTAGCAGGTCGGTTTTATTTACCACCAGCGCATTGGCCTGGGTGAAGAGGAGGGGGTACTTGTGCGGCTTATCATCGCCCTCGGGCGTGCTCAGGATGACCACTTTGAGGCGCTCACCGAGGTCAAAGCCGCCGGGGCAGATTAGGTTGCCCACGTTTTCGATAAATAGAATATCTATGTCATCGAGGGGAAGATTTAGTAGCGCTGAATTCACCATGCTTGCGTCCAGATGGCAGCCGCCGCCGGTATTTATCTGGATGGCGGTAACTCCGGCCCGACCCAGTTTCTCGGCGTCAATGCTGGAACTGACGTCCCCTTCGATAACGGCCATGCGGGCTTTATCCTTCAGCTTCTCAAAGGTCCGCAAGATAAGGGTCGTTTTCCCGGAACCCGGTGAGGACATGAGGTTGATGGCCATGATGCGCTTGCTGGCCAGTAGCTTGCGGTTCTGCGCCGCAATCTGGTTGTTGGCGCTCAGAATATCTTTCAGCACTTTGATTTCCATTACTCCACCTCAATACTCTCGACGTAAAGTTCATTGCCGCCGGTTATTTCGATTTCTGAGGACTGGCATCGGGGGCAGTTCCATTCGAAGTTGGATATCTGGAATGCGTGGGCGCAGTGGCGACAGCGCGCCTGTTGCAGTACGTTGCGGAAGGAAAGCGAGGCACCTTCGGCGGGTGTATTCTGGCTGAGCAATTCAAAGTTCGCCTGAACGTACCGGTCAATGATGCCGGTCATCGCACCGAGCACAATATTAACCGTTTTTATTTTGCTGGCGCCAGCTTTGGCCGCCTCCCTCAGGACGAGGTCTAACAGGCTCATGGTCACCGACATCTCGTGCATGGCTAGCATATCCGGGGCAGCGGCTCACCGACCAGCATATCGATAATGCGCGTCGTCCCGAGCCTGGTCTTCATGACCACCCGTCCCGGATTCTCCTCCTTAACCTCGCCGATGATGGTGGCGTCTCGCCCGTATTGATGTTTTTTCATTTGCCCCAGAACCCTTTCGGCGTCGTCAGGGCTGACCACGGCAATCAGCTTTCCCTCGTTGGCAACATAGAGGGGGTCCAGCCCGAGCATCTCGCAGGCGCTGGCGACTTCCTCTCGAACCGGTATTTTTTCTTCGTATATCCGGATGCTCACCGCTGACTGCTCGGCGATTTCGTTCAGCGTGGTGGCTAGGCCGCCACGGGTCGGGTCACGGAGACTGTGAATATTAAGACTTGCCGCCAGCATCTCTGTCACCAGGCCGTTCAGCGGTGCACAGTCGCTCTTCAGTTCTGTGGCGAAGTTGATTCCCTCGCGCTGGCTGAGCACCGCGATGCCGTGGTCGCCAATGGTGCCGCTCAATATCAGCACGTCCCCCGGCCTGGCGTTATGGCCGGAAATGTTCACTCCGGCCGGTACCGTGCCGATGCCGGCGGTATTGATGAAGAGCTTATCGGCGGTGCCACGGTTGACCACCTTGGTATCACCGGTAACCACGGCCACGCCAGCGCCTGCGGCGGTCTCTTTAATCGAATTGACCACTTTTTCCAGGTCGCTCAACAGCAGGCCTTCTTCAATTATAAAGGCCAGGCTCAGATAGCGGGGTGTGGCCCCTACCATCGCCAGGTCGTTTATGGTGCCGCAGACGGCGAGCTTGCCGATGTCACCCCCGGGGAAAAAAATGGGCTGAACCACGTAGCTATCAGTGGTGAAGGCCAGCCTGCCGGCAGGCTCAATCACCGCTGAATCATCAAGCTGGCTGAGAATCGGGTTTGACAGCGCGGCAAGGAAGTGGTTGCGGATGATGTCGTGGGTCAGCCTCCCTCCGCTCCCGTGGGCCAGTAGAATTCTATCGGACATCTTCTTCACCATAATGATAATAAGCAGCGCAGGTCCCTTCCGCCGAGACCATGCAAGGTCCTATCGGCTTGGTCGGCGTACAGACGCGGCGGAACAGCGAGCAATCCCGGGGTGATTTAACTCCCCTCAGCACCTCTCCGCATCGGCAACCCTTCGGAGTCACCGTCGGGCCGGGGTCAAAAGTGAAATTCAGTTCCGCGTCAAAACGGGCGAACTCCGGCCGCAGCTTGAGGCCGCTTCCGGCCACCTCGCCAAAGCCACGCCAGCGTGCCGGGGCGGGCTCAAACACCTTTTCCATAACCCCGATGGCGGTCTGGTTTCCTTCTTGGCTGACCCCGCGCCGGTAGGCGATTTCGACCCTCGCTTCGCCACGGGCCACCTGCCGTGCCAGCATGTCGATGCACTGCAGGATATCCAGCGGCTCGAAGCCGGAGACAACGCAGGGTATGGCGTAATCGCGGGCGATGAACTCCCACGGCCTTGAGCCGATGACCGCGCTGACGTGGCCGGGGCAGATGAGCCCCTGCAGGTTTACCTCACCGGAGTCCAGCAGCGCCTTGATTATCGGCGGGCAGAGCTTGTGCAAGGAAAGCACATAGTAGTTTGGCAAGCTCTCCTGCTCCGCCTGCAGGACTGAGGCGGCGACGGTGGGGGCGGTGGTCTCAAAGCCGATGCCGAGGAATATCACCGATTTCTCCGGGTTTTCCCTGGCCAGCAATAGGGCGTCGAGGGTCGAGTAGACAACGCGCACGTCGGCTCCGGCGGCCTTTGCTTCCTGAAGGCTGGAACGACTTCCGGGCACCCTCACCATGTCACCAAAAGAAGCGACAATGACATCGGGCAGCGACGCTAGGGCAATGGCCTTATCAAGGTCAGCATTATCAGTCACGCATACCGGGCAGCCCGGCCCTGAGGTGAGGGTGAGCGCTGGTGGCAGCAGCTGGCGGAGGCCGAACTTCATGATGGACACAGTATGCCCGCCGCAGAACTCCATGAAACGGGCTGGTTTGCTGGCGTGACGCTGGATGCTGCGGACTAGGCCATCGGCCAGCCCTGACTGGCGGAATTCGCTGACTAACTTCATTCCCTCTCCAAGAGTTCGCTCATCTCGGCAAATATGGCCAGGGTCTCCTCTGCTTCCACCTGGTCGACAATGTTGATAGCATAGCCGGCGTGGAGGAGCACGTAATCGCCCACCCTGGCCTCGGGGGTAAGCATCAGGCTCGTTTTGCGCGTGATGCCGCCGATTTCAACCTCGGCCTCGATGCCATTTATCGATTTTATCCGTACCGGTATCGCCAGACACACGTTACTTACTCCCTAAAGTTGTTCAACCGATAGTTGACAATCGCTGCCTGTCCCAGGGAAATGCCGCCATCGTTGCTGGGCACCAGGCGGTGGCTCAGTACCTGAAACCCGTCTCCTTCCAGAGCCTCAATCGCCAGGTTGAGCAGCAGACGGTTTTGAAAAACGCCGCCGCTCAAGGCCACCGTGTTCAGCCCCGACTGCCGGGAAATCAGCCGGCAAGTCTCCAGAATGACCTGTGCCACGGTCAGGTGGAATCGAGCGGAGATAACATCTGGCTTGAATCCAGCTCGTACATCATTCACCACTGCCGAAATAAGGTCGTGCAGTTTAATCACCGCCGGCTTTTCTTTGGAAGATATGGTAAATGGGTATGGTTCAAAGCCGGTGACATCATCCGGAGCTATCATTTCAAGCTCGATGGCGGCCTGGGCTTCATAGTCAATCTGCCCCCTCAGGCCAGCCAGCGCCGATACCGCGTCGAAGAGCCGCCCCGCCCCCGAAGTGAGCGGTGAGTTAAGCCTTCGTTTCAACTGAGCTTTAATAATTTCGACCTCATCAATCGCTATCTGGCTCAGAATGGGGAGGCCCACGAGTGGCGTTTCCGGACCGAGCAGCGAATATAGGTAACCGAGTGCCATGCGGTACGGTTTGCGAATGGCAGCGGCCCCGCCCGGCATGGGCACGTATTCCAGATGGGCGACCCGCTCGAAGCTGCCCCAGTCGCCGACAATAAATTCGCCACCCCAGAGGTTGCCATCAGTGCCGTAGCCGACGCCGTCGAAGGCGACGCCGATGACCGGCTCTCTGAATTCATGTTCCACAAGGCAGCTGACGACATGGGCGTGGTGGTGTGGCACGCTGATGGCTTTCAGCCCCTTTTCTGCGGCATATTTTAGGGCATACTTGGTGGCCAGATACTCCGGATGGAGGTCATAGGCAATGAATTCCGGCTGGACACGGAACAGTTGCTGGTAGAGGTCAACGGTGTTCTCGAAATGTCCCACCGTCTCTTCATTATCCATATCACCAATGTGCTGGCTCAGGAAGGCGTACTCATCTCTGGTCAGGCAGAAAGTGTTTTTCTCCTCGGCACCGCAGGCCAGTACCTGCCTGGCCTTAAAGGGGAGGTGAATAGGGGATGGCGCATGGCCCCGGGCACGCCTGATGGCACGCGCGGTACCTCTCTCCACCAGATACACGCTGTCATCATAGCGGGCATGGATGTCGCGGTTGTGCAGCAGGAAATAATCGGCGATGTCGTGAAGCCGGCGCAGGGCCTCGCCGTTATCCTGGCAAATGGGCTCCTCGCTCAGGTTGCCGCTGGTCATGACCAGCGGCCGTGCCACATGGTGGAGGAGGATATGATGCAGCGGCGTGTAGGGCAGCATGACCCCGAGGTATTTGTTATTTTCGGCAACCAACGAAGTTACATTAGAGGTGTCTTTGCGCCAGCGGAGAAGGACGATGGGCGCATTTGGAGAGTGTAGTAACTCCGCTTCCTCAGGTGAAATGTAACCGTGTTTTTCAATTTCGGCAAGGGACGCCATCATGAGGGCAAACGGTTTGCCGGGTCGCTTTTTGCGCTCTCTGAGGCGAGAGACGACATCCTGGTTTGTGGCGTCGCAGGCAAGCTGGAAGCCGCCCAGGCCCTTGATGGCAACGATGTAACCCTGCTGGAGTAAATCAGCGGCTTTGCGGAGTGGGTCCTGGCCGGTTAGCGGAGCGCCATCGCGGTCGGTGAGCTGCAGGCTGGGGCCGCATTCCGGGCAGGCATTGGGCTGGGCATGGAAACGGCGGTCAAGCGGGTCATCGTATTCCGCCTGACATGCCGGACACATGGTGAAACGGCTCATAGTGGTCATCGGGCGGTCATAGGGGATGTCCCTGATGATGGTGAAGCGCGGACCGCAGTTGGTACAGTTGGTGAAGGGGTATAGATAGCGGCGGTTTTCCGGTAAGAAGACCTCTTCCCGGCATTCCGGGCAGGTGGCCAGGTCAGGGGAGACCGGCTGGTACTTGCCCGGCTCAGGCTGGCTTTTTTTGATGATAAAATCAGTATCACCCCTGGCGGGCAATCTTCTGGTGGTGACCTCCTGGACACGGGCGGCGGGTGGGGCTTTTTCTGACAACAGGGCGAGAAACTGGCTGACCTTTTCTTCCGGTCCCTCCACCTCAATGGTCACATTGCCTGAGGTGTTTCGCACCCAGCCGTTTAGGCAACAGTCCTTGGCCAGTCGATAAACAAAGGGTCGGAAGCCAACGCCCTGTACTATGCCTTTGACTTCAATGCGCAGTCTGGCCCTGGT
>CAZJGR010000006.1:0-3088 GCA_964545815.1 uncultured Dehalococcoidaceae bacterium | reverse complement strand
GGAAGCCAACGCCCTGTACTATGCCTTTGACTTCAATGCGCAGTCTGGCCCTGGTATCAACTTCCAGAGGGAAACCTCTCATAACCTCCCCGTGGTAATCCCCAGCGCTTAAACTAGACCGCCTATATTTTATCACAGTCTTGGCTGGCACGGCTAGGCAAAGAAGTTATAGATGATTGCGGCGACCACATGAGCAACTATTTCAGCACCTGGCCGGTGATTTTCTCGTATGCCTGTACGTACCTGCGGGACGTTGCGGCAATAATATCGGGGGGCAGGGGTGGGGCGGGTGGCTCTTTGTTCCATCCTGACGCCACCAGCCAGTCGCGGAGTGGCTGCTTATCATAGCTGGGCTGCGCCTGACCGACCCGGTACAGTTTGGAATCCCAGATGCGTGAGGAGTCCGGTGTCAGCAGTTCGTCAATCAGAATGAGCCCGTCTTCTTCAAGGCCGAATTCCATCTTCGTATCCGCAATGATTATGCCCCTTCTGGTGGCATACTCGTGTGCGTAATTGTAAATCGCGAGGCTTTTCGCTTCGATTTCCCGGGCCCTTTTTTTGCCAACCAGCTCGTTGACTTCAGACATAGTGATTGGCTCGTCATGTCCGCTTTCCGCCTTGGTCGTCGGGTGAAAGAGTGGCTCAGACAGCTTCTGGCTCTCCTTAAGCCCTCCGGGCAATGAGTGGCCGGCTACCTTGCCGCATTGCTGGTATTCAGTCCAGCCGGAACCAGACAGGTAGCCACGCACGACGCACTCAATCGGGATGCGCTTTACCTTTTTCACCACCATGGAGCGCCCGACCAGGTAGGCAGGGTAGGGGAAGCGTTTTTCCGCGGGTAGATACGCGTCCAGGCTGCGTACATCTTCAACCGCCTCCACCAGATGGTTGGCCACGATTTCTGCTGTCTGTCGGAACCAGAAGACCGAAAGCTTGTTCAGGACGAGACCTTTGTTTGGAATGGGACTCGGCAGTACCGAATCAAAGGCTGAGATGCGGTCGGTGGCGATGATGAGAAGGTGATTTCCCAGGTCATAGGTGTCACGAACTTTACCTCTGATGAATAGCGGTAGAGGGAGCTCTGCCTTCTTAAGCAATGATAAATCACTTCCCATAATCTAAGCTTCTGAGTGTTTCGAGTTTAATCGATTAGGCCCTCAAGTGATTTCTTGATAACCCGGCTCATCACGGCTTTGCTTACCGGGTCTTTGGCCACCGTATCGACAAAATCGAGCCTGTCGAAGTAGAGACGCAGGCTTTTGATTTTATTGTTCTCAAAGACGAGGACTTCCGCCTGTTTTGACTTCACCTCTGGACCGCTGTACAGCCGTGCCCGGATGATAAATTCCTCGAATAGAGTATTTCCCTCCGCCATGGTTACGATGGATTGAAATTTAATCTGCCAGATGTTCTTAAACAGCCAGTCAAACCACTTCTTAATCCCGGCCTTTCCGTAGAGGCTTTGGCGCAGCAACTCGATTTCACAGTCGTCGGCGAAGCAGGACATGACCGCGTCCAGACTTTTATTCTCTATAGCGTTGACCAGCTTCACGGCCACTCGGCGAATCTCTTCGGTGGCTTTTTTCCCCGGCATAGTACCTCACAATCTCTGTGGCATCATATTACAGGGCTCTCGGTGGCAGATTGCTCGATTCTGGTATAGCGCTTTTCCACTGCGTTTTGGTCAACCCCAGACGTTCAAAGATTTCATCAACATGCCTCAGATAGTACTGGTAATCAAACAGAGATTCAAGTTCTGGCTGGGGCAGGATTTCAGCGACCTCCGGGTCGGCTTTTAGCAGATTGAGGAAATCCTTATTTCCTTTCCAGGCCTTCATGGCATTGCGCTGCACCAGCTCATACGCTTTCTGTCGGGAAAGGCCTTTATCAATGAGCGCCAGCATCACCCGCTGGGAAAAGACAAGCCCTTTGGTGAGCTCCATGTTCTTTTTCATGCGCCGTGGGAAAACCTGCATTCCCTTGATTATTGAGGCGAAGAGGGACAGACAGTAATCAACCAGCAGACAGGCATCGGGCAGTATAACGCGTTCCGTGGAGGAATGGCTGATATCACGCTCGTGCCAGAGGGCGATATTTTCCATGGCGGTAAGGGCATAGCCCCTTACCAGTCGGGCCAGGCCGCTGATTCGCTCGCAGAGTTCCGGATTGCGCTTGTGGGGCATGGCGGAAGAGCCGGTCTGGCCGGTGCCGAAAGGCTCGCCCACTTCGCCGACCTCTGTTCTCTGGAGCCCTCTGAACTCAATGGCGAATTTTTCCAGAGAGCTGGCGATGATTGCCAGCGCGGTCATAAACTGGGCATGGCGGTCGCGTTGCAATATCTGGTTTGATACCGGCGCGGGGAAAAGGCCAAGCTTGCGGCAGGCCCGCTGTTCCACCTCCGGCGGGACGGTGGCGTATGTGCCTACCGCACCGGATATCTTGCCCACGGCGATGACCTTTTTGGCCTCGCCAAGGCGTTGCAGGTTACGTCTCATCTCTTCAACCCATATCGACAGCTTCAAGCCAAAGGTAATTGGCTCGGCGTGAACACCGTGGGTGCGCCCGATCATCGGGGTGTATTTGTGCTCCATGGCCTTATGTGCCAGCACTGAGATGAGCTCTTTAACGTCTTCGGTGAGCAACTGGGTGGCTTCCACCAGTTGCAGGCTGAGCGCCGTGTCCATAACGTCTGATGAGGTCAGCCCGAGATGGATAAAGCGCGATTCCTCGCCCAGGCTCTCCGCCACCGAGCCGAGGAATGCGGTCATATCATGGTGGGTTTCCTTCAGTATTTCCTCCATGCGCTTCAGGTTGCACTTGGCCAGCTTGATTTTAGAGATGGCCTCACGGGGCACGACGCCTATTTCCGCCCAGGCGTCGCAGACAGCTATCTCCACTTCCAGCCACTTGTTGAATTTGCTTTCATCCGACCATACCCTTTTCATCTGGGGGCGGGAATAGCGCTCAATCATTTGCTTTCTCCTTGCAGGTCGCGGCGATATTTGGCATAAGCCTGGCTGATGCTCTCATATTTGCTACCCAGAATTTCGGCGGCCCGATAGGCGGCATTCTTGGCGCCGGCGGTGCC
>CAZJGR010000005.1:0-50118 GCA_964545815.1 uncultured Dehalococcoidaceae bacterium | reverse complement strand
GTTCAGCATTTTACGTAGCCTTGATTTCTATTAACCTTTTTATAACAAAATCGTAACGGCACTTAAATGCTTACTTATTGCCTTACACTTTTCACATATAGTAGTAAAAAATAATTGGGGTGCACTATGTACCTTATGCCCACTTTGTTTGTCTATATATACCCTGGTATTTATATGGTTCCCCACTTTTAAGGCAGTGATAAATTATTTCGGCTAACTTACCCGTAGTACTGAATAAAGCTTTCATCTTTACCTTGCCTTGAGCCACTTGCCTCAGATAGTAATCTTTGAAATCATTATCCGCTGCATTTTTCCTGATACATGCTAAGCAAGTGTGAAACAACACTCGTCGGCCATGCCTGCTACCCTCTTTTCCTCTCTTACTCCGGTATTTAGCACCAGATTGCTTTAGTGTACTATATACACCTAACACTTTCTTAAATTTCTTCTTATCTGGCCAGTTATCAATATTCTTAATGATTCCTATATTGGACTTGGAATCTGTGACCAGATCAGTCACTTATGATAACCGACCATTGTCTTCGTTGGTCTCAGCCTGCCCCATAGTACAAGGGGGAAAATGATACTTATATATTGTCAAGAATTTGTTATAAATAATCATGCTCAAATGGAAAATATCAAACAAAAATTCGGTAAAAGAGTAAGAGCCTTAAGGGTTGAAAAACAATTATCACAGGAAAAATTGGCTTCTCTATCAAATATACATCGTACGTATATCGGTGGTATTGAACGAGGAGAACGAAATCCATCATTAAAAAACATCAAAAGAATTGCTGATGCATTAGGGATAACGTTGTTAGATTTATTCCGTTTTGATAATAAAAATCAATTTTAAAACCTTTGCTTGATCCTTTTTTGGTTCACTAAGAATATATCTCATTTGGGGGGCAGGTCAGCGTTTTCATAACATCATGTTGTTAAATTTAGGATTATACTACCTACTACTACTTGACAAGAATCAAGGAATAATTCATACTATAGTATGAATATGGTATGAAGGGGTGGCTGCTATGTCTAAAACAAGCAAGATTGCGATCAGTCTTCCCGAGGAAGTGCTTACCGCTGTCGAAAGAGAAAGAGAGGAGAGCGGCGAGAGCCGCAGCCAGATATTCCGCCGCGCTGTCGACCTGCTTCTACGACAACGGAAAGAACGGGAAATGAGCGAGCAGTATATACGCGCTTATCAACAAGTTCCCGAGACTAAAGAAGAAGTTACCGCAGCCCGCCGCTCCGCCAGCACTATCCTGGCTGAGGAGCCCTGGCAGTGAGAAGAGGGGAGATATGGTGGGCAGAACTGGAGCCGCCAGCAGGAAGGCGGCCAGTGGTGCTTCTCTCCCGTAACGAGGCATACAGCGTCCGCTCGCTGGTTGTTGTAGCACCTGTTACTACACGCATTCGTCGCACTCCGTCCGAAGTTTATTTGGGGACTGATGATGGGATGCCGCAGGATTGTGTAGCTAATCTAGATACCATGGCCACTATTCCCAAGGACTGCCTCCAGAACCATCTGACGACGCTTAGCGCGAAGAAGCTGAAGGAAGTTGAATCAGCTATTCGCTTCACCTTGGGTATGGAGCAATAAGCATAGCACCTCCTAGTAAGGCTTAATTTTTGGTAAAAAAGCTTTTCAATGCAAGTTGCAAAAGAGGTTTTTGAAGCTAAAATACGGACAGGCACAAAACAACAAATTAGCTTCAAAAACAATAGAAAACAAGCATCGCTTACAATTTACACGTCGGAGGTCAGAGGTTCAAGTCCTCTACCGCCTACTTTTTATTGTCTTGTAACTGAATGCTAGCTTAGGAGAGCCTCATGGATAAAGAGAAGTTCACCGGTGCCTGGAGACTCATCTCGACGGATTATCGGAGCGAAGAGGGTGAGGCGATTTATCCGTTTGGACGGGAGGTCATCGGGCAGCTGATGTATGATGGCAAACGGAACATGGCGGCACAAATTATCAAGGCCAAGCGTCCCAATTTTGCTTCGAATGACTGGCTTAAAGGGACACCTGAAGAGATAAAGGAGGCCTTTGAGGGCTACCGGTGCTATTTCGGAACTTACGACGTGGATGAAAAAAAGAAGATTGTAACGCATCACGTTCAGGGAAGCAGCTTCCCAAACTGGATGACAGGAGGAGTGGAGCACGTCCGCTACTACGAGTTCTCCGGAAACCGCCTGACACTCCGCACTGTGCCGCTTTTGATGGGCGGCAAAAAGGTGGTGGGCAGACTCGTTTGGGAGCGACTATGACACCCGTTAAAATAAGGGGATTCTAATATGTAAACCAAAGGCAAGTCATGACAATTGCCCATTGTCAACGAAGTGTTATGTTTATGGTCGAATTGCTCGTTGATACGGACTACGGAGAAGAAAGCCTCTCGATCCGGCATATCTATTAAAACACCAGACCATTATTAGCCCCCGGGAAAGTAATAATTACCTTAATAATTTCCCACAAGATACGTTTTGTAATCAATTTGTAATGATTAGTTAACATTTGCCGATTAATTTAAACCTTTTTGTAACCCCAGGCTAATAAAATGGCCTTAATGATGGTTAATGACCATAATAGGTCTGCGAGGAAACCGGGAGGGGTAACAAGATGGAAAACGGAAATCGTGAGCCGAATATTTTACAAGAATTGGAGCAACTTAATGTAAAATTAATGGTAGACCAGCTTGATTCAGAAATAGAGCTGGAAACCCAGATGGGCTCAGCCAGCGAACAAATGGAAATAGATGAAATACACAGTAAGTTAAAACATTATTCCGTTGCTTATCGGGCAGGATTTAATGAAGGCTTTTCGGCCGGGCGAAGACTAATGCAAAAACACGATATGATGAAAGCAGAGAGCATTCATAAGAAATACCTGGAACTCAAGGCCAGGTTGGGGTTAGGGCTACATCACAATTCTGGAGGATTCTCAGGTTAGGGCCTTCGTGTCCGGGCATGCGGGATGGGACCATAATTTATGTCTTGTTTACCTGATTATTGGCTGATATAATGCCAGTGTGGGTAAATTAAAAGCAATTTCAAACACATTCAATTCTCTTACCGGCATAAGCGGGCGGCATAACCGGGCACTGCGTGATACCACAGATTTACTCGCCGAAATCCAGGGGTTTTACTCCAATTACAAATTAAAGGAAGAAAGCCCTAACTTCAAATCCTTGCTGCAAAACATCGGCTATGCCAAGTTTGACCTAACCAACCTGTCACACCACATTCGTCCGATGATTAAAACGGCCAAAGGCATTAAGGGGGCAAAGGTATCCCCGATAATTGAGGAGATATCAAACAAACTTGAAGATTTTAGAAGGGCCTTGATGAATCCGGCTTTGAGAAAAGCCCAATTACGAAAAGTGATGTCTGAGTTACATGCGTTGGCAACCAAACTGAAGGATAAATTGTCAGCGACAGAGTATAAATAGCCCGCTCGCCCTATGGAAAACAGGACTTCACTTACTCCACGGTGACGCTCTTCGCCAGATTGCGCGGGAAATCGATGGGACAGCCGCGCTGTTTTGCCGCATAGTAGGCCAGCAGCTGCAGGACAACGGTATTGACCACCGGGGAAAACAGCGGCTCAACTTTCGGCACCGCGATTACCGAATCGGCCACCTCTTCAACGACCTCATCGCCTTCCGCAACCAGCGCCAGTACCGGAGAGCCTCTGGCCTTGACCTCCTTGATGCTGGTCAGCATGGCATCATAGGTGTTATCCGGCGCCACGATGGCCACCACCGGTGCCTGGCTGCTGAGCAAGGCAAATGGACCATGTTTCAATTCTCCGGCGGCATAGCCTTCGGCATGAATATAGGATATCTCCTTCAGCTTCAGTGCCCCTTCCAGCGCCACAGGATAGTTGAGCCCCCGCCCGATGAAAAAGACATGGTCATATTCGGCCATCTGCGCCGCATGCCGGGCGATTTTTTCCTCATCGTCCAGGACACGCTGTACCTTTCCGGGCAGCTGTCTTAACTCCGCGAGGAGGCTGTCTCTTCGTCTCAGGTCAATTCTGGCCAAGGGCAGGGCCAGCCAGTACAGGGCCATTAGCTGCGCGGTGTAGCTCTTGGTCGCAGCGACGCTTATCTCCGGGCCCGCCTGCGTGTAAACGACGTGGTCGGCAAGGCGTGTGGCGGAGCTGCCGACGACATTGGTGATGACGGTTATCGGGCAGCCCTCACTCTTGAGCCTTTTGATGGCTTTCAGCGCGTCGGCGGTCTCACCGGACTGGGTGATGACAATGGCCCGCGTTTGTGACGAGGTCAGACCAGAATAGCCAAACTCAGAAGCCAACTCGGTTCGGACCGGGACTTTGAACAGCTGTTCCAGAATGCATTTCCCGACCAGGGCTGCGTGATAGGAAGTGCCGCAGGCCAGCATGAGCATCTCGCCGGCATCGCCTTTCCCCAAAATATCCCAGTCAGCCATCGTTCCTTCGGCGGCCAGGTACGCCCTGATGGTGTCCCGTATTACCTTTGGCTGCTCATGGATTTCTTTGAGCATAAAGTGCTCGTAGCCGCCCTTCTGCGCATCCTCCACGCTCCACGTTACCCGCTGCGGCTTCCGGTCAACTACCCTCCCCTCTCTTTTCACCTGAACGCCTTCCCCGGTAATCACGGCGATATCGTCATCCTCCAGATAGATGACCCGGCTGGTGTAGTCCAGTAACGCCGGCACATCCGAGGCGATGAAGTTCTCCCCGTCACCAATGCCGATAACCAAGGGGTTTTCCTTTCTGGCTGCGATGAGCTCGGGCTCGCCGTCCCTGAGCACAGCGATGGCGTAGGAGCCTTCCATCTCAGTAAGCGCTTTTGCCACCGCCTTCTCCAGGTCGCCAGCAAAATATTTCTCGACAAGGTGGGGAATAACTTCAGTATCCGTTTCTGAGACAAAGATGTGCCCCTCTTTGATTAGCTGTTGCCGCAACTGCTGGAAGTTATGGACCACGCCATTGTGCACCACGGCGATTTTCCCGGTGCAGTCGCAGTGCGGGTGAGCGTTGACCTGGGACGGTGCTCCGTGGGTGGCCCACCGCGTATGCCCGATACCGATTTTACCTTCAATACGGCGCGGGAGCTGCCCTTTCAGGGCCTCCACCCTGACCGCGTCCTTGTGTACCCGTAAACCATCGCCCGCCACGGCAATGCCACAGGAATCATAGCCACGGTACTCCAGTCGGGCCAGACACTTGAGCAGGATTGGCCCGGCCGGTCTTTCTCCAATATAGCCAACGATGCCACACATATTGCCAGAGCGCTCCCAAACTCCGATTTACATCACCAGGCTCCGGTCAGGCAGTCGACCGCTGACCAGTTTCAGTGACCGTATCTGGCTGTAGTTCCCGACGATGACACCCGGCTGCGCCGTCACGCTGTTGCCCAGCGCACACCCTTCCCCGAGCATCGCCCCAAAGTTGACCAGATGGTGTTCCTGGTTGACAGCGATTTCCTCCTGGCCGCTACACGCGGTGAACTGTCCGCCGATATTACAGCTATTATCAATGACCGAGTCGTGTATGATGCTGCCCGAACCGATATTCACATCGTTGCCGATGACGCTGTTTTTCACTTCCGTAAACGGCGCCATGACCACGTTATTGCCGATGCTCGTCGCCGGGAAGATGCAGACACTGGGGCCGATTTCACAGCCATCCCCGATAACCACCGGCCCCGCGATATATGAATTGGCACGTATCGCCGTACCCTTCCCGATGGAGACCTGCCCCTTCAAGGTGACACCGGTTTCGACCGTGCCGCCTGACTTCGCCTGAGTCTGCTGCAGAATGGCGGCGTTGAGACCCAGGATGTCCCAGGGGTAAATCGCGTCCAGCCACGCGCCCTCAGTTTCCAGGGCCTTGATTTTTTGGCCCTGGCCTATCATCCGGTTAACGACATCGGGAAGGTCCAGCTGGGGTTCCACAAAGTCGAAAATCGCCCGGCTGAAGGAATATATGCCGGTGCTGACCAGGTTGCTGGCCGCTTCCGCCGGCTTTTCAATGATTCCCTTCACCGTGCCGCGTTGCACGGCAACCACGCCATACCGCATCGGATTTTCCACTTTCTTCACCAGCACTGCCTCGGGTGCAGTGGCGGCAAACCGGTCAATGGTCTCCGCAGCAATCAGGTTATCGCCGGGCAAAACCAGGAAATCATCTTTGATGGCGCCTTTCGCCTGGGCCAGCGCATGGGCTGTCCCCAGCTGACGTTCCTGCATAACATAGGTCAGGTCAACACCGAAAGTCTCGCCGGAGCCGAAATAGTCAAGCACCTGCTCTTTCCGGTAGCCAACCACCAGCACAATATCGCGAAGGCCGTTCTGCGCCAGTGCCTCAATCACATACTGCAAAATCGGCTTGCCGGCAATGAACAGCATCACTTTCGGCCGGTTCACGGTAAATGGCCTCAGCCTCTGTCCCTCTCCGGCAGCCAGAATAACCGCTTGTCTCATCGTCGTCTCCTCAGAATATTCTTGATTCCGGTGCTATTACCCCGCTCGCCACCGCCCCCGGGCCGATAAAGGTGCGGGTGCCAATCAGGCTGCCGACATTGATGCTGGCGTTTATCCCCGTCTCCACCATGTCCCCGACTATGGCACCAAGCTTACGCCGGCCGGTATCGATACCCTCAACCAGGATTATCTTCTTGTCCAGCCTGAGGTTGGCAATTTTGGTACCGGCGCCGAAATTGCACCCCTCCCCGATGACGCTGTCGCCAGCATAGTTATGGTGGGGAAGGTCGCTGTTTTTCATAATGATGCAGTTCTTCACCTCCACCGCGTTGCCGATATGACAGTTATCTCCGATAGCGGTACAGGGCCGGATATAGCAGTTGGGTCCTATATCACAGTTCTCCCCGATGGCTGCCGGACCAATAATATATGAACCGGAACGAACCACCGTATTCCGGCCAATGGAAACCGGGCCCTTCACGACCACATTTGCCTCCACCTCGCCCGAATTCTGCGCTTCCAGGCCGGCCATCAATGCCTCATTTGCGGTCAGCAGGTCCCACGGGTAGCTGATGTCCAGCCACTGGCTTATGGTATGGCCGGCAATATTATGCCCTGCTCCCATCATCAACGTTAAGGAATCGGTCAGCTCGTACTCGCCGCGCGGCGACTTTCCGGTCCGGGATATCGCGTCAAATATCTCCGGCGTCAGCAGGTACAGGCCAGCGTTGGCCAGATGTGAGGGGGGATTAAGCTCCTTTTCATAAATGCGGACCACCTGGCCTTGAGCCACCTCGACAACGCCCAGCCCGCGTATGTCTTTCACCTCAATAACCGCCAGTGTGGTATCTTTCTTAACCGCCATTTCGGCTATGTCCCGGCGACCGATAATCATGTCGCCATTCATCATCAAGAAATTGCCCGAGGTCAGGTCCGCCACCATGGCCAGGGCATCAGCGGTGCCAAGCTGCCGCCGCTGCTTCACGCAGTCAATTCGCACCTGCCATTTGCGGCCATCGCCAAAGTAATCAAGCACCGCCTCATCATGGTAGCCAACCACGAAGATGAACTCGCTGATGCCCGCCGCACTCGCCTCAATGACCAAATGCTCAAGTATAGGCTTATTGGCAATGGGCAGCATGACCTTGGGCCTGGTGTAGGTCAGGGGTCGCATCCGGCTGCCCTCGCCGGCGGCCAGGATAACCGCTTTCAATCCACTTTCTCCTTAATCTACACGGTTCTCAGATACCATTTACGAAAGAGAGCCAGCTTTAAAGATGAACTGATAAGCCTCCGTATTGTCCCCATTCTACTACGCTTACCTTAAAAGTCAATAGAAACGGCGATTATCGGCAAACCGGCAAACAGGCCAGAAATTCTATATGCCCAGTCTGGAACGGGTGTAAAGAAGCCTTATGATGTCATCGCGCACCACCAGACCGATGATTCTGCCCTCGCTCACCACCGGCATCTGGCTGATACCGTACTCTTCCATCTGCTCGAACACGCTCAGCACTTCTTCATCCGGCTGGGCTACCTTTAACCGCGCCGATGGCGTCATGATATCGCCCACCGAGGTCCTGTCCCAGCTTCTCTGGTCGACCGACTTGATATTCCGCAGGGTCAGTATACCCCGCAGCTCACCACCATCGGTGACCAGGAAACACCGGTGCCCGCTGAGATAAATGTAGTCCTGAACCAGACGGCTGATGGTCACATCTGGCGATATCACCGGGCAGGTGGTGGTCATAACGTCAGCTGCCCTGACTCCCTGCAGCGCCGCCTGCCACTGTGCCTGCCGGTAGCTGGCGGTGGCCATATAGCTCAGGAACAAGCCGATAAACGCCAGCCAGAGGCCATTGAACCAGTTTTTCGGATAGAGGAACATCAGAACCACGCCGCCAGCTATAAAAAGGTAGCCGACACCCCGCCCAACTTCGACCGCAACGCGGGTGGCTCTTTTGTAATTGCCGGTGAAGCGCCACAAAAGGGAGCGAAAGACACGGCCACCGTCGAGGGGAAAGCCGGGGATGAGATTGAAAAGGGCCAGCACCGCGTTTATCCGCGCCAGCCAGAACGCCAGAGCCGCGACTGGTTCACTGATGCCTTGTAGCAGAAGGTGAAGCAGGAAAAATATGCCGCCGATGACCAAGCTCGCCACCGGGCCAGCCAGGGCCATCTTGAACTCCGCCCCGTGCCGGGTGGCCTCACGGGTCATATGGGCCACCCCGCCAAAGAGAAACAGGGTTATGCTCTTCACCGGGATACCGTTGGCCCGGCCGACCAGGCTGTGGGCCAGCTCATGAGCCACCACAGAGGTAAAGAAAAGCAGGCTGGTGCCGGTGCCGGTGAGCCAGTAAGTCGTCATACTCCACTCGGGATAGGTATACGGGAAGTACTGCCAGGAAAGGGAAACGGTGATCAACAAAAAGATAACGAACCAGCTGTAGTGGATGCGGAACTGGATACCGAAAATCCTGCCTAAGCTGAATGCGCCGCCCATAAGATTATGTCAAGCTAACAACGGGGGGAGCCGATGCCCAGGTACTTCTCCACCAGCTCCATGGCACAGTATTTGCCACACATGCTACAGGCAGCGCCGGCGGTGGCATGCTGACGGTGAACCTTCTGAGCACGCTCCGGGTTCAGGGAAAGCCTGGCCTGCTCTTCCCAGTCGAACTTCTTGCGCGCTATTGACATCTTACGGTCCCACTCCTCGGCGCCCTTTACCCCCTTTACAATGTCACCGGCATGAGCGGCGATGCGCGAGGCGATTACCCCCTGTCTGACATCTTCATAATCCGGCAGCGATAGGTGCTCGGCTGGTGTCACGTAGCAGAGAAAGTCAGTGCCGGCCGCGGCGGCAATGGCGCCGCCGATGGCGCCCGTGATATGGTCATAGCCAGCACCGATATCGGTCACCAGCGGACCCAGCACGTAGAACGGTGCTCCCCGGCAGACGGCTTTCTGCAATCTGATATTGGTCTCAATATGGTTCAGGGGCAGATGCCCCGGCCCCTCCACCATCACCTGAACCCCGGCTTCCCAGGCCCGCTCCACCAGCTCACCCAGGGTGAGCAGTTCTTCTATCTGAGCGCGGTCGGTGGCATCGGCAAGGCTGCCGGGACGCAGGCCATCACCTAAACTCAGGGTAACATCATACGCTCGGGCGATATCCAGAAGGCGGTCATACTGCTCGTAAAGCGGGTTTTCCCTTTCATTGTGGATAATCCAGCCAATCAGAAAAGCACCGCCACGCGAGACCACGTCGGCGACCCGGCCCTGGTTCTTGAGCCGGTCAATGGCAATCTGGGTGACGCCGCAGTGCACAGTGGCAAAATCGACGCCATCCCGGGCATGTTCTTCAATCACCGCGAACAGGTCATCCGCCGTCATCTTGACAATGGCGCCATACCGTTCTATGGCGGCAATGCCCGCCTGATAGATGGGCACGGTGCCAATCCCCACGGTACTGGCGGCGATGATGGCGCGCCTTATGGCGCTGATATCGCCACCGGTGCTTAAGTCCATCACTGTGTCCGCGCCGGCAGCCATGGCAACGCGCAGCTTCTCCAGCTCCGTGTTGATATCACCAAAATCAGAGGACGTGCCGATGTTGGCATTAACCTTGGTCTTAAGCCCCTGGCCGATGCCACAGGGAATCAGCTTCTCATGTTTGATATTGGCGGGTACTACTATTCTCCCCCTGGCGACGCCGTCCCGGATAAACTCGGCGTCAAGGCCTTCTGCCTTCGCCACCGCTTTCATCTGCGGCGTTACCACGCCCTTCCTGGCCGATTCCAGTTGCGTCATGCTCTCCTCCACAAAGTAAAAACCAAGGGCTCCGGCGGTTCCTTCTGACCCTTGGTCCAAGTTACTGCCGCTTCCCTACGCTCGTATTACCGAGTTCAGGTCCACAGGGTTGGCGCTGACTGCCTCTCAGCCCGTGAGCACCCCTAGCGGTATATTTTGCTTTCCAAGCATATAAATATAGCACAAGCGCGGTGAAAATGCAATGTCAGCACATCAAAATTAAAGCGGCCAGCCCAGCCATTCAAATACGCCGAGCATCTTCAGCCCGATGTAGAACATGAGCAGGATGAAAATAAGCCTCAGGTGCTTTCCCGGCAGCTTATGGGCAACAATGGCGCCGACCTGCACCATGATGAAGCTGCTCACGATCAATATAAAAGCCGAGGGCAGGTTCACATAGCCGATGGAATAAGGCAGCCGGCCTGGAACGCCCAGCCCGTTGACAATATAGCCCGCCAGGCCACCGATACTGTTGAAGATAATCATGGCCAGAGATGTGGCCACGGCGCCATGAATGCTGAACCGAAGCGCCAGCACCATTATCGGCACCGCCACCACACCACCGCCCACTCCCAGCATACCGGCGATTAAGCCCAGAGGTATTGCCCAGGCAAACCACACCCAGGGATTGGTCACCGGCGCCCGCTCTGCTTGTTTCTTCTGGGCTATAAGCATCCGGACGGCGCTGAGCAGGACGATGATGCCGAAAGCCATTTTCAGCGCTTCTCCAGGAAGATGTGCCGCCAGGGTCGCCCCGGCATAAGCAAAGGCCAGCCCGGAGATACCCATGACAAGCGCTGCCCGCCAGTTCACTGCACCCAGCTTGCTGTACCGCCACGCTCCGCTCAGAGAGTTAAACAGAACCACCAGCAGGTTGGTGCCGAAAGCCAGTTTAATGGCGCTATCGGCTGGCACTCCCATGTCAACGAAGACGAAATACTGTACCGGCGCCATGATGAATCCGCCACCTACGCCGAGCAGACCGCTGGCAAACCCAACAAAGACGCCGGTTCCGAGCAGAACAAAAACGTGAACTAACGTCATCGGCTTACCGGTTTTTCGCCAGCTCCCGTTTCACCGACGCCACTTTGCTCTGGATGGTGGCCACCTGGTCCCGCCGCTCGTCAATCTTGATGGTGGTCACCACCCGCTGCGCGCCGGCAGCAACGGCGGAGCTATGCATCCTCCGGGCTAAATCGAGGAGTTTTCCCAGGTCGCCCTCAATATTGGTGCCCATCGAGGTCATCTCGTACTTTACGTTTTTCTCTGCCTGAAGCACCTTTATGGCACCGGCAACATACTTGCTCAGCGAGGGTGTCCCGGTGCCCAGTGGCATGACGCTGATCTCAATTATGGCCATCTTTCCTGACCTCCTTCCGGCAAAGCTGACTGTTATTTCTTGGTTTTGGTCATCAGGCGACCGTAGTAAGAAGTATTGGCCAGATAAAGTGCCGCCAGCGGGTTATGGCCGAAGACCCGGTCCTTGACCGCCAGCACCGTCATGGGCACTCGGCAGTATTTAATAAATAAGGTATCGTGCCCGATGCAGAGACCAAGCATAATAGCCAAGTCAACCTTGACCGCATTCAATATCTCGGCCTGAACAATCGGGCTGCACATTGACTCCAGCCAGCCCGGGCCCCGTATCTTCTCCTCTTCCCTGATGCCGATTCTTTCCTTGGGCGTAGCCCCCACCTTGCACCGCACCGAAACCACCTCAAATCCCTTGTTCTCCAGAACATCGGTCAGAATGCGGGCTTCATTGGCCAGCCCGGTACAGAAGGCGATGCCCAGCCTTTCATAATGGCATTTGCGGGAAAACTGGATAAGCTCCTCAACCCGCGGGATTTTGGTTCGTCTGCCCTCCGGCAGGAACTCGTAGCACTCAAATTCCTGCACCGAAGCGAGGCGGGCAAACTCCCTCACCTCCGGCCGGTCATATTCAGCGGTCGCCTTTTCAATCAGTTCGGGCATCAGCTTCATCGGACAGAAAGCCGGCGCATCAGCGATGGGAGGCTGCTCACCTGACTTTATTAACGGAAAGCAGACCACCCTGGTGCAGCGAGCACATACCGGATACCGCTTCTTCACCATTTTCAGCCTCCTTATCTACCAGCATTTAAAAAGAGGAATTATCCTGACCACACCGTCTTATTTTAATTTTTCAGCAACGCAAAGACAAATAAATTGACGGGTCTCTGGAGCAGCGAATATCGCCAGCCAGTTGTGAGATGGTCATCTTTCCTATAAAATATTAATCAGGAGGTTCATATGTGGTTTCAAACAAGGATGTACCTGCTCATCGCCCTTCTTTTCGGCATTCTTTACGGCGTTATCGCCGGCCTCGGTACTCTGATGGGTGCCGGCAGCGCTATTTCCTATCTGATTATCGGGTTTGTCTTCCTCGGCATTCAGTACCTGGTCAGCCCGGCTATCGTTGGCTGGTCAATGAGGATAAAGTGGGTCTCGGAGAAAGAGGCGCCGGAACTGCACCAGATGGTGACCGAACTTGCGGAAAAGGCCGGACTGCCCAAGCCCAGGGTCGGCATATCCCAGCTCAACATCCCGAATGCCTTCGCCTTTGGCCGCACCCAGCGCGACGGCCGCGTTTGCGTGACCCAGGGTATTATGAGACTGCTCAGCAAGGATGAACTCAAGGCTGTGCTCGGTCACGAGCTTTCCCACATCAGGCACCGTGATATGGCTATCATCACTCTCATCTCGGTTATCCCGCTCATCATGTACTGGATTGCCTGGTCCACCATGTGGCGTGGCTCCTACGGCGGCAACCGGCAGGGCGGTGGCTATGCGGCTATCATTGGGCTGGGCGCCTTTCTGCTCTATTTTATCACCAATCTGCTGGTGCTGTACGGCTCCCGAATACGAGAGTACTACGCCGACCTGGGGAGTGTCCAGCTCGGCAACATGCCGCAACATCTGGCGACGGCCCTTTATAAGCTGGTCTATGGCAATGCCCGCATGCGGAACAGCGAGGAACTACGGCGGGTGGAGGGAGTCAAGGCCTTCTTTATCAATGACCCCTCCCGGTCCTACTACGAGATAAAAGAGCTATCTCAAATAGACCTAGATATGAGCGGTACCATTGACTACGATGAGCTCATGGCACTGCGCCAGAAAGAAGTAAAGCTGAGTGCACCTCAGAAGCTGATGGAGGTGTTCACCACCCACCCCAACATGCTGAAAAGAATCAAGCACCTCTCCACGCTGGCGGTTTGATATCTCGGTCTCACTAAAATCGAACGCTCACCCTTGCCACTGAAAATAATTAGATAGTATAATAGACGGCGGACAAATCGCCTTGAAATAATAAATATATTTTCTCCCCAGGGTAACCGGGTATAAGGGCGGCTGCGTATAAAATATTATGAAGATTGCGATTAGTGGTAAAGGCGGCGTGGGCAAGACGCTGTTGGCATCCCTGCTCGCCCATACTTTTGCTGCGTCCGGCTATTCCGTCCTCGCCATTGACGCTGACCCTGATGCCAATCTCGCCGCCACCCTTGGCTTGGCCCATCCCGAAGATATTGTCCCCATTTCGGAAATGAAAGACCTCATCGCCGAGCGTACGGGAACCCAGCCCGGGCGCTCGGGAGCTTACTTCAAACTCAACCCGAAGGTTGACGACCTCCCGGAAAAGCACTGGCAGAAGCTTGACGGCATCCGGCTGATGGTCATGGGGCGAATCAAGAAAGGCGGCACCGGCTGTTACTGCCCGGAAAATGCGCTGCTCAAAGCATTGATGAGCCACCTGCTTCTGGCCAGAAACGAGGTCATCATTATGGATATGGAAGCGGGCATTGAGCACCTGGGCCGGGCCACCGCCGGCGCGGTTGATAAACTGATAGTGGTGGTGGAGCCAGGGCGGCGGAGCCTGGAGACCGCCCGCTCCATAAATATGCTGGCCCGGGACATCGGCCTGAAAAATATCGCCGTCGTGGGCAACAAAATACGAACCCGGGCTGACCGTGATTTCCTTGTTTCCAGCCTGCCCGACTTCGAGTTCCTGGGCTTCATCCCTTATGACCAAGCGATAGTCGATGCTGACCTGGCCAACCAGCCTTTGGTTGACGCTAGCCCTGCGGTTACGAACGAGGTCAAGAATATCTACCAGAGACTGATGGCGGTGAAAGAAACCGCCCGATTTAAATAAAATAGGTAAAAAATACAATATAGGAGGTTTCTGTGCCATACGATGCAACCAAAATGAAGGACTGGCAGATCGCTGAGGCAGCCGAGGCGAATTTGCCCACGCCGGAGGAATGGCGTGAGCGGTTGGGGCTGGAGAAAGACGAGATTATGCCCTATGGTAGAATCTCAAAGCTCGATTTTTTAAAGATTATCAACCGCCTTAAAGATAAGCCTGATGGCAAGTATGTTGAGGTAACCGCCATCACCCCCACCCCGCTCGGAGAAGGGAAAAGCACCACTACCGTCGGGCTGATTGAAGGTCTGGGCAAGAGGGGCTATAGCGTTGGCGGCTGTATCCGCCAGCCCTCGGGTGGCCCGACCATGAACATCAAGGGAACTGCCGCCGGCGGTGGCAACGCGCTTCTTATCCCGCTTACCGAGTTCTCCATGGGCCTCACCGGCGATATCAACGACATCACCAACGCCCATAACCTAGCAATGGTCGCCCTGACTGCCCGAATGCAGCACGAGCGCAACTACGATGACGAGCAACTGGCCAGGCTGACCCAGATACGCCGCCTGGATGTTGACCCCACCAGGGTGGAGATGGGCTGGGTCATGGACTTCTGCGCCCAGAGCCTGCGCAGCATCATCATCGGCCTGGGCGGTCGCATGGACGGCTTCACGATGCCATCCAAGTTCGGCATTACCGTCAGCTCCGAGCTCATGGCCACTCTGTCCATTGTCAGAGACCTGGCCGACCTGCGGAAACGGCTGGATGAAATCACCGTCGCCTATGATAAGAAGGGCAACCCCATTACCACCGGCGACCTTGAGGTGGGCGGGGCCATGTGCGCCTGGATGCGCAACACCATCAACCCCACCCTGTGCGCCACCGTTGAGTACCAGCCGCTAATGGTGCATGCCGGCCCGTTCGCCAATATCGCCGTGGGGCAGTCTTCCATCATCGCTGACCGCGTGGGCCTCAAATTATTCGACTATCATGTCACTGAGAGCGGCTTTGCCGCGGACATCGGGTTTGAAAAATTCTGGAATGTGAAGTGCCGCTACAGCGGCCTCAAACCGCACGTATCCGTGCTCACCACCACCGTCCGTGCCCTGAAGATGCACGGCGGCGGCCCCAAGGTGGTGGCCGGACTGCCCATCCCTGATGCCTACACCAAAGAAGACCTGGGGCTTCTGGAAAAGGGCCTGCCCAACATGCTGCACCACATCAACACCATCCGCACATCCGGCATCAACCCGGTGGTGTGCATCAATTGCTTCCCTACTGACACCAAGAAAGAAATCGCCATGGTGCGCAAGGCGGCCGAGGGGGCGGGAGCACGCTGCGCCGTGGGTACTCACTGGGCCAAAGGCGGCGAGGGCGCACTGGAACTGGCGGACGCCGTCAGGGAAGCCTGCGAGGAAAAGAACGATTTCAAATTCCTCTATCCCATGGAAATGAAACTGCGGGAGCGGGTGGCGAAAATCGCCAAGGTGGTCTACGGTGCCGATGGCGTATCCTGGACTCCCGAGGCTGAGGCCAAGGCCAAGCAATTTGAGTCCGACCCCAAGTTCGACGAGTACGCCACGATGATGGTGAAAACACATCTGTCCCTCACCCATGACCCATCCGTGAAGGGAGTGCCCAAGGGCTGGGCGCTGCCCATCCGCGACGTCTTGATTTACTCGGGGTCCAAATTTCTCTGCCCCTGCGCCGGCACCATCAGCCTGATGCCGGGCACCAGTTCCGACCCGGCCTTCCGCAGGGTTGATGTGGACGTCAAAACGGGCAAGGTCCAGGGACTCTTTTAAAACAATTATAAATATAAAGTAGATGGCCAGGACAGCAGAAAAGAAAAAATTCAAGGTCCACTTCGACCCGGACAACGTGGATATCATTGTGGACCAGGGAGAGAACCTTTTGCAGGCCGCCATTGCCGCGGGCGTGCGTATTTACGCTTCCTGCGGTGGTGCTGGCACCTGCGGAACGTGCAAGGTACAGATTGAAAAAGGCGACGTGGCGACCACCCGGACGGATAAAATCTCTGATGAGGAATTCAGCCAAGGGAGCCGGCAGGCCTGTCAGAGCCGGGTTCTCTCCGACCTCTCCGTATACGTTCCGGTAGAGTCAAGGCTGGAAAAAGCCGTCCTGGCCCGGGAACAGAAGAAGGTCTCTGAAGTCCTAGCCACCGGCTGGCGGTTTGTGCCCCCCTTGAGTAAATATTTCGTGGAGTTGCCACCGCCCACGCTGGATGACAACACCAGTGACCTTTCCCGGCTGCTCCGGGGGCTCAAGCAGCGTTACCATCTGAGCAACCTGTCCATTGACTTCCCGGTGGTGCAGAAACTGGCCAGGACCCTGCGTGATGGCAACTGGAAAGCGACGGTAACCACGCTGGTCACCGCCGCGAAACCGAGGGCTGGAGACAGACGCCGGCCGCGGGTGATAAATATCGAGGCCGGGGACACCAGAGATAAACATTACTCGCTGGCCTTCGACATCGGCACCACTACCGTCTGCGGACAACTGCTTGATTTAAACCGCGGTCGGGTCGTTGCCGAGAGCATGGCCTACAACGGGCAGATAGGCTACGGGCAAGATGTCATCACCCGTATTGCCTACTGCCAGAGAAAAGGTGGCCTGAAGAAACTGCAGCAGACGGTGGTCGCCACCATTAATGACATCATTGGTGAAATGAAGGCCCGGGGCAAAGTCAAGGCAGAACACATCAGCCATATCACGGTTGCCGGCAATACCACCATGACTCAGATACTGCTCGGCCTCAACCCACAGTACCTCAGGTTAACGCCCTACACGCCCGTGGCCAACTTTTTCCCACCGGTGCTGGCAAGCTCAGTGGGGATAGAGGTCAGCGACCACGCCTATCTGTTCACTTTTCCGGCGGTGGCCAGCTACGTGGGCGGGGACATTGTCTCCGGGATTGTTGGTGCCGGCGTGCACCAGAGAAAGACGCTGACCTTCTTCATAGACATTGGCACCAACGGAGAAATCGTTATCGGCAACTCAGACTGGATGGTCACCGCCTCGTGCTCCGCAGGCCCGGCATTTGAGGGCGGCGGTATCAGGCATGGTATCATTGCCGTCGAGGGTGCCATCGAGGATGTTAAAATCAACCGGACAACCCTCGAGCCGGAAATCGGCACCATCGGCAACGCCAGAGCCAAGGGCATCTGCGGTTCAGGCCTCATCAATATTGTCGCCGAGCTGCTGGAAACCGGCATCATCGGGCAGAATGGCAAATTCAACCGTGACCTGCCCACCAAACGGGTCAGACCGGGCGCTGATGGCTACGAGTATGTTCTGGTCCGGGCACAAGAAACACAGACCGGCGGTGACATCGTGATTACCGAGGTGGATATCGATAATCTGATGCGTGCCAAGGCGGCCATGTATGCCGGCTGCCAGACGCTGAGCAAGAGCGTGGACATTGGCTGCGGTGACTTTGACCAGGTGATTATCGCCGGTGCCTTCGGCAGCAGTCTGGACGTAAAGAGGGCCATCACCATCGGGCTGCTCCCCGACCTGCCTGAGGAACGGTTTATTTTCATCGGCAACGGCTCTTTGCTGGGCGCCCGGCTGACGTCATTCTCCACCGACCTGCTTGATGATGCCCGCAGAGTGGCCCAGATGATGACAAATTTTGAGCTGAGCGAGAATGTGGACTTCATGAACAATTATGTGGCGGCGCTGTTCCTGCCGCACACCAACGCCAGGGAATTTCCCACGGTGAGCCAAAGGCTGGCCCGAAGGTCGAATAATAACCCGAGAGAGAGGCTAAAAGCTTGAGCTATAATATTGCCGTCGCCGGCAAGGGTGGCAGTGGCAAGACCACCGTGGCCAGTCTGGTCATCCGCTACCTGAAGAAGAACGGCCTGGGGCCGATTCTGGCCGTGGATGCTGACCCCAATGCCAACCTCGGTGAGAGCCTGGGGCTTAGCATCAGGCAGACCGTTGGCGCCATCATTGCCACCTTCAATGAAGAAAAAATCAATATCCCGCCGGGAATGACCAAGGAGGCGTACCTGGAGCTCAAACTCAATGATGCTATGGTGGAGAGCCAGGGACTCGACCTGGTGACTATGGGGCGGGGTGAAGGTCCCGCCTGTTACTGCTATCCCAACCTGCTCCTGCGCAAATTCATGGACAGTATGGCCGGGAACTACCGGTACATCGTTATGGACAACGAAGCCGGGATGGAGCACCTGAGCCGCCGCACCACGCAGAATATCGATGAGCTGCTCCTCGTTTCCAACCATTCGGTGAAAGGCATCCGCACCATCGCCCGCCTTAAAGAGCTGGTGGACGAGCTCAAACTGGTGGTCAGGAGACATTCAGTTATCATAAATATGGTTCCCGACGGTCTAGACCCGCACGTAAGAGAGGAACTTACCAGGCTGGGAATGGAACCGGCGGCCATCATCCCGCTGGATGAGGCGGTGGGCGAATCTGACATGGCGATGAAACCGCTCCTCGATTTGCCCGATTGCCGGGCGACGAATGCGGTTGATACTTTAATGGCCGAACTGCTAAAAAATAAGGTTCAGGCGCTAAAAACGCGCTAGAGGAGTAAAAGAATGACAGCACAGATTATCAGCGGGACGGAAATAGCCAAGCAGATACGCGAGGAACTGAAGCAGGAGATTGCCGAGCTCAAAGAAAAGCACAAGCTGGTGCCGGGCCTGGCCACCGTGCTGGTCGGCGAGGACCCCGCCTCACAGGTCTACGTGGGGCAGAAGGAAAAAACCTCCCTGGCCCTGGGTATCTACTCGGAACGGCATGACCTGCCGGCGAAGACCCCTCAGGACAAACTGATGGCCCTCATTGACCGGCTGAACCAAGACCCGAAGATACACGGTATTCTGGTACAGCTCCCCCTCCCCAAACACCTCAATGAAACGGAAGTCCTCTACGCCATCAACCCCAAAAAAGACGTCGATGGATTTCATCCGGTAAATGTGGGAAAATTAATGATTGGGGAGCCGGACTATCTGCCCTGCACTCCGCATGGCATTCAGCAACTTTTAATCCGGTCCGGAGTGCCGATTGAAGGCTCCGAGGTTGTCGTCGTTGGCCGGAGCAACATCGTCGGCAAGCCGATTGCCAATATCCTGCTCCAGAAAAAACCGGGGGCCAACGCCACCGTCACCATCTGCCATACCGGCACCCGTGATATTTCCTTTCACACCAAGAGGGCTGATATACTGATAGTGGCCGCCGGCCGCCCCAAAGCCGTTACCGCCGATATGGTCAAAAAAGGTGTCGTGGTGATTGACGTCGGCGTGAACCGCATCGGTAAAACAGCGGAGGGCAAGGACATACTGGTCGGCGACGTTGACTTTGAAGGTGTCAAAGAGAAAGCCAGTGCCATCACGCCGGTGCCGGGCGGCGTGGGGCCAATGACCATAACCATGCTGATGCTGAACACGGTAAAGGCAGCCAAGCTGGCCGCAGGCCTGGCCTAGAAGGAGGCAAAATATGGAAGAATATCAGGTTGAGGAAATGAGCGCCCCAAATCGTGACAAGGTGGAAGTGCTCGGGGCAACTTATGACAAGGGGAAACCCGAGGGTGAAGAGATGGGAAGGTGGCGGCAGAAACTGGGAGATAGAGCCGAAAAACTGAAATACCTGAGAGCTGCGGAACGATACTGGTACGGAAAAGACTGGTTCGGCAGCGAAAAGAGGAAGACTCCAGCCTAGGAAAAGGAGACAGAAATGGCTTTTGAGATACCAAAGACCGCCTATACCAGCAAGATTAAAGAAATCAAACTGGGCAAGGGTGATAAGGCTGTCGTCGTTGGCGGTGAGAACTGCTATCCGTTCTACCTCTTTGAAGGCGCGATGCCGCGTGTGCCCAGAATCGCCATGGAGGTCTACGATTCGCCTCCTCAAGAATGGCCCGAAGCGGCACTGGAGCCCTTTGCCGGGGTCACTGACGACCCCGTTGCCTGGGCCAAGAAATGCATCAACGACTACGGGGCGGAGATGCTCTGCCTGCAGATGGTCAGCACCGACCCCAATGGCCTTAACCGCGGTGCCGATGAGGCGACCGAGGTGGTTAAAAAGGTCGCTGATGTCACTGATGTCCCGCTCATCGTCTGGGGCACCGCCAACCCTGAGAAAGATATTGAGGTTTTCCGCAAGGTGACCGAAGTCTGCCACGGGAAAAATCTGATTATCGGGCCGGTTATAGAGGGCGACCACAAACAGCTCGGTGCCGCCGCTATTGGCTACCAGCATACCGTGGTGGCTTCAACACCGATTGATATCAACCTGGCCAAGCAGCTCAATATTCTGCTGGGCAACCTCGGTGTGCCGGACGAGCTGATTGTCGTGGACCCCACCGTCAGTGGCATCGGTTACGGGATTGAATATGCGTACTCCGTGATGGAAAGAATGAGAATGGCCGCGCTGACCCAGCAGGATGACAAGCTCCAGTTCCCCATTATCTGCAATATCGCCAAGGAAACCTGGAAGACCAGGGAAGTTAAAATCTCAGAAAAGGAAGACCCCAAGATGGGGGACGCCAAAAAGAGGGGTATTTTACTTGAGGCCATGTCCGCCATGTGTTTGCTTCTGGCGGGTGGTGACGTGCTGGTCATGAGGCATCCCGAGGCAATCAAGCTGGTTAAAGAGACGCTGGCCGAACTGACCGCCGCCTGAGATAAAACCAAGACCGGGAGGAGAGTACAATGGCAGAAGAGAAGAAAAAAGTAGTTAAAAGCATTGACCAAGCAACCCTCGATATGATTAAAAAGGCCGGCGAGGACGGCGTCAGAACCGTCTTTGACCGCGCTGAAACGACCAAACCCTGCCCGATAGGTTCCGAGGGCAGTTGCTGTAATATCTGCGCCATGGGCCCCTGCCGCGTACCGGCACCCAAGGGCAAAGAGGAGACACCGGAAGAAAAGAAAAAGCGGACCGGTGTCTGCGGCGCCACCGCCGAGACCATTGCCGCCCGCAATTTCCTGCGCAAGATAGCCTCCGGTGCCGCCGCCCACAGCGACCATGGCCGCCGCATCACCGAGGCATTCCTCATCGCAGCGAAAGGCGAATCCCCCGAGTTCCAGCTCAAAGATGAGCAGAAGCTGCTCCAGCTGGCCCTTGACCTCGGTGTTGAGATTGGCGAGCGGAGGAACAATGAGATTGCCGTGGACATCGGCAAGCTGCTGCTCGCCGAATTCGGCAAGCAGGAAGGAGAGCTCATCACCCTGAAGAAGGCTCCCCTCAAGC
Organism: uncultured Dehalococcoidaceae bacterium; assembly: GCA_964545815.1. Taxonomy (GTDB): domain Bacteria; phylum Chloroflexota; class Dehalococcoidia; order Dehalococcoidales; family RBG-16-60-22; genus E44-bin89. The sequence goes on along the minus strand of CAZJGR010000005.1, from coordinate 28,424 downwards.
GACAGGAACTCTGGCGCGAGGCTGGCGTCGCCCCGCGCGGCATTGACCGCGAGGTGGTGGAGGCCATGCACCGCACCCACATGGGAGTTGACCAGGATTACCGGAACCTGCTCCTGCAGGGCGCCAGGACCGCCCTGGCCGATGGCTGGGGAGGCAGCATGATTGCCACCGACCTGCAAGATGTGCTCTTCGGCACGCCGTCACCGGTGCTCAGCCAGATAAACCTCGGCGTGCTCAAAGAGGATGAGGTCAATCTTATCATTCACGGCCATGAACCACAGCTGGCCGAGATGCTGGCAGTGGTCACACGGGACCCGGAAATGGTCAAGTACGCCAAGTCCAAGGGTGCCAAAGGCATCAATCTGGCCGGCATGTGCTGCACGGCCAACGAGATACTGATGCGCCACGGTGTGCCCATCGCGGGAAACTTCCTGCAGCAGGAGACGGCCATCGTCACCGGGGCGGTGGAGGCCATCGTGGTGGATGTACAGTGCATCATGCAGGGACTGGTGGAGGTGGCCAACTGCTTCCACACCAAAATCATCACCACTGACGCGCGCGCTAAAATCGAGGGAGCGCTACATATGGAGTTTGACGAGCGCAAGGCCACCCAAACCGCCAGGGCAATCGTCAAAGCCGCCATTGACAACTTTCCGAATCGCGGCCAGAACGTGCGCATTCCCAAGCAGCAGTCCGACCTTATTGCCGGTTTCAGCCACGAAACGATTAACTACCTGCTGGGCGGAGTCTTCCGCGCCTCCTACCGTCCGCTCAACGATAACATCATCAACGGCCGTATCCGCGGCGTGGCCGGAGTGGTCGGCTGCAACAATGCCCGCGTCGCCCATGATGATATTCATGTCACCCTGGTCAAGGAACTGATAAAGAACGATGTGCTGGTACTGCAGACGGGCTGCGCCGCCATGGCCTGCGCCAAGGCGGGGCTCATGCTTCCCGAATCAGCCAAAGAGTTCGCCGGTGAGGGCCTGGCCTCCGTCTGTGAAGCGGTGGGCATCCCGCCGGTACTGCACCTCGGTTCCTGTGTTGATAACGCCCGCATACTAATCGCCGCCACGGCGATGGTGAAAGACGGAGGATTGGGCGATGACATCAGTGACCTGCCCGCCGCTGGCGCGGCACCGGAGTGGATGAGCGAGAAAGCCATCTCCATCGGCCAGTACTTCGTCAGCTCCGGCGTCTTCACCGTGTTTGGCGTTACCTGGCCCACGCTGGGGAGCAAAGTGGTAACCGACTTCCTCTTCAAGGACATGGAGAAGCTGTATGGCGGTAAGTGGGCTTTTGAAACTGACCCAATGAAGATGGCCAAACTCATGATTGACCACATTGACAAGAAGCGCAAAGCGCTGGGCATTGACAAGGCCAGAGAGCGCGTCCTCTACGATATGGCGATGAGGCGCGAGCTGGAGTCGGTCTGAGCGCTAGAGCGATGAGATAAGGGGGTTAATCAGTATGTCAAAAATCATTGCTTCAGCCGCAATCAGGGGCGCTTACAGGATTGTCGAACAGGCGGAAAAGAAATGGCAGCAGGCGATGGACAAATGGGGTGCCAATGAACCCGTCGGCTTCCCCAACACCGCCTACTACCTTCCGGTGATATACGGTATCCTGGGGGAGAAGGTGGCCAAGCTTGGCGATATGGAGCGTATCCTGAAGAGATGCCGCTCCCTGCTGCCACCACCGGTCCGGGAGGTACATCCCCTGCCCTACCTCGCCCCCGCCCTTGATGCCGGCATGGTCACCTTTTTCGCGGAGGAGATAATTGAAGCGATTCGCTACCTCGAACAGCCTGATTTCTATCTGACCGGGGAGGACATTACCGATAGTAACATCTGGCTCGGTGCCGCCGATGACGTCATCATGAGAAAACGCGGCATTGAGTTTGTTGATGGCACCGCACCCGGCTTTGCCGCTGTCCTCGGCGCGGCACCGACCAATGAGATTGCGGCGAAGATTGCGCAGGAGCTGCAGCAGAAGAACATCTACGTCTTCATGGCGGCCGAGTATAACGGGAAGCGTTTCTCCGAGCAGCTTATTGAGGCCGGAGTCCAGATTGGGTGGCCAACCCGCCTGGTATCCTATGGCCCTGACATCACGTCAGCGGTCTTCGCCATGGGCTTTGCCACCAGGGCGGCGCTCTCCTTCGGCGGCATTGAGCCCGGCGATTTCCGCAAGGTGCTCATCTATAACAAGGACCGCATCTTCGCCTTTGCCCTGCCCCTCGGCTACGTCACCGATGAATGGTACGCCAACGCCGCCGGAGCCATTAACTTCGGCTTCCCCACCGTTGCCGATACCCCCATACCCCAGGTCCTGCCCACCGGCATCACCACCTATGAGCACGTCGTCTCCAATATTCCCCATGATGAAATCGTGGCCAAGGCCATCGAGACCAGGGGCCTGAAAGTTACGGTAGCCGAAATACCCATTCCGGTCGCTTTCGGCCCCGCCTTCGAGGGTGAGCGCGTCCGCGGCGAAGATATTTACCTTGAGGCTGGCGGCGGCCGCACCCCGATGGTCGAGTGGGTAACCAGCAAACGGATGGAAGAGGTGGAAGACGGCAAAATCGAGGTGGTCGGGCCGGAAATAACCGATGTTAAGGCTGGCGCAAAGTTGCCGCTGGCGATTGCGGTGGAAGTCGCCGGCCGCAATATGCAGGAAGACTATGAGCCCATATTGGAGCGGCAGATACACCACCTCATCAACTATGCTCAGGGCCTGATGCACATCGGGCAGAGGGACATCGCCTGGCTGCGCGTCAGCAAGCAGGCGGTGGAAAAAGGATTTAAGCTCCACCACATCGGTACCATCCTCCATGCCAAACTGCATCAGGACTTTGGCCGTATCTTCGATAAACTGCAGGTCAAGCTCTACACCAAAGAAGACAAGGTCAAGGAGATAGTGGAGAAAGCCAAAGCGGTCTACGCCACCCGCGATACCCGCATTGAAGGCATGACCGATGAAACCATCGATATCTATTACTCCTGCACGCTGTGCCAGTCCTTTGCCCCGAGCCACGTCTGCGTCATCAGCCCGGAAAGGACCGGACTGTGCGGCTCCTACAACTGGATGGACTGCAAAGCGGCCTATGAAATCAACCCCACCGGCCCCAACCAGCCGGTGGCAAAGGGCGAAACGGTTGATGCCAAGCTCGGGCAATGGAAGGGGGTCAACCAGTTCGTGGCCAAGGCGTCACGCGGGAAGATAGACCACTATAATTTCTACAGCATCGTCTACGACCCGATGACCACCTGCGGCTGCTGCGAGTGTATCGCGGTCGTCCTGCCGCTCTGCAATGGCATCATGACCGTAAACCGCGAATACACCGGTGAAACACCCTGCGGCATGAAGTTCACCACCCTGGCCGGCACCATCGGTGGCGGCATCAGCACGCCGGGCTTTGTCGGGCACGGTAAATATAACACCACCCAGAAAAAATTCATGATTGGTGACGGTGGTCTGCTGAGAATGGTCTGGATGCCCAAGTCGCTGAAGGAGGAAATTGGAGAGCGACTCAAGGTACGTGGCAAGGAAATGGGCGTGCCGAACCTGCTGGACAAGATTGCCGATGAGACCATCGGCACCACCGAGGAGGCCATTCTGCCCTTCCTTACCGAGAAAGGACATCCGGCCCTGACCATGGACCCGATACTGGGCTAAGAAAGGAGCTTTGTCATGCCACTTACCGGAATTGAGATTTTTAAATTGCTGCCCAAGACGAACTGCGGTGACTGCGGCGTGCCCACCTGCCTGGCTTTCGCCATGCAACTGGCCTCGGGCAAGGTGGAACTGAGCCGCTGTCCTCACATTTCCGAGGAGTCGAAAGTGAAACTAGCCGAGGCTTCAGCACCGCCCATTTTGCCGGTTACCATCGGGGTCGGCAACCGGGCACTGAAGATTGGCGGCGAGACGGTCCTGTTCCGCCACGAAAAAAGATTTGAGAACCCGCCCGGCATTGCCATCCTCATCAAGGACACTATGGGTGATGCCGAGGTCAACGCCAGACTGGAGAAATGCCAGAAGCTCCAGTATGAAAGGGTCGGGCTCACCCTCCGCCCCGAGCTGGTGGCGGTGAAAAGCGAGTCTGCTGACCCCCAGAAATTTGGCAGCGTGGTGAGCAAAGTAGCGCAGGGCAGCGAATGCGGCATCATCCTGATGAGCGATAAACCTGATGTCCTGGCCGCCGGGCTGAAAGTCTGCGCCGACCGCAAGCCGCTCATTTATGCCGCCACCAAAGATAACGTTGATAAGGTCGCGGAGCTGGCCAAGGGGAGTTCCTGCCCGGTGGCGGTGAAGGGCTCTGGCCTGGAAGAAGTGGTGGCACTGACCGGCAAACTGACACAGGCGGGACTGAAAAGCATTGTCATTGACTCCGGCGCCAGAACCACGCGCCAGGCGCTCGAAGACCAGATTATCATCCGCAGCGCCGCGCTGAACAAGAAGTTTCGACCTCTTGGCTTCCCCACCATCACCTTCCCCTGTGAGATGACCAACGACCCGATGAAGGAAGCGGTGCTCGCCGCCATGTTTGTCGCCAAGTACGGTGGCATCATCGTCTTGTCTGATTTCCACGGCGAAAGCCTGTTCCCGCTGCTCGTGGCAAGGTTGAACATCTTCACCGACCCGCAGCGGCCGCTGGCAACAAAGGAAGGTATCTATGAGATTGGTGGCCCCAAGGACAACTCCCCAGTACTAATTACGACCAATTTCTCGCTGACCTACTTCCTGGTCTCAGGTTATCTGGAAACCAGCCGTGTTCCCAGCTGGCTTCTGGTGAAGGACACGGAGGGGCTCTCGGTGATGACCGCCTGGGCCGCCGGCAAGTTCAGTGCCGATATCATCGGGCCCTTTGTCAAGAAATGTGGCATTATGGACAAGGTAAAACACCATAAACTGATTATTCCGGGATATGCGGCGGTGGAAAGCGGTGGTCTGGAGGAGGAGCTGCCCGGCTGGGAGATACTGGTTGGACCAAGAGAAGGCGCCCATATTCCCGCCTACGTGAAGGCATGGACTCCATAAGGAGGCAAAGATGATACTCATTGGTGAAAACATCAACATGATGTCCCAGACCATTGGCCCGGCGCTTAAGGAGAGAAACCCCAAGCCAGTCCAGGACCTCGCCAGGGCGGAGGCTAAGGCCGGGGTGGACTACCTTGACCTGAACATCGGGCCGGCAAGGAAGGCCGGCGACGAGCTGATGACCTGGGTGGTCAATACGGTGCAGGAGGTCAGCGATTTACCGCTGTCACTGGATACCACCAACCTCGTGGCCATGGAAGCTGGACTCAAGACGACCCGAAAAAACCCCATCATCAACTCCGTCTCACTGCAGCCGGACCGCATAGGACCCGGCCTCGAGCTGGCCAAGAAATACGATGCCGACGTCATCGCCCTGCTCTGGGGCGCCGAGGGCATGCCACGGGATGCCAACGAACGGGCGATGAACGTCGTTGACTTTGTTTACAAGGCCAATGAAATCGGCATCCCCAACGAAAAGCTCTGGATTGACCCGATTGCCAGCCCGGTGTCGGTGGAAATAAATCAGGTCAAAGCTCTGGTCGAGCTGATGGCCATGCTCAGCGAGATTGCGCCCGGCGGCAAATCAGTGGTCGGCTTATCCAATATTTCCAATGGCACACCCACCCACCTCCGGCCATGGCTGAACCGTACCTATCTCATAATGCTGATGAAATACGGCCTGCACTCGGCAATTGTGGATGCATTTGATGCCGACCTGATAAAGATTGTCAGAGGGAAAAAGCCGGAACTGATAAAACTGGTGCACCGGATGATGGACGGGGAGAAGCCGAACTATGCCTCGCTATCTGAGGAGGAAGTCAAGTATGCCAAAACGGTCAGGGTACTGACCGGTGAATCGCTCTACTCCCACTCCTGGCTGGAAATATAACCATTAGGGTTGCGGGAACCGCCAACGGATAAATTTGCGTTTTTGCCCGGAAAAAGAACCAGATGAATAAAGGCAAGGTTTCGACGCTGCCGAAGCAGAATTACGGTTACGGTTATGAGCTGGCTTATCGGCTGGCCAAGGAAAGACTGGCTGAAATCAAAGACATCGAGCCACAGTGCCGCAGGTGCGGTGCCCGATTCCTGAAATCAGAGAAAACTATATCCCTTGACTACCTGCACCGGACATACCTCATAACCTACCCTGAAGCCAGCCTATCTCGCCAGGACAGCGAAGAAGCCGTATCGCTTACCGACAAAATACTCCTGCTCCACTACGTGACGCAGGCGAAGGGCACTCCGCTCTCCGGTGAGCTCATCTCATTCAAGGAGATTTCTGACGCCGCCGGCTATTTCCCGACCTTCTATCAGCGGGCCATAAAACCGCTGGTCACCTACTTCGGGGATAACCCGGAGCGATTGCTGGAAACTGCGCAATTGATTGGTGGACGTAAGGCGGATTATGGCGACGTTTCCGTGACCGTTCCCGCTTTAAACATGGTGCCACTAACTCTGGTGCTCTGGAAAGGCGATGCCGAATTTCCCCCGGAAGGCACCATCATGTTCGACCGTACCATCACCGATTACCTGCCGAATGAAGATATTATCTACCTCTGTCAGAGCACGAGCTGGCGACTGGTGAAACTGCTTAAATCTGGAGGCGAGGCGTAGCATGGGAATAATCAGACTGACCATTGATGGCCAGACAATTGAAGCCGAAGAGGGAACAACCGTCCTGCAGGCGGCGACAAAGGCCGGCATTTACATTCCGGCCATCTGCGCCCATCCCATGCTCACCCCTGATGGCTCCTGTCGGCTGTGCCTGGTGGAAATCGAGGGCACGGAGAAGGCCGCCACCGCCTGCAACACCAGGGTCGCCGGGGGGATGGTGGTACATACCGATACGCTTCAGGTCAGGGCGGAACGGAAGGAAGCGCTGAAAAAGCTCCTCGCCCACCATCCCTGTGAATGCCTGACTTGCGAACGGCGCGACCGCTGCGGGCCATATGATATCTGTCTGCGCAACGTGGCGGTGACCCAGCGCTGTGTCCTCTGCCCCTACAATGGCCAGTGTGAGTTGCAGCGGGTTGTCGACTACATAGGGCTGGAAGGAGAAAAGCTCGCCTGGCAGTACCGTGGTCTACCTGTTGACCGCGACAACCCTCTCTTCGAAAGGGACTATAACCTGTGCATCAGCTGCTCCCGCTGTGTGAATGCCTGCAAGGAGATAAGGGGCATTGAGGCCATTAAGATGGCCGACCATGATGGCGACCGCTGGCCAGAGCCGTCCGACGGCAAATCACTCGTCACCTCCGGGTGCAAGTACTGCTGCGCCTGCGTTGAAGTCTGCCCCACCGGGGCGCTGGTGGACAAGGCAGCCAAATGGCAGCCGGAGATAAACCACGACGAGCTTACCAATCCCTGCCGCTACGACTGCCCGGCTCACATTGACGTCCCCCGCTACGTCCGCCTCTGCGGCGAGGGCCGGTTTGCCGAGGCGCTGGCCGTCATCAGGGAAAAGGTTCCTTTCCCCGGCGTTCTGGGAAGGGTCTGCATCCACCCCTGCGAGCAGGCCTGCCGCCGCGAGGCCCTGAATGAGCCCATCGCCATCAAGTTCTTAAAGTGGGCGGCCGCGGAGCACGACGACAAAAAATGGCAGCAACGGGCTAAGAAAATGCCACCGACCGGCAAGAAGGTGGCCATCATCGGCTCGGGGCCGGCCGGGCTGACCGCCGGCTATTACCTGGCCAAGCAGGGACATGCGGTTACCGTTTTCGAGGCCCTTCCCGAGCCCGGCGGCATGATGCGCGTCGGCATCCCAGATTACCGCCTGCCGCCGGAAAAGCTCAACGCCGAAATCGATATCATCAGAGCGGCCGGCGTTGAGATTAAACTGGATACCAGAATTGAGTCCATCGCCGACCTCTTCGCCCAGGGCTATGATGCTGTCTTTGCCGCGCCCGGAGCACACCAGGGCATGAAGATGGGCGTGGAAGGCGAGGACACAGAGGGCGTTTTCGATGGCGCCACGTTCCTGAGAGAGGTTAACCTGGGCCGGAAGATTGAGGCTGGTGCCCGGGTGGCGGTCATCGGCGGCGGGAACGTCGCCATTGATGCGGCCCGGGTCTCCCTCCGCACCGGTGCCAGAAAGGTGACCATTGTCTACCGCCGTACACGGGCCGAGATGCCCGCCAGCCCGGAGGAAGTCGAGGCCGCCCTAGAAGAGGGGATAGAAATCATGTTCCTCGCCGCACCGTTGCGCATTGACCGCGCGGGCAAGGTTTTGAAGCTGACATGCACCCGTATGGAACTCGGTGAGCCCGATGCCAGCGGGCGCCGGCGACCGGTTCCAATCAGGGGCAGTGAGTTCACCACCGAGTTTGACTCCATCATCGCTGCCATCGGTCAGATGCCGGATATCCCCGACGGTTTCAAACTCAAGCTGGGCCGGGGCAACACCATTCAGGCCAGCGCCGAGACTCTGGCCACCAGCACCAGGGGCATCTGGGCCGGCGGTGATGCCGTCAGTGGCCCGGCTTCGGTGATTGAGGCCATCGCCGCCGGACGTAAGGCAGCCTCTTCTATTGATAAGCATCTGGGCGGCACAGGAGACATCAGCGAGGTCTTGGCACCGGAGAGCGGGTTCAGCCCCTGCGTGGGCAAAGATGAAGGCTTCTTCGAATGGCCTCGAGCAGTTATGCCAGCGCTGCCGGTAGAGAAGAGAAACAGCAACTTTGCCGAAGTTGAGCTTGGCCTCAGTGACGAAGCAGCGGCCAAAGAAGGCCGGCGCTGCCTGCAGTGCGCCGTACGCTGTATCATCACCCCACCACCACTGCCACCCAGGCCGGGCAAGAATAAACTCAGGCATCGGGAAAAGGTATTATCTTCATGACCTTCCATATAGGTCAGGGACGGTGACAAGAATCCCGCTCCCCTTTCGTGGTATGATACATTTACGGTATCAACTCGCCCGAACACAGTTTTTATCGCCGAAAGGAAATCGCCATCAGAAGTAGATTCAGCTTGCGTTCCCTCTTCAGCGGATTGCTGCCTCTTTTTGTGCTGGCACATCTATCACATCATCTGGTGACCGCTCTTCCGGTGCCACTTTTGCCCTATATTCGCGACGAATTTGCTCTTGATTACACCCGTGCCGGATTTATCATATCGGCTTTCGGCGTGATATACGGTATCTGCCAGCTCCCAGCGGGATGGCTGGCCGACCGCTTTGGGCCACGCATCCTGCTCACCGTCGGTATCATCGGAGTGGGCACCGCCGGACTATTAGCCGGTATGTCGCCAAACTATATTGTATTGCTTGTCAGCCTCGCGCTGATGGGCATACTGGGGGGCGGTTACCACCCCGCTTCCACAACCATGATATCGGCCGCGGTGGCGCCAGGAACCCGCGGCCAGGCACTCGGCTTTCACATGGTAGGTGGCAGTGTGAGCTACTTCCTGGCACCGCTCATCGCCGCCGGCATTGCCGCCGCCTGGGGCTGGCGCGGACCGTTCCTGGCGCTGGCTATTCTCGCCATTGGCATCGGCATTATGCTCCATTTCATGCTGGGAAAACGCGTGCCATATCATAAAGCAGTGCCCACGGATACCGGCGTCCCCACGGAAGCCCCACCTTCTCCCATCCCTTTGCGTCGCCTGGCCGTCACAATCACTTTGAGCTCATTCACCCAGGCGCTGCTCGCATCCATAGTTTCCTTTATCCCGCTTTTCCTGGTCGATGCTTATGGCACGGGCAAGGAAGTGGCGGCGGCTTCAATATCCCTCGTTTACTTTATGGGGCTCTGGGCGGGGCCATTCGGCGGCTATCTTGCAGACCGCTTTGGTCAGGTAGCGATAATCATCGCCATGTGTGTTATGGCCAGCATCGCGATTTACCTTCTCAATATCGCACCCTATGGATTTGGTACCGGTGCCATAATGGTCATCATCGGCATTGCCATGTACATCAACACCACCGGAGCCCAGGCGTTTATTGTTGACCAGACCTCAACCAGAAATCGCTCCACCGTCCTCGGCATCTACTTCTTTGGCAACATGGAGGGCACCGGATTGCTGACCCCGGCACTGGGCTACCTGATTGACCATCTCGGTTTCCATACCAGCTTCACCCTCACCAGCGCCGCCATTCTGACCATGCTCGTTGTCTGCTCCCTTATCCTGCGGCTGAGCCGGAGATAACTGACCCAGGAGTTACCTCACAAGTTTTTTCCCGGTTCTCCAACTATTTTCCTGTTAAGCTCAAAACAAATCCGTAATCTGCTACCATGAGGCTTGCCCCTAAAGTACTTGCGCCAAAGGTACTATTTCACTATGTTTATCCTGTTGATTTGTTGTTTGGTAATATGTATTATGTATTATGTAAACATGGTGCGGAAAAGGATTCTCACTTTAATCATAATTCTGGCCACCGTACTGGCCTCTTTCGGCCAGCTCTTCTGGCCGGTCGATAACGCAGATTCAGTGGCGCGGGCGGAATCCGGCCCTGACCTGACTGTTGAGGCGATAACCAGCTCACCGGAAGCGCCGGCCATCGGGCAAGATGTAACCTTCACCGTTACCATCAGCAACCGGGGCACGGTCACTTCAGGCCAGTGCTATGTGGCTTACTATATTGACGATGATTACATTGGCAATGCCTACGTGAAACCGATTAACCCCGGCGCCAGCGACCAATACGCTTTCACCTGGACGGCTAAAGCCGGCAGACACAACATAAAGGCAGTGGTCGATTACCGGAAGGAGGTGAGTGAAAGCGACGAGGGCAACAACGAAAAGAGCTACACATTAATAACACTGTGCCCGGACCTGATAATCGATTCCATAACCTGGTCACCAGCGGAACCTTCCGTTGGCGCAACGGTGTTTTTCAATGTAACCGTTAAGAACCGGGGCGCGGCTGTGGCCAGCTCAAGCCGCGTGCATTTTTACCTCGGCGGTATTTCCTGGGGCTACCAGGATGGCAACAAGATATACCCCGGTGAAACACAGACCATAACCTTTTCCTGGTTTGCCAAGGCAGGTTCGTACGATGTTAAGGCTATCGTCGATAAAGATAACGTCGTGCTGGAGATGGATGAAGATAACAATGAAATGACGGTAGTCTTTTCGGCTCTCCTTCCCGACCTCACCATAGATGATATATCCTGGTCTCCCTCGGACCCATCAACAGGCGACAATGTAAGCTTCAAGGTATGTGTCATCAACCAGGGCAGCGCGGCGTCAGACAACTCGTCAGTCAATTTTTACGTCAATGGTCGCTATTTAGATTCAGTATGGACTGATAAACTGGAACCCGGTGCTTCGGAGAACGTGACTTTTCTCTGGGTTGCCGGGTCGGGCACGCACAATATAAAAGCGGTGGTGGCCCCAAGCGGCGTTGTTACCGAGAGCGATGTCACCAACAATGAAAAAACCATCACCTTTGTCCCGAGCCCTCCCGACTTCATTGTCCCGAGTATCGGCTGGTCGCCGTCAGTGCCCTCGGTGGGCGATACGGTTACCTTTACCGTGACCGTGCAGAACCAGGGGAGTGGCGACGCTGATGAGTTCCGCGTCGACCTGCAAATTGATAATTTCAACGAGGGCTATCAGGAACTGGAGGAGCTGGATGCTGGTGGTGCGACGGTGGTAACTTTTACCTGGAGAGCCAAACCAGGTTCACACCAGATAAAAGCCATTGTTGACCCCTGGGATAGAGTGCCCGAGAGCGATGAATCGAATAACGAAATAATGATTACCTTCCTAACACCGCCATCTGACCTCATCATCGAGCAGATAACCTGGACACCATCAGAGCCAATCATCGGTGACGTGGTGACATTTACGGTCACGGTGAAAAACCAGGGAGAGGCGGGCTCTGATTACGCCCATATCGCCTATTTCATTGATGATAACCAGGTGTCTTCTGACGACCTAAATCCAATATCGGTTAACGCCACCGACAATCAGACCTTCACCTGGACTGCTACCGCCGGCGAACATGTGATTAAAGCTTTCGCTGATTACAAAAATGCTGTTGACGAAAGCGACGAGACCAATAATGAGAAGACGGTAACCCTGACCCCCATCGGTCCCGACCTCATCATCGAAAGCATAGACTGGTCGCACAACGACCCATCAGTAGGAGAAACGGTTACCTTCACGGTAAACGTAAAGAATAATGGAAGCAGCCGGGCAGACCCTTCACTGGTCCATGTTTACATTGATAACAACCTGAGGGGCTATCAGGACATCCCGGAAATGAACCCCGGCACAACAGCAACCAGAGCCTTTGACTGGAAGGTAGCGGCGGGGCCGCATGCCATCCTTGCCGTTGTCGATGAATCGAACCTGGTGGCCGAGAGCAATGAAGCCAATAACAAGACACAGATTGCCTACCCCATGCCAGACTTTGCCTTTGAGGCCGTGACATGGAGCCCGCTTGACCCGTTTTTGGGGGATAAAGTTACCCTGACCGCATACGTCAGGAATAAGGGTAGCCTCAGGGCAGGCGCTTTCCAGATATATTTCTGCGTTGACAATATCACGGTGAATTACCAAGAAATCCCACAGCTAGATGCCGGGGCACGCATTACTAATACCTTTGCATGGGATGCCTCCATCGGCCCGCATACCCTCACTCTGCTCACTGATGGCGCCAATGCCATTTCTGAGGGAGATGAGAACAACAATGCCGAAACGCTCGCCTTTTCCATTACCGCCCCTGACCTGACCATTGAGGCCATCACCTGGCCCTCTGGAGAACCTCCGACCAGTGACAATGTGGTCTTTACGGTAACTATCAGAAACCGGGGTGATGCCAAGGCCAGATATTCATCTTTGAGTTATTATGTCGATGGCCAGTACCTGGCCTCAGGACAAATCAATCCACTTGAGCCCGACGCTGAAGCCAAGGAGACCTTCAGCACCTGGATGTCTCAGGCTGGACCGCACACCATCAGGGTGGTTATCGATGAAGGCAATCATATCCTGGAGAGCAACGAAGCTAACAATGAACAAACAGTGACCTTTTCCACCGCCAACATCACCCCTCCACCAGAGAAGGAAACCGTTCCCGGCACCTCACCCCAGCCAGGGCCAACCCCGGTACCGCTGACACCACCGAAAAAAGACCACAAGGCAATTTATTTCTTTGCCATCGCGGTGGTGATTTTCGGTGCTACTCTAATTATCTCGCTGCTCCATGAGATGCGAAGTAGACAGTGACATCCGCCCGGCAAAGGCTTGATTAAATGACTTTTTTATCTTTAACGACCTTGCTCAGCGCTGACGACGCGGCGCTGCGTACAAAGCCCTCATCGCTGCTCAGGCCAATAAACTGAAACCCCTGCGCAATGCGTTCGTTGGCCGCTTCCGCGCTGCCCACGTGGATTCCCCCCGGAACACCGTGTTTCTTCCCGGCCGCCAGCACTTTGCTCACCGCTGCCACGTGCCGGGGGTCAGTCTGGTCAAGACCCGGCTTGATTCCCATGGAGATAGCAAGGTCAGACGGCCCGATAAAGAACGCATCAACGCCCGCAACGGAGAGTATTTTGTCAGCGCGGTTCACCGCATCAATATGCTCTATCTGCACGACCAAGGCAATCTCCTCGTTGGCGTGCTCAAAATAATCAACCCCACCGTAGAGACGTGCCCGCGGGCCACCGTAACTCCGTATGCCTAGCGGCGGATAACGCGCGGCCTGTACTGCCTGCACGGCATCTTCAGGGCTGTTCACCATGGGAATAACCAGCCCGTAAGCACCGGCATCCAGAGCGCGTTTTATCAGCGCCGGGTCATTCCAGGCTACCCTGACCATCGGCACCGTGCTGGTGTATGAGATAGCCTGTATGATGGACTGCATGGTGCCGATATCAATGGCACCATGCTCGGTGTCAACTACTACCCAGTCGTACCCCAGATTGGCGATGATTTCGGCGGTGATGGGACTGCCCAGCACCATCCAGACACCCACCGCTGCCTTCCCCTCACGCCACAGCTCTTTCACGCGGTTCTTCTTCAATCTAATCTCCTCCCTTTTTCAGCTTTTAATCTGCCCCAGGAACCGCTTCAGTCTGGACTGAAACTTGGGCTGACCCCAGACCTCCCGGTTCACCACGCCATCGGGCATTTTCCCGCTCAAAAGCTGCGTGATCTGCCCGGCGATGTTTTCCCAGACCGAGTTGAGAAAATGGTCGGTGAAAGCCATGGCATGGGCGGTAACGATGACATTATCCAGCTTGAATAGCGGGTTATCGGGAGGGGTTGGTTCCTGGTCAAAGACATCCAGTGCCGCCCCCTCTATCCACCTCTCCCGCAGAGCCCTGACCAGCACCACCTCATCGATAATCGGCCCGCGCGCGGTGTTGATGAGGAAGGCGGTCGGCTTCATCTTTTTCAGTTCCCGCTCACCGATGAGGTGGCGGGTCTTCTCGTTCAGCGGGCAGCTGATGTTGAGGAAGTCCGATTCAGAGAGCACGGTGTCCATATCCACCAGCTTCACGTCAACATCGCTAACGTCTTTTTGTTTGAGGTAAGGGTCATAGGCGATGTGCCTCATGCCTAAGGGCTTGGCCAGCTTGAACATCTCATGCCCTATGTTCCCCACCCCCAGTGACCCCAGCGTCCGGCCAACCAGGCCGTAGCCATTGTACTTGGGCACCTCGCTCCATCGCCCCTCGCTGGTGAGCCGGTGCTTGATGAAAAGGCGTGTGCTGAGGGCAAGGATAAAGGCAATGATGGCCACCGCCACCGGGCGGCGCACTGCATCCGGCGTGATGCATAAAAGCACCCCGGCCTTGGTCAGCGCCGGAACATCAACCCGGTCATAGCCAACGCCGTTGCGGTGTAGCGAAAGAATCCGGTCATTGCCGATAAAACTGCGCTCCGTCCATCGGGAGAAGGTACGGGTAACCACGATATCATAATCCTCTATCTGATGCGGGGCCACCTCCGGCAGCATCTCGGCGAAGACTTCCCGCTCAATACCCGGTATCTTCTCTACCGACCTGAATCCCGGGCAATCCAGAATGAAATTGCCGTCCTTATCATAATAATCCTTGGTGAAGCCGACCTTGGCTTTACGACTCATGCCTGTTTCCTCCTTTTGCTAATTTAGGCTATGGTGAATTTCTGTCCGTGGTGAATCCGTCAGGATGAAAGCACATTAACCACATTTTTATCTTTCACCTGATATTTGTCAAATATTCGTCGATAGCTCTGGTGACCAGTTTCACATTTCAGAAATGGGTATTATATAATAGTGAGGGTTGATGGCAACGTATTGGCGCTCAAACCACCGGCTCATTTCGGTATTCCCGATGATTAATCCCGGTTATAGAGAAGGGAGCAACTATGACTATGGAAAAGGAAAAGCTGATCTGGATGTTTCGCACCATGACCCGTATCCGGCGGTTCGAGGAACGGGTCGCCCGTGAGTTTGCTGACGGGAATATCCCCGGCAGCGTCCATCTTTACATCGGTGAGGAGGCGGTGGCCACCGGGGCAATTGCCCACCTGAAGAAAGAGGACTACATTATGAGCACCCACCGCGGACACGGGCACCTTATCGCCAAGGGCGGTGAAACCGATAAGATGATGGCGGAACTGTTCGCCAAGAAGACCGGCTACTGCCTGGGCAAGGGCGGTTCCATGCACATCGCCAATATCGATATCGGCATGCTGGGTGCCGCCGGCATCGTTGGCTCGGGAATCCCCATTGCCACCGGGGCCGGGCTATCCGCCAAACTGAGGGGGACGGACCAGGTTACCATCGCCTTCTTTGGCGACGGTGCCTCCAACATCGGCCGCTTCCACGAAGGAATCAACCTGGCCTCCGTATGGTGTTTACCCGTCGTCTTCATCTGCGAGAACAACCTCTGGGCGGTTTCCGTGCCGACCAGTATCTCAATGAACATCCCCAATATTGCCGACCGGGCCGTCGGCTATGGTATCCCCGGGGTTGTCGTTGACGGCATGGATGTCACGGCGGTCTATGAGGCGGTGGGGGAGGCGGTGACCAGGGCCAGGCAGGGAAAGGGGCCAACCCTCATCGAGGCCAAGACGTACCGCTTCCGCGGCCACTTTGAGGGCGATTCCGGCACTTACCGCCCCAAAGAAGAGATTGAAAAGTGGCAGCAGAGGGACCCAATCAAAACCTACCGAGAAAAGCTTATCCAGATGAAGGTGCTGACCGAAAAGCGGATGGATGATATGGACAAGGAAGCGTTGGCCGAAATGGACGAGGCGGTTAAATTCGCTCTGGAAAGCCCCTTCCCAGAACCGGAGGAGGCTCTGGCAAATGTTTATTCATAGGAGACGGGCATGAGAGAGATTGATTTCCGACAGGCCATTGGTGAAGCCCTCGACGAGGAAATGGCCCGAGACCCCGCGGTATTCATCCTCGGTGAAGACGTGGGCAAAATGGGCGGCCTGATGGGTGAAATCAGCGGCCTGTATTTGAAATACGGAACCGACCGGGTCAGGGATGCGCCTCTCTCCGAGGCGGCTATCCTCGGTGCCGCCATCGGCGCCGCCATCACCGGGATGAGGCCGATTGCGCGGATGCGGTTTGCCGACTTTCTCGGCGTGGCCTGGGACGAAATCATGAACCAGATGACCAAGATGAAGTACATGTTCGGGGGCAAGATTAAAATGCCCCTGACCATGGATGCTTTATGTGGCGCGGGACGGCGCCAGGCAGCCCAGCATTCCCAGAGCATCGAGGGCATGATGATGCATATCCCCGGGCTGAAGATTGTCCTGCCATCTAATCCCTACGACGCCAAGGGCCTGCTCAAGACCGCCATCCGTGATGACAACCCGGTGATGTTCTTCGAACATAAATTATTAATGTGGGCTGGACCAAAGAGCCAGGTGCCGGAAGAGGAATACCTCATCCCCCTCGGGCAGGCGGATATCAAGCGGGAAGGCAGTGATGTTACCGTGGTCGCTACAGCCGCCATGGTCACACGGGCACTGAATGCAGCGGAAAGATTGCAGAAGGAAAAGGGCATCAGCCTGGAAGTCATCGACCCGCGCACCATCGTGCCCTTCGATAAGGAGACAGTGCTGAACTCGGTAAAGAAGACCAGCCGCCTGGTTGTCTTCACCGAAGAGTGCCAGACGGGCAGCTTTGCCGAGCATGTGGCGGCAATCGTGGCCGATGAAGGCTTCGACTATCTTGACGCCCCGATTAAAAGGGTCAATGCGCCGGATACGCCGGTACCGTATGGAGTAGTCCTGGAGGACTTCTGGCTGCCCAATGAGGAAAAGCTTATCAAGGCGATAAACGAGATACTGTAATCTTAATATATCTCTAGCATGTTACAGGAGGTGCTCAGGTTATGGCCCACGATAAAAAGCTGATTCAAAAACTGGCGGAAAAAGCCAGGATTATCCGCCGGGACGCTGTGGAAATAATCAAAGCCGGCGATTCAGGGTGGATAGGCGGCTCATTTTCGCAGGCGGATATCATTGCCGCGCTGATGTTCCACCACATGAAGCACGACCCGAAAAACCCCGATGCCGAGGACAGGGACCGGCTCATCGTCTCCAAAGCCCACTGCTGTGAGACGGTCTACGCCGCCCTCGGCGAATCAGGTTACTTCTCGAAAGAGCTGTATCAGTCCTATGGCAAAATGGGAGCCACCTTACAGGCACACACGGAGCGGATTGTGCCGGGGGTTGAGTATTCCGGCGGCTCGCTGGGTGAGGGGTTGTCATTTGCCCTGGGTGAAGCGCTGGCGGCCCGCATCGGTGCCCCCAAGGACTCGTCCGGTCGCCCGAAACCCCGCTACCGCGTTTTCTGCGTTGTCGGCGACGGAGAGAGCAATGAAGGACAGGTATGGGAAGCAGTCATGGCGGCATTTCATTACAAGGTGGACAACCTGGTGGCCATCATCGACCACAATAAATTCCAGTCCAGCGGCACAATCGAGGAAAGGATGAATATGATGCCGTGGGCGGATAAATGGAAGGCCTTCGGCTGGGATACGGCCGAGATTGATGGCCACGACTTTGAGGCCATCCTCACCGCCCTGGAAAACGCGGATAAAGTGAAGGGCAAGCCGCATGCCATCATCGCCCACACCACCAAATGCAAGGGGGTGCCCTCCTTCGAGCACAAGAACCTGCACTTCTGCCGGCTGTCCGATGAAATGTATGCCGAGGCGATGGCGGCGCTCAAATAGGCAGCCTCACGCCAATAGCCAGAAGACCGTAAGGGAGTGAAAGATGAAACGCGATTATGTGCTGGAACCACCTGGTGAAATGAAGGCCATGTACCAGGCCTACCATGAGGAAATGGCGGAGCTGTCCCGGAAAAACGGCAAGATTGTGCTCCTGTACAGCGACTTCCCCCGCGGTGCCGCAGGCGAACTGCTCCAGAAGGAGCACCCCGACCGTATCTACGATGTGGGCATCGCCGAGGCCAACCTCATCACCACCGCCGCCGGCCTGGCGGGGGGTGGCTATCTGCCGTTCACGCACTGCCACAGCATCTTTGCCGTGGGCCGGGCGTACAACCAGATACGACAGAACGTGGCCTTTGATAAATTGAATGTCAAGATAGTCCTCTGCAACTCAGGCATGCTCTGGTCTTTTATGGGTGGCTCACACCAGATTATTGAGGAAATCGCCGCCATGCGCGCCATCCCCAACCTGATGCTCGTCTCTCCCGCCGACCCCGTGTCGACGAAGAAGGCGACGCGGGCCATCGCCGAGCATGTCGGCCCGGCGGCCCTGCGCATCTCCAATCCCCCCGTGCCCACCGTATACCGCGCTGACTTTCCGTTCGAACTGGGGGAGGCGGTGACGCTGACTGATGGCAGTGATGCCACCATCATTTCCACCGGCCTGATGCTCTCCGACGCGCTGGAAGCGGTTGATACGCTGGCCAAAGAGGGCATCAAGGTACGCCTGCTGGATATGCACACCCTCAAGCCAATTGATGAGGAGGCGATTATCAAAGCCGCCAGAGAGACTGGCGCCATCGTCACCGTGGAAGATAGCAGCATTATCGGTGGCCTGGGTGGGGCGGTGGCCGAAATCGTGGTGGAGAACGCGCCGGCGACGGTGAAACGGGTCGGCATCAGAGACCGGTTCGGCCAGTCTGGGACTGTGCCGGAACTGAAAGAAGAATATGAGATATCAGCCCGTCATATCGTCAAGGCGGTCCGGCAAGCGGTCAAAAAGAAATAGGGGGCCTTTTATCTTTCCAGGGTGCCGCCTGCTCGTACGCCGCCGCTGCTTTTAGAAGGGCGGCTTCACCGTGGTGTCGGCCCACGATTTGCACCCCGACCGGCAGCCCGTTTTCCGTCCCGCCGCAGGGCACTGATATCGCCGGATGGCCGGTCATGGTGATGGCGTAGGTCAGCATGGCCCAGTCAATGTAGTTTTTCATGGGCTGGCCCGCGATTTCGGTGGGGAACTTGGTTTCAGCTGGAAAGGGCGGTATTGGCACCGTCGGCGTCAGCAGCAAATCATATTTATCAAAAAATTTTCTCACCCTTTCCCATATCTCCGAACGCTGCCGGTGTGCCCAGGCTATCTCCTCGCCGGTTAGCTTTAACCCCTGCTCGATATTGCCCGTCACCAGCGGGTTCACCCAGCGCCGGAATCCCGGGTCGCTGCGGTACTGCTCCCCATACCTGGCGACAAAGCGCACCCCCCGCAGAATGAGCGCCGTCTCTCTGGCTCCGCTGAAGTCAGGGCAGTCCTCCACCACTTCACTGCCCAGACCGCGAAAGACGTCAATTGCCTTCCGTGCCTCTTTCAATACCACCGGCTCAACCGGCATCAGGTTCAGGTTGTCGCTCCAGGCGATTTTAAGCTTCCTGACTTCGGGGTTTTGCACCGCCTGAAGGAATGGGGTGGCTTCTCTGGGCAGGGACACCGGGCTCCTTCCGTCCGGGCCGGACATCGCGTCCAGCAGCAGAGCGACATCCGGTATGGTGCGGGCAATTGGCCCCGCCACCGACAGGTCGTCCCAGTTGAGCAAACTCGGGTAATGCGGCACCCGGCCCGGCGATGGGCGCAGGCCGACCACCCCGCAGAAAGCGGCCGGAATTCGCAGTGAGCCACCCAGGTCACTGCCTGAGGCCAGCGGCCCGATGCCAGCAGCCACGGATGCCGCCGCCCCACCGCTGGAACCCCCAACCGTGTAAGCGGTATTCCAGGGATTGCGCGTGATGCCAAACACCTGATTGAAGGTCGAGGCGCCGGCACCAAATTCAGGCGTATTGGTCTTGCCCAGAATGATGCCCCCCTCTTTCTTCACCCGCTCCACCAGCAGTTCATCTTCCGCGGGCACGAAGTCCTCATACAACTTTGAGCCATAGGTGGTCCGGATGCCGGCGGTCATGGTAAGGTCCTTTATCGATACCGGGATTCCGGTCAGCAAGCCTGCTTTACCGCCGCGCATGACGGCCGACTCTGCCTTTCTGGCTGCCTCCAGCGCCAGCTCCGGCACCAGCGTACAGTAGGCGTTGATTATCGGGTTGACCTTATCGATTCTTTCCAGGAATGTCCGTATCAGTTCCACCGGAGAGATAGCCTTTTCCCGGAGCATCTCTCTCAGTTCCACCGCCGGGGTAAAACAAAGGTCCTCAGCGCCGAGGTTGCCCTTTACCGCCATGATACAATTCTCCCTTCCGCTTACAGCGTGGTGCCGGTGACCATTCGGGCACATTCTGAGTCCAGAAAGGCTATCGCTCTGTCTATTTAACCTGACCAGGACTTTAGAGCATGGCGCAGGAAAAGCCGCCATCCACGGGCAGTGCCACACCGGTGACGTAATCAGAGGCCCGGCTGGCCAGGAAAATGGCCGTCCCGGCGAGGTCATCCGGCTCACCCCACCGGCCCGCCGGCGTACGCGTGTTAACCCGCTCTTCCAGTTCCGGCATGTCCTTCCTGGCTATTCTGGTCAGATTGGTATTGATGAAGCCGGGAAGGATGGAATTTACCTGGATGTTATCCTTTGCCCAGGCATTGGCCAGACAGCGTGCTAGCTGCACAATGCCACCCTTGCTTGACGCGTAGAGCATCACTTTTGGCGCGCCGAAGATGGAGGTCATGGAGCCGGTGTTGATAATCTTGCCGCCACCCGCTGCTTTCATGGCTGGGTAGACTGCCTTCGAGCAGAGGAAGGCGCTGCGCAGATTGATATCCAGCACTTCATCCCACTCCTCCACTGTATACTCCTGCGGGAGCCGGCGGATATTGGTGCCGGCGTTATTGAACAGAATATCGACCCGGCCGAATGCATTCAGCACCTTTTTCACCATATCCTGAATCTGCTTTTCTTCCCTGACGTCTACTTTCACCCCGATTGCCTTCACGCCGAACTTGTCCTGCAATTCTTTCACCGCCCTGGCGGTTTTGGCCTCATCGCGGGCGGCGACAGCTATATTGGCCCCCGCCGAGGCCAGCCCGCGCGCTATCCCCAGACCGATACCGCCATTACCACCGGTGACAATCGCTACCTTGCCCTTTAAGTTGAATAAGTCTTTCATTTCTCCTCCTTTTAAAATTGGTTAATGTTTACGTATTATCTTCGTTATTTCTGGGGCTCAATGATAACCTTGATGGAATCATCTGCCCTGGCCACAAGCTGGAAGCCCAGACCGGCCTCGGCTAAAGGCAGACGATGTGTAATCATCTGTCGCACCGGTATAGTGCCGGCTCGAATCATTTCCAGAGCCGTCTGGTAGTCATAAGGGCTGGCACCATAGCTGGTGGTCAGCGTGACATCAGTACGCCAGAGGACCTCATTCAATGAAATGGGAATGGAAACGCCGGGGTCTGTGGGTGCAAAGAGCAGGATTGTTCCCCCGCGCTCGACTGATTGAAATGCCTGAAGGACAGCCGTCGTAGCGCCGGTACAGACTATCACCAGGTCGGCCAGATAGCCATCATTGACCTCACGCAACCGGGCCGACAAGTCCTCTTTGGCATGCAGCACGGTATCAGCACCGAAACGTTTGGCCGCGTTCCGCCGAAACTCATTGATGTCCGTGGCAATCGCCCGCCTTGCGCCCAAAGCGCGGGCTAACTGCAGATGAAGCAGTCCGGCAATACCGCTGCCGATGACCAGCACGCTGTTGCCCGGCTTCATATTTGCCATCCTCTGTCCTCGAAGCACACAGGCTAACGGCTCAATAAAAGTTGCTTCTTCATAGGATACCTCATCGGGCAGGCGAAATACACCCCGCTCCACATTTATGGCCGGCAGGCGCACGTACTCGGCAAAGCCACCGGGATAAAAGTTAGTTTTGCGCAGGGTATCGCACATGGTGTGATGGCCTCTCAGACAGTAGTAGCAGGTGTTGCAGGGCACATGGTGCGCCGCGGAGACACGCTCCCCCTCCTTGAAATCATCCGCCCCACCCCCCACCTCCGCAACCTGCCCGCCGATTTCATGGCCCAGAACCAGGGGCGCACGGCCAAGGCGATACCACTCCATGACATCGCTGCCGCAGATGCCACTTGCTTCCACCCGTAGCAGCAGTTCACCGGGACCTATCTGGGGAACGGGCATCTCCTCAACGCGAACATCGCGGTTGTTATACCACATGGCCACGCGCATGTTCTTTTTGCCAGTCATGACTTCCTGCCCTTTGGTTCCTTTTCGCGATTATATAATTCCTGAGCCTCCTGCGGGGTCGCCTTCTGATGAACGATGGCACGTATCGCTTTAATCATGGCCACAGGGAAATCGTTCTGCCATATATTTCGGCCCAGATTCACCCCAATTGCCCCCTTTTGCATGCCGTCATATACGAACTCAAAAACTCCAAATTCAGTATCAACCTGGGGGCCACCGGCCATAACCACGGGAACGGGACAGCCTCCGGTCACTTTCTCAAAGTCTTCACACCAGTACGTCTTGACCACCCTTGCCCCCAGTTCCGCCGCGATGCGGCAGGCCAGGGCCAGGTAGCGGGCTTCCCGTTTTTCCATCTCCTTGCCCACCGCGGTAACCGCCATGACCGGGATGCCGTATCTTTCGCCGTCGTCCACCAGTCTGGCCAGATTCAGCAATGATTCCTTCTCATAATCACTGCCCACAAATACCGAAAGGCCAACTGCGGAAGCATTAAGGCGAATGGCCTCTTCCATTGAGGTGGTAATTCCCTCATTGGCCAGGTCCTTGCCCGCCATGCTGGTGCCGCCCGATACCCTGAGAATAACCGGCTTGCTTTTAGCCGGGGCAACTGATGAGCGTAAAACCCCTCTGGTAACGAAAAGGGCATCGGCATAAGGTAAGAGAGGCGCAATGGTTTTACCCGGCTCCTCCAGCTTTCGCGTTGGACCCTGGAAGTACCCGTGGTCAATTGGTAAGAACAGAGCATGGCCATCGGGCTGGATTAACTGTGCCATACGGTTTGCCATTCCCCACTCCATTTCACGCCCTCCTTTCTACTTCAATATTCAACGTCTTTAATTTATTGAACAGGCAGTTATTTGTCAACAGCGATAAAGAGCGCCGCCACTTTTTCTCCCTGGATAGTCTGCCGGCTGGTTTGACAAGCCAGCGCAAAGAAATTACCATTACAGTTGGCATGCGGAATTGCCCCGGCAATCATTCCGCATTGAAAAAACGAGATAAGGAGCAGTGGTATGAGCACAATTGCATTGATGGGTGCGGGCGGCAAGATGGGCCTGCGCATTGTCCGAAATCTAAAAGATAACGCCGACTACAAAACACTTTATGTTGAGATAAGCGACGACGGCAAAGCCAGCCTGAAAGAGCTTGGTCTGTCGGTAACACCGCAGGATAAAGCCCTCCAGCAGGCTGATATCGTTATCCTCGCCCTGCCGGACAGGCTCATTGGCAAGATATGCCAGGATATCGTCCCCAGGCTCAAGAGCGGCACCATGGTCATAAGTCTGGACCCGGCGGCGGGGTATGCGGGCGTTCTGCCCAAGCGGGAGGACATCACCTATTTCATCAGCCACCCCTGCCACCCGCCGCTGTTCGGTGAGGAAACGGACCTGGCCGCCCAGCGCGACTGGTTCGGCGGGGTCAAAGCCAAACAGAACATCGTCTGTTCACTGCACCACGGCCCGGAAAAAGACTACGCCAAGGGGGAGGCCATCGTCCGGACCATCTTTGCCCCGGTTCTGAGGGCACACCGCCTCACCACCGAGCAGATGGCGGTT
Source organism: uncultured Dehalococcoidaceae bacterium (assembly GCA_964545815.1). GTDB lineage: Bacteria > Chloroflexota > Dehalococcoidia > Dehalococcoidales > RBG-16-60-22 > E44-bin89. Next base: position 4,277 of record CAZJGR010000005.1, on the reverse strand, counting down.
CTGGAGCCGGCACTGGTGGAGACTTTAGCTTTAACCTGTTTTATGGCTATCCGTGAAGCTATGGAAGACGTCGTCAAGATGGGGCTTCCCCGGCAGGCCGTCCTCGACTTTCTGCTGGGCCACATTCGCACCACGGTGGCCATTGTCTGGGGCTTTGCCGGCGCACCGGTTTCTGACGGGGCCAAATTAGCCGCCAGCCAGGCCATGAGTCAGATTTTCCAGCCTGACTGGAAAAAGATATTGAAAATCGAAAACGTCAAGCGGAGCGTCAAGGCAATAACCGGAGCCCTGGCCTAACGGTAAGCGGTCGCACCGCTGCCAGCAGTTAATAATTACGACTTCTGGCGCCGGTAGCTCCTGGGCAGCCTTCTAAAGTAGGTGAGTGCCCCGGTCAGCGTCCGCCTTATTTCCCGTGGCCCGAAAATAAGCTGTCCCAGCTTCATCAGCAGGTATCGGGGACGGAGATAATACTCTCGGTTAGCCCGCAGGCAGAACGCCTCTACCTTCTCGGCGGGAAGCCCGGGGATATTGAGCACGCTGCGGTACATGCCGCCTTCGTCTGCCCAGTCGGCAAAATTCTGGGAGCCAAGGTAACCGTTTTCCTTCGCCCACCGGTAAGCTTCCGTCCCCGGGTAGACGAGCAGCGGGAAAAACTGCATGGTATCGCAGTTCAATTCCTTGGCCATGTTCAGGCTCTTCTCCATCGTCGCCGCAGTCTCGCCGGGATTGCCGATGATGAAACAGCCGTGAACCAGCAGCCCCGCTTTCCTGGTATCGCGCACAAACTGCCGTATCTGCGCCACGGTAATCCCTTTCTGCATCCGGTTCAGTGATTCCTGGTCGGCGCTCTCAAAGCCGACGGTGACCAGCCGGCAGCCCGCCTTCCTCATCCACTGCATCGTCTCCAGTTCCAGATTTACCCGCACGTTGCTGTACCACTTTATCTTTATCCCCCGCTCCAGTATCAGCCGGCATATTTCCTTTGCCCTTTCCTGGTCAACGGTGAACGTATCATCTTCAAGGCCAATTTCCTTTACCTCAGGGAGGTTTTCCACAATCCACTGAAACTCGTCGACCACGTTAGCGGCGCTACGCGGCCGGTACTGGCGACTGTGAAAGGTCTGCGGATAGACGCAGAAGAAGCACCGGTACGGGCAGCCCCGACCGGTAATAAGCATGACCATGGGGTAATTGGCGGCCGCAAAATAATAGTCGCGAACATTCAGGTGGCGCTGGTAGACCTGGCTGACAAAGGGCAGCTCATCGACGTTCTCAATCAGCGCACGCGGTCGGTTACGGACAATCTCACCGCCTTCCCGGAAGACAAGCCCGTCTACCGTTCTCAAGTCCCCCCTTTTCTGCAGACTGAGGGCCAGGTCGCGTATGGTATAGTCATACTCACCGACGGCGACGGCATCCACCATTTCACTGAGCTTCAGCGTCTCCTCGGGCAGGGCGGAGGGGTGGGTGCCCACTAAAGCCACGAATGAGGCGGGGAATTTTTCCTTGAGCTGTTCCGCCACTTTCACATCGTTATAGATGCTCGGCGTGCTGGTATCAACCACAATCAGCTGTGGAGGCCTGTTATCTGCCCGCTCAATCACATCGCCGACGGAAAGGCCCTGTGCCGGCGCGTCAATGAGACTGACGCTAAAGCCGCTCTGCTCGAGGACACCGGTGGCATAGGCCAGCCAGAAGGGGTAATATATCGTCCCGCCAAGGGTAACCGCCGGGCTCCGTGAGGTCCTGGAGAACCTCCCCTTGAAGGGAGGGTTCAGCATCAGCACATTCATTTCGACTGTCCCTCTGCCGCCTTCGGCATTTTACGCGGCCGAAATACCTCTTTCCAGAAACCGACGGTATAGCCGAGATGTTCAATAATAAAGACGATGAGAATGGTGACCAGATATCTCACCTCTTTCTCTCTGATGGCGAAATACAGCCCGTGCAGTCCGATTATGACCAGGTAGAAGCCGATGATGGCCGGCAGAATCCAGCGGCTGGCGAGCAGCGTCAGCAGCAGCAGGGGGGCCAGCAGTGGCGGCAGCACCGGCCAGTCCCACACCCCGCACTCTTTACGCCAGCCTCCATAGCGATACATATTTCGGGCAAACTCCTTCCATCCCCGGCTATGGTCGTGAAGAACAGTGGCCTCTCTGATGTACCGCAGCCGGCCAGACTTAAGCAGCCTCGCGTTTAACTCCGTCTCATCAGCCCCGGATAGATTGGGGTCAAAGCCGCCCGCCCGTAAAAGGTCGCTTTTGCGGTACATGCTGTTGCAGCCGCTGATGCTTTTCACGAAGCGGTCGGAAAAAGAAGCTCCGCCCTGCACGGAACGCCCGCTGCCTAGAACGGTGGCCAGGGCTAGGTTAATCGATTTCGTCCATATCCCCCGGCCAATGTTCTGTATGCCGCCGCCAACGCCAACAATGCCTTCGCCGAAACCGCCAATGAGATTTTTCAGCCAGTCCCGACCGGGAATGCAGTCGCCATCGGTGAAAGCGAGGTATTCGCCCTCAGCGTGTTCCACACCAATCTGACGGGCCGCCCCGGCCGCACCATAGTCCTGATAAAAAACCTTCACCGGAAATTTTTGCGCCCGTTCCACAGTGCCATCGGTGGAACGCCCGTCAACCACGATTACCTCATGCGGAGGCAGTGACTGGGCAAAGACCGCCTTCAGACACGGCTCAATTTTCCCGGCTATGTTCTTCACCGGGATGATAACCGATATCTTAGGTGATTTCGGAATCTTCAATGAAGTCGTCCTATTTAATTATAAATATTTATACTGGACTGGCATATTATCTGGCGGTCATTTATTTTACCATTATAACCCAGACATAACAGTAAAATCATGAGCCTATATGAAATGTCCTTCCCCGATGGGTAACCAAAATCAACCATTATCATGTTTACAGGCATGTTGCTCTTCAGCCAAAATACTGATAATGGTCTTGACATTAAATAGCGAAATATTTACAATGGAGCTACACCCAAAAGGGTAGAAAAATAATATTAAGGTGTATTTACCATGAAAAAGGCAAGCATTAAAAGATGGGCTAAGCTGGCAGTAATCGTGGCCATCTTTGCCACCCTGTTGCTGCTGCCACAGCCGGTTCAGTATCATACCGCCTTCGGCCAGGGCTATGGCTATGGTGAAGGTGACGGTGCACCACCAAGCGGCGGCGGCGGAATCACCGATGTAACTACTTCCAGAGGCCTCTTTACTGAGACGGCCACGCTCGAATCGGCTGATGGTAACCTGGTTCTCCTGTTTCCTGAAGGTACCTTCGCTCAGACCAAAACCGGTGGTCCTCTGACCTCAATATCCATAACCGAGGTGCCGACTCCCCCGGAACCACCACAAGATATGGGCTTCATTGGTCTCTGCTATGACCTGAAACCGGATGGCGCCACCTTCGACCCACCGATAGAACTCACTTTCGTCTATAACCCGAAGTGGATACCAAGCGGACTGGGGCCACAAAACCTACGCATAGGCTACTATAACCAGAGTACCCAGCAGTGGGAGATGCTTTATTACGAGGATATAGAGGTTACCAAAGGTGCCAATTCCATCACGGTCAAGATAAGCCATTTCACCAAATACAGTGTCATGATATATACGGCACCAGCTAAATTTACCGTCAGCAAGCTGGCCATCTCACCGGCTGAAGTTGAGATAGCGAGTCAAGCCACTATCAGCGCGGATGTGGCCAATACGGGTGATGTCTCCGGCACGACCAAAGTAACGCTTGAGATAAATAATGTGGCTGTGGCCAGCAAGGATATTAAGCTGGCCGGTCATGAGTCCAAGACCGTGTCCTTCACCACCGTTCAGGGCGAGGCGGGCAGCTACAAGGTGGATATCAATGGAGTCGTCGGAACGCTTACCGTCAAACCGGCGACGCTCAAGCCGGTAGTGATAACCACAACGGTGCCATCAATAAAGGTGCCGGAGGTAAAATATCCGGCCCCGACCGCACCGACACCACCGGCCGTTCCCGCCCCGGTTCCCGCACCGACCCCCTGGCTGGCCATAATTATATCGCTGGTGGCAACTGCCATTGTCGCCATTGTGCTCGTCTGGAACTATGGTTTCCGCCGCGAATATTAATATAACGTCGGCAGCTGGCTGAATTGACTATTCCCGGGGTAAATACCCGGGAATAGTTTTTTATACTCAACCTGATGGCATATAATATAACAGTGAAAGCGAAGCGAACTGTTACTAAAAGAAGATGCCGTTATCTGCTTAAAGGTTAAATCCGGTC
>CAZJGR010000004.1:0-56793 GCA_964545815.1 uncultured Dehalococcoidaceae bacterium | reverse complement strand
TAAGACGTATTCTTTGCTTTCTTCTCTACTTCCTTTTGCCAATTTTGACCTCCATTATTTATTGATTATAGGTTAGATTGCGTTTTCGCCGGCTTCGCCGGTCCGGACACGAACCGCGTCTTCCACAGGCAGGATAAATATCTTACCGTCTCCCATTTCCCCGGTACGGGCGCTGGTGGTGATGGCGTTTACCGTCTTGGGCACGTCATCATCAAGGACCACAACTTCAACTTTTATTTTGGGCAGGAAATCCACACGGTATTCACCTACGCGCCACTGCAATGGAACCCCCTTCTGTCTTCCCCGCCCGCTCACCTCGCTGATGGTCATGCCGAAATAGCCTTTATCTTCCAGCGCTTTGCGCACCAGCTCCAGCCTTTCCTCCCTGATAATGGCCTCTATTTTTTTCATCGCAGCGCACCTCCGTATGCTCTTTCGCCATGCTGCGATATGTCCAGTCCCACTGTTTCCTCCATGCCACCGACTCTTAGGCCGATGGTTATATCTATTAGCTTGCCCAGAATCAGGGTAGCGATGAAGGCAAAGGCCCAGATCGTGGCCACACCAACGAACTGCTTGCCCAGTTGCAGCCAGTTACCCAGCAGTAAGCCGTCAGCACCAGCCGAATTCACCGCGACGCTGGCAAAAATCCCGGTGGCCAGAGCACCCCAAGTACCCCCCATACCGTGAACTGCCCATACATCCAGTGATTCGTCTATATGCCATCGCATTCTGAAGAGCATGCAGTAGTAGCATATTACTGCGGCCCCAATGCCGATTGGCACCCCCATTATTGGTGAGACAAAACCGGCGGCGGGAGTGATGGCTACTAACCCGGCAACTGCCCCGGTGGTGGTACCAAGCAAGGTGGGACGCCGGTAAATCCAGCTCAGTATCATCCAGGTGAAAGCAGCTGCGGCCGCACTGGTATTGGTGGCAACAAAAGCACTGGCCGCCAGACCACCGGAGGTAAGAGCACTGCCGGCATTGAAGCCAAACCAGCCGAACCAGAGCAAGCCGGCACCGATCATCACCATCGGGATATTATTTGGCTCCATAGGCTCTCCCTCGCGGAAACCCTTGCGTGGGCCGAGTATCAGGGCCAGAGCTAGTGCTGAAACGCCGGCGCAGATGTGCACCACGGTACCACCGGCAAAATCGAGCGCCCCAAGTTTGGCCAGCCAGCCCCCATTTCCCCAGACCCAGTGTGCCACCGGGCAGTAGACAATGGTGAGCCAGAGTGCCGAAAAGATAAGGAGCGAGCTGAACTTTATTCTCTCCACCACCGCTCCGGTGATAAGGGCAACGGTGATGGTGGCAAACATCGCCTGAAAGACCATGAAGGCGAGGTGGGGTACCGAGCTGGCGTAGATAGGCGAGGGTTCCTGCCCGACCCCGTGCAGTCCGATGAAGTCCAGCCGACCGATAAGGCCACCGATGTCAGGGCCGAAACTGAGGCTATAGCTGTAGAGAATCCAGAGCAGCCCTACCAGACCCAGAGCGGCAAAGCTCATCATCAGCGTGGAAAGAACGTTTTTTCTCCGCACCATGCCACCGTAGAAAAGAGCCACTCCCGGCGTCATCAACATGACCAGTGCTGAGGAGACTAAAATCCAGGCGGTATCACCAGAACTAATCGACATCTAAAATCCCCTCTTCACCTTCGCTGTCTGTTCCAGTCACACCGGGTGAATGAGGCCTTGCACTAGCTAAGTGTTCAATATTATTTTTACTGCTTTGCTTCTCAGACTCATGGCTGCCCTCGCTGGGCCGTAATTTTCTGTATACTGCCCCACTTAGTCTAGGCGAGAGCATCGTCCATAGGTCTAGGGTTAAGTAAATGTCCCTGGCTTTAGCGATTTGGAAAAGGTCGTTATCCATGGCTCACCCCTGTTCTACTAACAAGGATAAGAGACAAATGTTTCTAACATATTACATGCAGGTTAAATTTAGGTTACGGGATGAACCTGGGTCTTTTTGATGTGGAAAAGCGGGCTGAGAGAGGGGCGATTTAAAAAATTTCCCTCTCCTTTTGAGGCAGGGAAACAGAGTGAGCGTGTTCAATAAATAAACGCTAGCGGCCGCATTTAAACCGGTACCCGATATTCCGTACCGTTTCAATGAAGATGTGGCTGGCGTCTTCAATTTTGCTTCTGAGACGCCTGATGTGGACATCTACCGTTCTGTCGCCGCCAAAATAATCATAGCCCCAAACTCTGTTGAGGAGAGCATCACGGGTAAAGACGCGACCTTGGTGACTAGCAAAGAGTCTGAGCAACTCATATTCTTTGAAAGTAAGCTCAACGAGCCTGTTGTTGAGGGTAACCTCACACTGGGCCAGGTCTATCACCAAGTCGCCGCATTTAATAAGCTCACTGCTATCCGTGCCGCTGCCATTGTCGAGAAGTCTTTTCAACCGCAATACCAGTTCATTTAAATCACCCGGCTTAATGAGGAAATCATCTACCGACTTTAAGTTAATATCAAGGTGGCCAAGGTTTTCTTTGTTGATCAGGGCGATGATGGGCAGTGGCCTCACCCGTTTTATTCTCTGGGGTAGTGCCGAGATTCCGGAGTCGGCGGCGCGTCCGTTCATTTCCAGCATCACCAAGTCCGGGTTTTGTTCAGTGATTTGCTCAATCACCCCATTTTGTGCGGTAGTGACGGAGCAGACAAATCCCTTCCGGGCAAGTTCAGAAGATAGCCCATTTATGCCTTTACTTGACTCAGTTATGATAAGAAGTTTCTTTTCTTGGCCTAGCATAAAACTCCTCTGGTTAATGGGCGTAAATTCTACCATAGGGTCGAAGCCAGAGTGGGAAGAGCTTGATAAACTGGTGTTTCAATATCTCCTCATCATTATAATCGAAATGGGCAGCGAATTCAGCAACGAGCTTCTTTAGTATCTGCCAGTCTACTGCCTCCAGGTCTTTAATGCCCACTTCTTTACCTAACTGGTGATTTTCGACACTTCCCCTCAGGTAGATAACGCCTCCGTGCATCCCGGTGCCAATAAATTTGGCTTTATGGTATTGAGAGCCATTTAGACCCAGCAGGACCAGGATACCGCCCGCCATGTATTCACCAAGGAAGTCCTGTGCTGTGCCACCGATGACCAACTTCGGTTTTTGGTCTTGATATTCTTTCATATGGATGCCGGCCCGATAACCGATGCTATCACGAATGAAAATCTTACCTCCCCGGGCGGACAGGCCAATAATGTCCCCGGCGTGACCATGAACGATTATTTCCCCGCTGTTCATCGTGTTGCCACAACCGTCCTGGGCGTTACCGAAAACGGTAATCTTGGGTCCATCCATAAATGCCCCCAGGTCATTCCCGGGGGTGCCGAAAATGTTAATTTCCACTGGCTTATTTAGATTAGTGCCAATGTATCGCTGCCCAAAGACATTGCGGAGTTCAATCTTCCGGGTGCCATTGTTGGCTAGCTCTCTGAGCCTAGTATTAAGCTCCCGGTAATGAACACCGCTGGCGTCAATTTTCACCGTCTGGTTGATTTTCTGGCTGTGTACCATTTCAGCTTCCCACCATCCTTACGCCGAGGATATCCAGCTCGGTATCAGTAAGCCCCACTCCTCTCAGGTGAAGTCGGTTGCCGCGAAGGCTCTCCAGGGCGTTAATGCCCATACCACCCAGCATATCCTTGAGCTCCAGGCTCCAGCCATGCAGGAGGTTCGCCAGCCGCCTGGCGCCAATATTAGGGTTAACCCGCTTGGTCAGAAAAAGGTCAGAGGTGCAGATACCCCAGGCGCACTTCCCGGTATGACACTGCTGGCAAAGGCGACAGCCTAGGGCAATCAGCGCGGCAGTGCCAATATTGATGGCGTCAGCACCAAGGGCAATTGCCTTGGCCACGTCACCGCTATTTCGAATGCCACCGGAAATGACAATTGAGGCCCGGTTGCGGATGCCCTCCTGCCTCAGGCGGCTGTCCACCGAGGCCAGAGCCATCTCTATCGGGATGCCGACGTTGTCACGAATAATCTTGGGTGCAGCACCCGTAGCGCCGCGCATTCCATCAAGCACAATAATGTCGGCACCAGCCCGCACCATACCGCTGGCGATGGCTGCCGAGTTATGCACCGCAGCTATCTTGACTGATACCGGCTTGGCATAGTGGGTTGCTTCTTTCAGTGCGTAGATAAGCTGTGCCAAGTCTTCAATGGAGTAAATATCGTGCTGGGGGGCGGGAGATAGAGCGTCAGTTCCCTGGGGAATCATGCGGGTCGCCGAGATTTCAGCACTCACCTTTTCTCCGGGGAGGTGCCCGCCAATGCCGGGTTTGGCGCCTTGCCCAATCTTAATCTCGACGATACGGGCAACATCGAGGTACTTAGGATGGACACCGAAACGCCCTGAGGCTACCTGAACAATGGTATTGTTACCATATTTATACAGTTTGGGATGAAGCCCTCCCTCACCCGTATTCCAGAGGGTACCCATCTCAGTAGCCGCCCGGGCTAGAGATTCGTGTACGTTCAGGCTCACGGCACCATAAGACATGGCGCTGAACATGACCGGGACTTCCAGCCTGACCTGAGGCGCTAACTCTGTCTCTAGATTAAGGTCTGAGTCCAGAGTTACCCGGTCTGGTTTTCTCCCGAGGTAAGTAACCAGTTCCATCGGCTCGCGCAGCGGGTCAATGGAAGGGTTAGTCACCTGGCTGGCGTTGAGCACCATATGGTCCCAGTAGATACGCTGGCCTTTATCATTGCCCATCCCGGTGAGCAGGACGCCGCCGGTCTCGGCCTGTTTGATGATGTCTTCGATATACTCGGGGCGCCAGTTATAATTGTCACGGTACTCGAGCGGGTTGCGCCGCACCGTCAATGCGCTGGTAGGGCAGAAGGTGACGCAGCGATGGCAGCCGACGCAGTTCTCGGTGCGACTCTTCATCTCATCATCTTCAGCGTCGTAGTAGTGGTTATTAAAGGAGCACTGGTTGGCGCAGACCTCGCATTTGATGCAGCGTTCCGCGTCTCTCTCGACCAAAAACCGGGGTGGCAAATATGTCTTCACCTTACCTCAACCCTCAATTCATATCGGTATTCCCTTTTCCCGCCAAGTATTCTTTTGGTCTTAACCAATTGAGTAGGTGCCAACCCAGCAGCAGCCACTGGCTGCGGTTGAAGTGGTGTTTTCAGACTTCCGACAATCGGTTCTCCGCCAGCCGGAATCCAAGTCCTATCTAAATCAGGACAAATTAGGCGGATGGCTGACTCCTCAGAGGAAAGGTAAAGCATACTGTCCTTGATGCCCACGGTCAGCGGGCGCAGCCTAATGCGGTCGGTAAGCCCGATCATCTCACCGTGATGAGCTATAATCACAGTGAAGGGGCCGTTTAAAAGTAAACTGGCATATACTTGGCGCAGGGTTCGAAGCAGCTTCTGCTCCTCCGGAGGACAGCGCTCGATATCTGTCCACAGAGGTGGTGCCAGCACGCGGGCCGCAATTTCGATGGGCAGCCCGTGTTTCCGCATCAGCAGGTCAATAGCATAAGCCACCACCTCGGTATCGGTCTGCATGGTGCAGTGATAGCCGAACTGTTCTAGGCAGCGCCGATTGATACCGTAGGATGAAATCTCGCCGTTGTGGACCACAGTCCAATCCAGAATAGAGAAGGGGTGGGCGCCGCCCCACCAGCCCGGCGTGTTGGTCGGGAATCTGCCGTGGGCCGTCCAGAGATAACCTTCATATTGCTCCAGGCAGAAATACTCGGCTATCTCCTCAGGGTAACCGACTCCCTTGAACACCGCCATATCCCTGCCGCTGGAGAAGACAAAAGCATCCGGGAATTGGGTATTTATTTCCATTACCCTCTCGACAACATAATCATCATCCACCTGCCCCTCTGGTTTCTGCTGTCCGGTCTCAAGGAAGTAGCGCCAGACCATAGGGGCGTTCACAATCGCCGGCGTCGGCCGGTTTGGTACCTCTTCAGCCTGAATCAAGTGAAACCTGTCCCTAAGGAGTGTCTCAACATCCTGCTTGCCCTTTTGGCTGAGATACATGATGTGGAAAGCGTAAAGGTCAGCATACTCAGGATATAACCCGTAGACGGCAAAGCCACCTCCCAGACCATTACCGCGGTCATGCATATTGGCAATTGCCTTGATGACACCTTTACCGGAGAACCTCTTGCCCGAGGTATCCATGGCACCGAATATGGAGCAAGCATCAATTACTTTATCATCCTGGTAAGGGTTTTGTATCCGGTTAAGCTCTTTCATTGTCTGACCCCAACGTAATATTCTTCATTCACCCGCCACCAGTTCCTCGACTGGCTCAGTCTCTACTGTGGAAACCAATGCTGAAGGTGGCACTTTCAGGTGCGGTTGCCACAGTCCTTTGGGGAGGGAGGAGAGGCCAAAATCCCCGGCCACCAGCACCTGCTTGAAATCATCAACCTGCGTTTTGTTCCGAATCAAGTTGAAGATTATGCCCGATTTCTCAATGTTGCCGACAAAGACTAGTCCTACCACCAGCCCGTCTTTCAAAATGACTTTGTGGTACGTACTGTCATAGCTCTGGCTGAGTATTTCATAACTATCATCAGGGGGGTTCACAATGCCAGCGGAGACAGCATCCAAACCGAAGTATTTCAAGGAGTTCATCGTTATCCCGCCCGGATATTCCATCTGTTTACCCGCCATATTAAATCCAGCAATCCTGCCGCCAATATAGGCATTAGGCCAGACGGGGATGAGGCGACGCTCCCCATAGGTAACATCATAAGCCTCGGCAACGTCACCGCAAGCGTAAACATCAGGATTGGAGGTGGCCATGTAATGGTCAACAGTGACGCCGCGATTTATCTTTAGGCCGGTATTGGCGACAAGTTCCGTACGTGGTCGGACACCGATAGCCACTATCACCAACTCACAGGGAATCTGGGCACCATCGTCCAATGTCACGCTGGTGGCAGTGTCTCCCGAATAGCTATTGATTTCAGCCACGGTGCGGCTGGTTATGAGTCTCACGCCAGCTCGCCTGAGCACTTCCTCCTCAAGAGCTGATGCCGCCTCATCAAGCATGATGTTTAAAATACGTTCTTTCATTTCGACAACGGTAACTTCCACGCTGCGCTTGCATAGTGCTTCCGTGACACTTAATCCAATGAGTCCACCACCGATAACCACGGCCCGTGTTCTTCCTTTCAGGTACTGGTCAATTGCCTTGGCGTCATCAAGGGTGGTAAAGGTAGAGACGCCTCTCTTTTCCCGCCCCTTTATCGGGGGAACGATAGGCGAACCGCCGGTGGCCAGCAGCAACTTTTGCCACCAGATTTTATCTCCTGAGTCCAGTTCAACGACATGCTCCTTCAGGTCAAGTTGTGCTGCCTTCCTGCCGAGAAAGGTGACGATTTTGTGTCGCTCATAGAAATCAGACGGTCGGAAAAGCATTCTCTCCATAGGGCATCTTTCAGCCAGATACTCGGCAATGAGTGGTCGCGAATAAACAGGGTAGGGTTCATCGGAGACAATCGCCAGAGTGCCTTGTCTGTCTACCTCGCGTATTGCCTCGGCGGCGCCAATGCCTCCGGCCGAATTACCTATAATTAGATATTTTACCTTGGTTGCGCTTCGTGTCATGTTTTCAGAGCCTTACATAAATTACCGGCAACATACTCGACTAGGGGAATCGTATATTCCTTCTCATGGTCATTGCATGGAGATTAGTTCTCCACGGTAACCTCCACCACGTTTTGTCGGGCGATAGCTTTCTCTTTACTATCCGCTTTAATAAAGACGTGCATTAATCCCATTACCTCGTATTGGCCATTTTCTAAATCCTTCGTGTCCCATATAGTTGGAAAATTATTGCTTCTATCTCTAGACTCACCAATCTTAATCCAGGTATTTGAATTCTTCTTACGGAAATACCATGGATTGGACACCCTTTCGACATAACCTGAGATGCCCAGTGACTCTAATTCTTTCAATAAGAGAGCTTCATCATAAGTTTCACGTAATTTCACAATGCCGGAATATGTTTTAATGACTTCAGTTGGAACTAAATAATAGGGTCCCCAATCGTACGCCATAATACGCCTCCTCTTAAATATATTGAGTCAGGACAATTTGAGAGTACCCGTTGAACCAAGCAGCCGTCTTTTTAAGCGAGTGCTCCATCTTGAACCTCAGCATATACCAGAGCCTCATTGGGGCAATTAGCCACACAGGCTGGCATCTCCTTCTCCAAACACAGGTCACATTTGGCAATCTTCCCCCGGTGCTTTTCCTGCCTGATTACCCCAAAGGGACAAGCCAATATGCAGGTCCAGCAACCGACGCATTTTTCTCCATCAACGGTAACAATGCCACTTTCTCGCTCACGCTGAAGAGCGCCGGTAATACAGGCATAAACACAGTGGGGTTCAGAACAATGCCGACAGGTCACGGCGAATGAAATCGGCTCTCTCCTTTCCACCCTTAGAAGTGGCGTGAGCCGTTGCGATTCTCTTTTGAAAGATTTAACCAAGTCCTTGGAGGATGAATGCTCCAATTTGCAGTACACTTCACAGAGTCCACACCCGATACACACCTCTTCATTAACATAGACTATTTTCATAAGCCATCCCTTCGGCATAATACGGAAGGCGGTTACCGCTTACCACTCTATAACGTTCTCAGCCGTTTGTCAAGTATTTTTAATGTAAATTTAACTTGTGGACTCATAAAGTGTCGGTTTTAAATGTTAATAAACGGAAAATATAAGGTGAATATTGCCGTATAACTGAGTGTGGGAACAGTTTGGAATTAAGCAGTATCTAAACTTCGAAGGTTATGCCCGTTTAACGATTCGTCAACCTGTTACACAATCAGAGTAAATGTAGTCAGTAGTAGTGGGGCAAATTAGGCCTCAGTTGAAGTCATGGGCGTGCGGAATGTGGTTATAATGATTGAGGGGGTCGTCACTAATCATATTCAGGTAACATTTCAGACAATTGTTCAATGGGTGATAATTCAAGTAAAAGTTAGTGGAGCATGACATGAAGCCTGTGGTGTCTGGCTATAACGAAACGGTTTAGACCAGAGGCCCGATGCTGTAAAACTCCCAGACTTCTTGGAAGGGGCTGGCAATACTTTCCAGTTTTGTCATTTTTCCGGAGGCAACCGCTATGATTTCATCTATGAGCCGCTTCCCCGCTTCAGCAACAGTCTCGCGCCCCTCGACGATACCGCCGACATAGACATCAAAATAGTCTGCTTCCGGAAGGCTTTGAGGATTGCTCAGGGTCTTTATGATGGGTAGCACTGGTAGCCCGCCGCCCGCCGTATTGATTGTTGAAGTCCGCAACCGGGCACAGACCCCCCCACCCATACTGAGTGACATAATCTGAGCGCCTGCGGCGGCTAAGCCCACGATGACCAGCTGTGTGTTGGCAGAACCGTCCATAAAGAAAAGTCCTTTTGTGCGCGGTCTCTCCCCCCATTCCAGAACGCCCTTGATAGAAGTAGTACCTGCCTTCCCAATTCCCCCGAGTGATTTTTCCTCGATAGTACTTATGCCACCTTTCATGTTACCTGGATTGGGCTGAGAGCGTAAAATATCGACCCTGGCTCTTTTAATGCGCTTGCGCATCTCTTCAACCTTCCGGCATATGGCCTGGGCTACACTATCATCAGCCGCTCGTCTGGTGAGGATATGCGTCGCCCCGATGAGCTCCGTGGTCTCAGTGAAGATGGCACTTCCCCCATTGGAAATGATGAAGTCGGTTGCCTTGCCTACCACTGGATTGCAGGCTATAGTTGAGGTGGTATCCGAGGAGGTGCACTTCATCCCGAGAGTCAAATTACTGATGCTGCAAGACTTACGTTCCAGAGTGGCTGTCTGTGCTAACAGGGCACGAGCTATTGCCACACCTTTCTCGACAGTGGTTCCATAGGAGCCTTCTTTTTCGATATCTACGTAGTCCAACGGTTTTCGCGTGCGGGCAATGCCATCAGCAACCTCGCTAGCTGGCACAGTGTCGCAGCCCGCCCCCACCACGAGAGCAGCAGCTGCGTTTGGGTTAGCTCCGAGACCAACGAGAGCCCGAGTCGCCAGGTCATTATCCGGTTTAAGGCGTGAGCACGAATGGTTGTTGAAGATGGGCTTGGCACCGGGCACTTGTTCGGCAATTCGAGCCACCATTTCATTGGCGCAACAAACCGAAGGTATGATGACGACATGGTTACGGATACCAACACTTCCATCCGGCCTCTCATAACCCATAAAGTGCATCAGGATTCTCTCCTAACTTTAAGCACCTTAGTCCGGGGCGGGGGAACATACAGGCTCACAATGTTATGGATGTGGACATGCTCCCCCCGGTTGATAGGCTGCGAGGCGACACCGATGACTTCGCCGTTTTTAATAACCTCAGAACCTTTCGCAAGGGGTTTTACCGACAGCTTATGTCCATACGGCACCGAATCTGATACTTCGAGCTCACCGACAATTTCCTGGAGGAGTGACCTGATTTTGACCCTGTCCCCGGGGGCAAGGTCATCAAGGGCTATGGCTACACTGTCAGCTACCGCCATAATAATGGCTTTTTTAGCTTCGCTTTCTATCTCTTTTATTCTTGGTTTTTCCTGACTGGGCTGGATCATTTCTTGTTAAAACCTTTGTGGGCCAATGTCAGCTTAGCCCTGCCTTCAATGCTAAAATATAATGTTGAAAACGAGTTATTGTCAAATACTCGCCTCACTTTTTAATTAACCTCTTTTGCTGCAATCTTAAGGAGACCTTTAGCTACATCATTGGGAAAGTAACCAAATGGACTAATGTGTGATCGAGCTTCGTAGATGGTAAAATCATCCATGGATACCATCGAAACCGGGCGGGATTGATTGTAGGGTGTCGCTATCGCCGGTGGGCCAGTCTGCCTATGATTGTCAGAGAAATCTACGCGAGAAGCATTTTGTCCAAATCAAAGGTCTTTGACTATGTGGTCAATCCGTACATTGGGTGCCAGCATGGTTGTACCTATTGCTATGCTCGCTTTATGAAGAGGTTCACGGGGCATAAAGAATTGTGGGGTGAATTTGTTGATGTCAAGATCAATGCCGCACATCTGCTCCAGCGCGAGATAGGGAAAATGACGCCCGGCAGGGTGTGGGTGAGCGGAGTGTGTGATCCCTATCAACCGCTGGAGAGAACATATGAGATGACAAGGAAGTGCCTTGAAATATTAGTCCGACATGATTGGCCGATAACTATCCAGACAAAATCTCCGCTTGTGTTGCGTGACATAGACTTATTTAGAGGAAACGACAAGTCCGAGGTCGGACTATCAGTTACCACTGGAGATGAAGGGGTAAGACGGTTGTTTGAACCCAATGCGCCATCGATTAAGGAAAGAACCAAGGCGCTTGAGGAACTACATCTTGCGGGTATTAGAACCTTTGCCATGATTGCGCCGATGCTGCCGAAAGCAGAAGAGCTTGCTACCACGCTTAGGGGAAAGGTGAATTATATATTGATTGATAGAATGAATTACCATTATGGCGATTGGGTGTACAGGAAACATAATTTTGAGAACGCCAAGAGCGATGACTTCTTTCTCTTTGGAGGCAAGGAACTTTGCTCTGCCTTTGAAAAGGCTGGCATTGAGTGTCGGGTGCTGTTTTGATGGCACTTGGTCAGCCACTAAACAATCAGCCAGATTAGTATATGTAATAACTAACAAGGATGGCTCCGGCTACAATGGAAAGAACGGTGTATAGGTTAACACCAAATCTAAAGTAGAAGGAGCCATCGCAAATGAAGAATACCTGAAGGGAGTCTTGTTATGTATCGCTCCAAATTTATTGATTGCTATACCTACCATCAAACAACTCGCCTACTTCAGAGATATGGGCTCAAGAAAGAAATAGGCTTTCCAAGCTATTTGGCTGAAAATAGAGCTTACTTTCCAGTCTTATCCACATACCTCCTCAAATACCCGTAAAAAGTTTAGCCCAAGAATCTTTTCTATATCTTGATCTGAATAGCCACGGGCTACCAATCCCTTTGTAATTTCTGGTGTCTGGCTTATATCATCCAATCCTTCTTTATTGGTGAAAATAGACCTTTCGAAAAAACCGCCTCTCGGTCTTAATTCAGGATATAATTGTGCCCAATATTCAAATTCTGACTTGGGCCAAAACGGGGTCAGATCAAGCCCTAAGCTGACATGGTCAGGTCCAACTAGCTTCACCACATAATCTATTATATCTAGGAAATCTTCGAAGGTTGGAC
The DNA here is from genome assembly GCA_964545815.1 of uncultured Dehalococcoidaceae bacterium. Taxonomy (GTDB): domain Bacteria; phylum Chloroflexota; class Dehalococcoidia; order Dehalococcoidales; family RBG-16-60-22; genus E44-bin89. Next base: position 44,544 of record CAZJGR010000004.1, on the reverse strand, counting down.
GAATATTTTTCCTGACCTCACAAATCCGGGACCAGGCAACCATGCCAATAACTCCATCTTTATCAGCTAAAGCTCTTATTTGCTTATCAGTCTTATTTCGCACATGATTAATCAAGCCTTTGGGATTAGAGTGAGTGATTATTATTGGACTCTTCGAATAATTGATAGCATCTGTAGTAACCTGAGCCCCGCAGTGGGAGACATCTACCACTAGCCCCAACCTGTTCAATTCTTCTATTACTTGGATGCCAAAATTGCTTAATCCACTATCTGTTCGTTCACTACAACCCTCTCCCAACAAATTCTGCCAGTAATAGCTCAGTTGGAAAATTCTAAGCCCCAAACGCTTGTATACTGGCAATAGGCTTAAATCACCTCCCAAGATATCGCAATTTTGAGTGCCCATAATCACCCCAAATTTACTTTCCCTTTTTGCCCTCCTGATATCACTAGCCGTATTAATTTGTATTACTTTGTCGTTATGTTTCTCAAAGAGGTCGTACCAGAATTTTAGCCTTTTCATAGCTTCGAGAGGTGAATCATAAGTTGCAGTGACAATCATATTGCCGGCGGTTACCCCTGCTGCAATCAGGTCATCAAAGTACTTATAGTTATCTGCGCTTGGCGCGTATTCCAATCCATCTATGATTATTGAACTTCTATGTAATGCCAACGCTTTTTCTTCGAGTTTTTTGTCCATTTCACTTCCTTTCCTTGCAAAACAGCCAATCATTAGGATGGTGACACCGACCGGAGTTCGCCGGGTTATTATGATATGAAATGTATAGTCTCCTCTTTAGCTTAGAGATTAGGTTAATAAATAGGAACCGGAGCGTTGTATTTTTCCCCAAGCTTCTTAAAGGCTGAAAGGAGTTGCTTGGCCCAATCTGCCGTATCCGCAACCTTAATTTGCCGGCAATCTATGCCAAGCAGCTTCTTGGCAATTCGATACCCTTCGTCTGTCACTACAAGTGTTCCATCTTCTTTTATCTCTTCGACACCTTCATATTTCGCTGCATCAGCATTGATTTTTATTGCCTGCTCTAGAGTCACTCCCTCAGGTAACTCAATTTTTATTCCCTTCGCTCCTATGCGGAATGGATACCCTCCAATCAACCCTTTCGGGCCTGGCGAATGAGCAAGTTCGTTAGTGTCGTTAATGATTGCCATTATGTTTCTAACCGTTGAGGCAGCTACTTCTGGATGTATAATCCAACTGATCCATGCTGGAGGGCAAGGTGCCATAAGTCTGTCCGATATCAATGAGTCTGCATCGTATTCGCTTGTAATGTCTTTATCCCCCAGCAGAATCTTCAAGTAGTAGGGTATACCTGTCCTTGTGCCCATAACATTAGTGACATGTTCAGCAATGTAGTAGACCGTAACCGCGCTTATTGGAACATTTTCCTTTACGCTTATCTTTCTCTTTATCTCTAGTACTATGTTGTCAAGGTTGCCTCCTCCAACGAGTACTCTTAAGCCAGCGTTCCATAGCATGGGGTTAACTATGTCTGGCCAGGAATTATTCAAAACGACAGGACTAGTTCCGGATTTTTTCACGGCTTGCATCAGCCTATAAATTAATGTTAAGTGCATGGGGATTATAGTTCCAGCAATCTTCTTGGTCTCTTCATGCACATCTTTAGGAAAGAATGTCGCCACCGTCCATGACATTAGTGTCATGCCGCTATATATAAGGTCAGGCTTATATTTGTTTATCAACTCTGCCGTTCTGTCTATGTCAGAAACATCACACTGTTCAAACTTTAACGTCTTATTGTAGCCTTCTGCACCAGACCCAGCGGCAACCACATTTACTTTCCTGCTCCCCCAATCTTCTCTTTTGTCACAGGCAATTATTTCAGTAACTCCTTGTCGGCGAGCAAGAAATTCCATAACCCACCCGCCTAGGTCACCAATACCGAAAATCATGACTTTGTTGCCAACAGTCATCTTGTTCTCCTCTCTATTTTCTATACGCTTTCGTAGTAAAAATTCGATTCTCGAAAGATTAGGCCGCTACCTTACATCACCTCCTTTAGGGATACCCAGTTTCTGGGTTCTAAGACAATACCAGCATCTACGGCTATGGCGCTATCCTATACGCAAAAACTGGGTTGAGATTAAGCTCCTTTGTCTGAGGATTTGCTCGATAAACTCGGACATTTTTACTATTAATTGCACCAATGCAAGAATGCTGGCTGGTTCCTGCCCTCTATAACCTTGTAGTAGCGGATATCCTTTTATTTCTTAAATTATCTTCTCCTCTTTGAATTGTTTGATATCCGCATCAGAATAACCCAGTCCCTTCAGTATCTCGTTGTTGTGTTCACCCAACTCTGGTGCGATTCCAGCTTTGGCCGGGGTCTTATGGAACTTCCAGGGGAAGCCGACCTCTTTTATTTTACCTACCTTGGGATGGTCAATCTCGATTACATACTGATTGGCGATGACATCGGGGTCTACCGCGGCTTCACCCACGTCGTTGATTGGTGCGCTTACTACATCGGCTTCACGAAGTAGCCTTAACCAATGCTCCCTGGTATTGGTAGCAAACAGCCTGTCCATAGTATCTGTGAAGGTCTTTCTTTTCTCAGGAGAGGCAGCGATATCTCCTAACTTGGCACAACCGACTTTGTCCAGCTCCTCAGCAAGTCCGGTATTTTCCAGACCTTTCCGCCAGCGCTCTTCGCCAACCACCTGTATTATAAAAGGCTTGCCATTCCTGTCGGTGAAGGTAACCGTTACGTTAGGCGTATGACCGGCCCAGAAACGCATTCTGCTGCGTGACATCTGCTCGCCAGTCATGAGAACCCGTGATATGGAATGGCCCATCAGGCGAATCTGGCTACCGAGCAATGAAGTCTCAATTAACTGGCCCTCACCGGTCTTCAGCTTGTGATACAGGGCGACCATCACCGCCTGGAAATTATGAAAAGCAGCAGTCTCGTCCCCTACAGAAATCTGACCTGTCGTCACACGGCTGCCTTGCTCGCCGTAACTGAAACAGATGCCGCCCATCGCCTGTGCTATACCATCCGTTCCCGGCAGCTTGGCATTGGGCCCATCCGGTCCGTACGCCGAGGCGCTGAGGTAAATGATGCCGGGATTTATCTTGACTAAGTCCTGGTAACCGCAGCCAAGGCGCTCGGCGACGCCGGGACGGAAGTTCTGGGCAAAGACATCGGCATCCTTCACCAGCTTATAGAGTATCTCTCTGGCCTTCTCTTGCTTGAGGTTCAGCGTTATGCACTTGAAGCCGCGGTTGTTGGTCTCAAAATAAGGGCTGAGGGGGAAACCGGGTGCGATTCCAAGCTGCCTGCCCAGTTCACCCTCCGGTGGTTCTATCTTGATTACCTCGGCGCCAAGGTCGGCCATCATGCTGAACGCGACCGGTGTCTGTTGAAACATGATAAGACAGACGCACTTTACGCCTTCTAGTGCACCAGCCATTTTGCCATTACCTCCGTATTTATTTTCTTCTTTAAATGCGTGAGTACAGATTACTTATTGCGGATTTAACTTGCGGACTGCAAAAAATTGACGTGGTGCCGAGGCCCAGAATCGAACTGGGGACACGCGGATTTTCAGTCCGCTGCTCTACCGCCTGAGCTACCTCGGCACAAGAATTATTGTAATGGGAAAACGAGAGGGGTGTCAAGGAAAGAAGACTTTGGGGATTTTCTTCACAGGTAAAAACTAAAGGAGACTTTAGAAGATTGCGAACGATGATACAATACGTCAATTTCTAAGTAGTAAAAGTATGTTATTATGGAAACGAAAGGGAAGTTCTATATACTAAAATGCCAGTGAGAAACTCCCTGTTGTGCCATGATAGACAAAGATGCAGCGAGCTAACAAATCTCTGCCTATCAATGCGATTATCTGTGTGCCACCCACCCCCTGTCCCCTGAGGTCTACACCAACAACTGAGCTATATTCAACTTCAAATTGCATCTGTGGAAATCGGAATTTCGCAGGATATAGAAGATGACTACTACGTCCTCTTGCAGTGCTAAGGCGTACCCTTCCAATAGGATTAACACCTAATTGGGACATTACTCTTTGGTCAGCACAACTGCGAGTTGCTCCTGTATCAATAAGAGCAATACCTGCGATTGGAGACGTAATTGGCTGATTCTGTGCAGCTAAAAATCTGCTAAGTGCTGTTGGAATAGCTATCTCGACGGGTATTACAGGACCAACCTGATTTAAGCCAACTGGCTGCGGTTGCCCTTGCGGGGTTCTGAACTCTCCATCATAAACTGGCATTGAGGAGTCCTAAGGCTAAGGCTGGAGCTCTTTCTATATCGTCACCTTTTACGACTCGTTTAACTAGGAATGGTTTATTACCAACTTGCCCCAAGCCTGCTTCATAGGCTTCTGAGTCTGTAGTAAAAGAGCCTAGGAGTTTATTCCCTGAGATAAGAACAAATTGATTCTCATAATGCTTTAAGAGCTCTTTATACTGAGCTTTGTAATATTTGAGCTCTTCATCTAACACCATATTTACCCTCCTAGTGACTACACTTTAAATTTATCACAGACTTGAAGCTAACGTCAAGTCTTTCTTAGTATGAATGCCATCTGCTTTCAATTAACTATCTGTTTAATAAAGTTATAAACCATCTTTAAACATCTATTAACTTTTCTCACCCCACCGCCACATTATCAATCAGCCTTGTCTTGCCTATCTTCACCGCCAGTGAGATTAAAGTGGGCGTCCTGACCGTCTCCATCTCCTCCAATGTCTCCGGGTCAGCGATGCTCACATAGTCTATTCTGGCCAGCGGCTCTTTCTGGATGAGCGCCCGCATCTGCCGGCGGATTTTCCCGGCGTCCTTTTCCCCACGCGACCACCGCTCACGGGCCAGGCAGAGGGAGCGGTAGAGGACGGGGGCGGCCTTTCTCTCCTCAACGTTCAAAAAGACGTTCCGGCTGCTCATGGCCAGGCCATCAGGCTCGCGCACTGTGGGCAGAGCGACCACCTCAAGGTCCATGTTCAGCTCCCGCGCCATCTTTTTAATCACCACCACCTGCTGCGCGTCCTTCTGCCCGAAGTAGGCCGCGTTCGGCTGGATGATGTTAAATAACTTGTTCACCACCGTGGCCACCCCGCGGAAGTGGCCGGGGCGGGAGGCGCCCTCAAGCTGTTCGCTCACCTTTTCAATGTCCACCCAGCTGCTGAAACCCCCCGGGTACATCTCCGCCACCGACGGCATGAAGACCACGTCCACCTTCTCTTTTTCCAGCATAGATAAATCGCGGGGGAAGTCGCGGGGGTAATGGTCAAAGTCCTCGGTGGGGCCGAACTGGGCGGGGTTGACAAAGATGCTGACCACCACCGACGGGTTTTCCTCCTTGGCCTTCCTCACCAGGCTCAAATGTCCCTCGTGGAAATAGCCCATCGTGGCCACGAAGCCCACCGGCTCCGCCAGCTTTCTCCTCACCCGCCTCATCTCAACGATGGTCTCAACGACTCTCATGGTGCAACCTCTCCTGTCCAATTAAAAAAGCCCTCTCCGCGATATCTGAAGAAGGCCCTGTGTCTTTGCTTTTCATCTTTGCCGTCTCGGTCATATTTGATCCAAGCGACCATCACTTAAATTGATTTTCCAGTGCTCACCGCCCCGCGGGGTCGATGGCAGAACTCAATAGTTCCAGAGCGATTGTATAACTGGGCAGCCAGTTTGTCAACACTACCGCATTAACCTATAATAAGAGGAAAACGAAAGGTGGCCGGGCGATAGAGATTATTCCCGCGGTGGATATCAGAGGCGGACGGTGCGTGCGCCTGTACCAGGGCGACTACGAGCAGGAGACGGTCTTCTCTGACGACCCTCTTGAAGTGGCCCTGAAATGGCAGGCAAAGGGTGCCCCGAGACTGCATGTCGTTGACCTCGATGGTGCGGCAACGGGGGAAATGCGCAATCTGAGCATCATCAGGGAGATCGCCCGGGCCATCCTCATCCCGGTGCAGCTTGGCGGCGGCATCCGCCGACTGGAAACAATCGAGAAGGTGCTGAAAGACGGCGCGGAGCGGGTGGTGCTGGGCACGGCGGCGGTGGAGAATGCTGAACTCGTAAAAGAGGCCTGCCGCAAGTTCCGGGACTCAATTGTGGTGAGCGTGGATGCCCGCGAAGGACAGGTGGCCATACATGGCTGGCGCCGGGAGACGGAACTGACCGCCTTTTCCTTCATCCGGGCCATGCTCAAGCTCGGTGTGAAGCGGTTTATCTATACCGATATCAGCCGTGATGGCACGCTTACCGAGCCCAATTTCAACGCCATTTCCGAGGTCATTGACTCGACGCGGGCGCCGGTGATTGCGTCCGGCGGCATATCCTCGCTCAACCATCTCAAAGTGCTCAAAAAACTCGGTGCCGAAGGGGCCATCGTGGGCAAAGCTCTGTATACCGGCAAAATCGACCTGAAGCAGGCCATCACCGCCGTCAACCAGATGGGGTAGAACGAAATGGAATCGATGGCTAACTTAAAATTCAACGAGAAGGGGCTCATCCCGGCGGTTGCTCAGGACGAGGATACCGGCGAGGTGCTGATGCTGGGCTACATGAACGAGGAAGCGCTGCGCCGCACCCTCGCCAGCGGCGAAGTCTGGTTCTACAGTCGTAGCCGGCAGGAGCTATGGCACAAAGGGGCAACCTCGGGCAACCGCATCCTGGTGCGTTCGGTGTGGATTGATTGCGATGGCGACACCATCCTGGTAAAGGCCAAACCTCTCGGCCCTGTGTGTCATACCGGCCGCCGGACCTGCTTCTTTCAGCAAATGAACCAAGATGGCTCTGTTGCCATGTCTCAGGACGAAGGCTGAGGCATCTCCCCGGCCTCGTCTATCTCCAGGGCTTTCTTTAAAGCCGCCAGCGCCACTTCAATCTGGGCGTCATCAGGCTCTTTGGTGGTCATTCCCTGCAGCCACAGCCCGGGTATCAGCATTGCCCTGACCAGCGGGTTTCGGGCGTGTTTGGCGCCAAAATGGATGAACTCGTAGCCGAGGGCGGCAATTACGGGGATGAGCAGGATGCGGGAAAGGAGCATCAGCCACAGCGACGGCCGGCCGACCAGCGCAAAAACCACAATGGCAATCACCAGCACCGCGAAGAGAAAGCTGGTGCCACAGCGCACATGTGCCTTGTCATGTATCTTTACCGCGTCAATTTCCAGCGCTGTTCCCTGTTCATAGGCGTTCACCGCTTTATGCTCGGCACCGTGATAGGTGAAGATACGCCTGATGTCCGACAGCAGGCCAACCACCTTCAAGTAGGCAATGAAGATGACCAGCCTTATCGCACCCTCTATCAGGTGAAAAACCAGGGAGGAGCTGATGTAAGGGTTGAGCAGTTTGGTTAAAAAAAGGGGGATAATGAGAAACAGGACAACGGCCAGCAAGACGGCCGCGGCAATCATCAGCCATACCGCTTTCCCGGTGATTTCTTCCTCCTCCTCTTCCAGCGATATATTGGCGGAATAAAGAAGGCTGCCGATGCCCAGCACCATGGCCTCAATGATAACAATGACTCCTCTGAACAACGGCGTTTTTCGCATCCAGCCCGTATAGATTGATGGCAGAGGTCGGCTATCGGCAATCACTTCACCATTGGGGCGTCGTACCGCGGTCACCACCGCCCTCCGGCCCCGTATCATCACCCCCTCGATGACCGCCTGCCCTCCGTAGTGAAACCTCGTCTTCATTAATGTGTTCCAGTAAAGAAAAAGGAGCGGTGCTGATATCCCGCTCCTTATTTTCTAATCAGCATACTGGTTCAATCTTTCACCTTGTAGCGCTTCTTGAAACGCTCCACTCTGCCCGTGGCATCAAGGACACGCCTTTCCCCGGTGTAAAACGGGTGGCACTGGCTGCATACCTCAACCTTCAGTTCCTTTCGGGTGGAGCCGGTGGTAAAAGTATTGCCACAGGCGCAGATAACTCTGGCATCGCTGAAATATTTGGGATGAATCTTGTCTTTCATAGCTGCTAGCTGGCGTAAACGCTGACCTTTCTGCGATTTTCCCGGACCGGCTCAAACTTGACCACACCGTCAATGAGAGCAAAAATGGTATGGTCACGGCCAACACCAACGTTGCTGCCCGGGAATATATGCGTACCTCTTTGCCTGACCAGAATGGTCCCGGCATTAACTATTTGCCCGGCAAACCGTTTCACGCCCAGGCTTTTGGACTGACTGTCCCGCCCGTTGCGGCTGGAACTGCCCCCTTTCTTATGTGCCATCTTTGGTCACTCCTTTGCGGCGGCGTGGCTTCTTTACCGGCTCTTCCGGAGCCGCCCCTGGCCCGACTATCTTGTTAATGGCCAGCCTAGTATTGAGCTGTCGGTGTCCGGTCTTGACACTGTAGCGGACTTTTGACTTGTATTTGAGGACCGCAACTTTGTCGCCTTTTCCCTCTCCCTGAGAGGTGGCAATTACTTTGGCCCCCTCAACCGTTGGCGTGCCCAGTGTTAATTTATCGCCATCGGCGATGCACAGGACTCTATCCAGCTCCACGCGACTGCCTTCGGCTACCCCCAGGCGCTCGACCTCTATTGTCTGGCCCGGGGATACCCGGTACTGTTTGCCGCCGCTTTCAATTATCGCGTAAATGGTAATCCTCCTGATACAAAAACCAAATCATTATACCAGTTACCGTGCTGAAGTGTCAAATACGGGAACATAGTTTACGCCACAGTGCTTCAACTTTGCCCTTCAGCTCGTCAAGGGTGCAGTCAGTATCGATGACCACGTCTGCCTGGCTGGTTCTTTTCTCATCGGTTATTTGGGCACGGATGCGGGCCAGTGATTGCGCTTCCGACAACCCCTTTTGTTCCCTGAGCCGCCTGAGCACGGTTTTTTCTGGCGCGCTCGTCGTCCACACCTCATCGACCATAGGCTTCCAGCCCACCTCAAGCAGCAGCGGTGCTTCCACCACGACTATTTCAACGCCCTTCTTCTTATATTCGGCAATCCGGGCTTTTACCCGCTCGTGTATCCGGGGGTGCATTATCTGATTCAGCCTGGCTCTGGCCTCAGGATTGCGGAAAACAATCGCGCCCAGCTTCTGGCGGTCTACCGCCCCGTCCGTGCCGATGATTCCCCGACCAAAGGCCGCCACTACTTCCTGCCAGGTCTCCGTGCCTGTTTCAAAGGCTTCATGCCCCACCTTGTCGGCATCAATTACCACCGCTCCCAGTTCGGCCAGGAACCTGGCTACGGTGCTTTTGCCACTGCCAAAACCACCGGTCAGCCCGATAATCTTCATCCTGTTACCGTGCGCTTTAAATCCAGATAAGTCTACTGTCCCCCTGCCTATTAGTCAAGCAATCACCGCTGTGGGTGCTGGACAATCCTGAAGGCTTTCCGATATGATAAAGGACACTGGAAGTGAATCGCTGTCATCGCAACAACACTGCTTAAGGAGGAGAAAAAATGCCCAAGGTCTTCGTTACCCGAACGGTGGCTCGGGAAGCTATTGACCTCATCTCAAAATATGCCGGGGTTGATGCCTGGGAGGAAGAGGAACAGATACCGCGTGCGGAGTTTGTCCGGCGTATCGCTGACGTCGATGGCATTCTGCAGTGGGGAGGTGACCCGATTGATGGTCCAGCCATGGACGCGGCGCCGAAGCTGAAAGTTATCGCCAATGTGAGCGCAGGGTATGACAATATAGATGTTGAGGCGGCCACGAAAAGAGGCATCAGGGTCAGCAATACCCCGGGCGTGGTCACAGGCAGCACTGCCGACCTTGCCTTCGCCCTAATGCTGGCCTTATCCCGCCGCATCATCGAGATGACGCAAATTGTTATCAAGGGCCAGTGGCGGAATTTCGGCCCGATGGAGATACTCGGCTATGACGTGCACGGTAAAACACTGGGCATCATCGGCATGGGGCGGATTGGTGCTGCAGTGGCGCAGCGGGCCAGGGGCTTTGGCATGAAGATACTGTACCACAACCGGCATCGCCGTCGGGATGAAGCCGAACTCGGCGCCGAATACATTAAGGATATACCGACGCTGCTGCGCCGGTCCGATTTTGTCAGTATTCACGTGCCGCTGACCAAAGAGACCAGGCATTTAATCGGCGCCAAAGAGTTATCCGGCATGAAGCCAACCGCGGTACTGGTCAATACGGCCCGGGGGGCGGTGGTGGACCAGAAAGCGCTCTATGAAGCCTTGCAACGAAGGCAAATACTGGGTGCGGCGCTGGACGTTACCGAAGAAGAGCCGCTTTCGCCGGACGACCCGCTGCTGAAGCTGGATAATGTGATTATCACCCCGCATATCGGTACCCAGACCTTAACCACAGCCATAAACATAAGCGTTATGGGCGCGCAGAACCTGATTGCCGGCCTGAAAGGTGAGCCCATGCCGAACTGCGTGAACTGCCACCTGCTTGATAAGAAGTAAGTAAAAAATGGTGGGCGGTACAGGACTTGAACCTGTGACCTCCTGCGTGTGAAGCAGGCGCTCCAACCACTGAGCTAACCGCCCAAAATCATATTTATTTTACCCCTAAAAACCAGCTTTGTAAACATAGACCTCATGCTTCGCCAAAATTTTACACAGACATAGGAAATTTACTTCAGGGTTACCAGCTTTGTGCCGCCACCAAAGGGAAGAGCACCAACACCAACGCCATCGACATTGTCACCCATATTAACCGAGGCGAAGATATTGATTGAGCAGTGGAGGAGGGGGTATAATCAGGTACGGCCACATAGTGTTTTAGGTTGCCGGCCACCTGCTCCGAAAGCTATCACGATAAAAATACTAACTTAAAAGGCGAACCAAATTATTGGGGCAGGTCACCCGCAGGAGGCAAATGAGGTGAACAAAGCTCGCGAACTCTTTGAGAGACAGTATATCGCCAGAACCAGGAAATCCAAGCAGATGTACGAAGAGGCAAAGAAATACTTGGCTGGCGGCGTTCCAGGTGGCGCCAGATTCCGGAGACCTTATCCTCTCTATATGAGAGAGGCAAAAGGCAGCAAGCTATGGGATATTGACGGTAATGAATATATTGACCTGCTTATGGGTGCTGGGCCGGACATTCTCGGACACTCGCCCCCAGCCGTAATAGCGGCGGTAAAAGAGCGCCTTGATAGCGGCACAGTGATGCAGGTGACCGGGGAATACGCCGTTGCCCTGGCCAAAAAGATAACCCAGCACATGCCCGGAATGGAATTGCTCCGGTTTGTGAACTCCGGTTCGGAGGCGGTTCATGTAGCTTTGCGGGCAGCCCGGGCCTTCACCGGCAGGGACAAATATGCCAAGTGCGAGGGCAATTATTGCGGTCAGATGGACAATGCGCTGGTGGGAGGGAGCGTTTACGGAGGGCCGGAGGATGAGCCGGCGTCCCTTCCCAGCTCTGCCGGCATTCCCAAAGCCATTCTCGATGACACGATTATCATACCCTGGAACAACCCTGAAGCCGCGGTATCAATCATCAAGAAGCATGCCAAGGAGCTTTCCGCCGTGCTTATGGACCCGACAGGCGGCATATTTTTAGGCGGAATGCCAGCTGATAAACCCTATGTTCAAGCAGTGAGGGAAGTGACCGAGAAGGAAGGCATCCTCTTGATATTCGATGAGGTTATCTCTGGCTTCAGGATGGGCCTCAGTGGCGCCTGCACCATTTCCGGCGTGATTCCTGATTTGAGGACCTTGGGCAAGATAATCGGCGGCGGTTTTCCGGCCGGTGCCTACGGGGGCCGCAGGGACATTATGGAGAAGGTAGTCACGCCTCCTGAGGGCAATGCTTCACATGAACAGAAGATATTCTCCTCCGGGACCTACTCGGGGAACCCGATTTCCATGGTTGCCGGGCTGGCCATGATAAAAGAGCTGGAAAAGCCCGGCTTTTATGAGAGGCTTGACCGAAAAGGAGAGCGCATAAGAAGCGGCCTTCTTAAGATGGCTGGCGAACTCGGGTTTGCTATCCAGGTCCTCGGCATACGCTCGATATTCACAGTGCACTTCAGTGAGCGGCCGCTCAGGAATGCTCGCGATATCCTCAAGAGCGATAGAGAGACCGCCAGTGCTTTCTATACTGGACTGATAGCCAATGGCGTGTATATCCCTGACTTTCATTTTGCTTCCATCTCCGCAGCCCATACTGAAGACGACGTGACCCAAATCCTGGCGGTATCGGAAATGGTGCTCAAGGAGATAAAAAGGCTGCAGGCTTAGATTCAAAGCAGAAGTAAACCATACCTTTTCCGCAGGTTGAACTTTAATCGATAGCCGCCGACTTAAATTGGGATATTTTCTGAAAGTTTATACTAAAAAAGAGAAGGGCGAATAATGAGCAAAAAAATAAGAATAGGCTTCACGCGGGATTTCTTCGATAAAGACGGCAATTACATCATGCCGGGCCTGGGGCCGAAGGTGTTTGATGATATACCGGAGATAGAGTGGCAGATGTTGCCGGAGTACCTGGCTGAGATAAGTCCGGAACAGATAGCTGGCTTTGACATGATTATGACTTGGTATCCGAGGTGGACGCGGCGTAGCTTTGCCATGAGCGACCGGCTTATCTCTATGCATCGCGTTGGCGTAGGCTACGATAAGATAGACCTGTCTGCGGCCACGGAAGCTGGTGTGATGCTCTGTATCACGCCCCGGTCATGCACTAGGCCGATGGCTTTAACCGTGCTCACTTACCTGCTGGCGCTGAGCATGCGCCTGAGAGTCCTGGACAAACTTACCCGCGAGGGGCGCTGGCTGGAGAGGACGAAACATTATGGGGTTGGTTTGACCGGAAAGACGCTGGGGCTGATCGGCGTGGGCAGCATCGGCCACGAGGTTTTCAAGTTAGCCCGGCCCCTGGAGATGAAGCACATCGCCTATGACCCATATATAAGTACGAAGGCGGTGGCCGATGTCAAAGTTAAGATGGTGGACCTGGACACCGTGCTCACCGAGTCCGACTTCCTCAGCATTAACTGCCCTCTTACCGAAGAAACAAGAGGTATGATAGGCGAGAGGGAACTGAAGAAAATGAAGAAAACGGCCTTCCTGATAAACGCCGCCCGCGGGCCGATTATCGACGAAAAGGCGCTGATAAAGGCACTGAAAGAGGGGTGGATTAAAGGTGCCGGGTTAGATGTGTTCGAACAGGAGCCGGTGCCTGCTGATAACCCGCTGCTCAGGATGGAGAATGTCATCGTGTCGCCTCACTTTTTCTGCCATACCGATGAACATTTCATCAACATGGCCTATGAGTGGAAGGAACAGGTGGAGAATATCCTGAACGGTAAGGTCCCGGAAAAACTGGTTAACCGGGAGGTCTGGGAGACGCCGAAGCTTAAGGCCAAACTCAAATTTCTGAAAGAAGGAGTACAATAAGTTGCAAGTAAAAACTGCCATTGCCAAGATACTAAAAAAAGAAGAAGTTGATTTCGTAACTGGTTTTCCATCCAGCCCTTTATTTGAGACCGTAGCTTTAGAAAATATTAGAACCATACAGACCAGAACAGAGCGAGTCGCCGTGAATATTGCCGATGGATTCACCAGAGCTTCTTTTGGCTTGAAGAATGGCGTCAGTTTTGTCATGTGGGGACCTGGTGCTGAAAATGCTTTCAGTGGTGTTGCCCATGCCTTTGCCGATTCAGTTCCTATTCTCATAATTCCCGGTGGATTGGAAAGGAATCGATTGGTAGTACCTAACTTTATTGCCACACAGAATTACCAGAAAGTCACCAAGTGGGCGGACATGATAAATCTGCCCAACCGGGCTTCAGCGATGATGCGCCTTGCTTTCAGCTATATGAGAAACGGGCGACCAGGCCCGGTAATGCTGGAACTCCCATTAGATGTAGCTGAAGAAGAGACAGATGTTGATAGCTCACGTATCCGACTCGATGGCACTGAGCTAGACTCTTATGCCTTTACCAGGCAAGGTGAATATAAGGCTGTTAAAAGGTACAGAAGCTGCGGAGACCCTTCAGACATAAAGGCCGTCGCCGGCTTACTATTGAGAGCAAAGAATCCCATAATTCGTGCTGGTCAGGGTATTCATTATGCCCAGGCATGGAATGAGTTACATGAACTTGCGGAACTGTTACAGATTCCGGTGTATACCACCACAAATGGTAAGAGTGCCTTCCCTGAGAGCCATCCACTCTCACTCGGTACCGGTGGCAGAAGCCGTCCTAAAGCTGTCATTCATTTCCATAACAAGACAGACCTAGTTCTGGCGATTGGCTCAAGCTGCATGGTTGAGGAATTTACCACTCCCATCCCGGCAGGCAAGAGTGTAATTCAAATCACTGTAGATGAGCGTGATATTAATAAAGACTATCCTTTGGAGCAGGCTGTAATTGGTGACGCCAAACTTGTGCTACGTCAGCTTATCGATGAGGTGAAGAACCATCGAGCTAAAAGAACCGAAAACCTGGAGCTAACGCGGGAAATAAAATCAATCAAGGACGAGTGGTTAAAGGAATGGATGCCCAGACTGACCTCCAATGATATACCTATCAGCCCTTATAGAGTAATCGGGGATATCATGAAGGTGCTGGATGAAAAACAGACCATTATCACGCACGATTCGGGCAACCCACGTGACCAGTTGCTACCTTTCTACCAGGCGAATACGCCGGGCGGCTATATTGGCTGGGGTAAATCCACCACCATGGGGCAGAGCCTGGGTTTGATTATGGGCGCTAAGCTGGCACATCCAGAAAAAACCTGTGTGCACTTAACTGGCGATGCTTCCTTCGGCATGGTGGGCATGGATTTTGAGACTGCGGTGAGGGAGAAAATACCGATCATTACCATCCTGCTCAATAACTCTACACTGGGTGGGCACGCCAGAAAGTACCCCACCGCCTATGAACATTATAAGCTGACGTCAATTTACGGAGATTACTCCAAAGTTGCCGAAGGACTGGGTGGCTATGCTGAGAGAGTGGTGAAACCGCAGGATATTATACCAGCTATCCAGCGGGCGAAAAAAATTAACGAATCCGGTAAACCGGCGCTGGTGGAAATAATGACCCGGGAAGAACCGATTTTTTCCAAGTAGAATTGAATGACGACCCAAACCGTCCACTGGCTCCCGAAGCTAAATTGATGACAACGCTAACTTAAAAGGTGATAAATCATTGGGTCAGGTCAAGAGATACAGCAATAAAACATCGAGGTAAGGAGACTTATGAGGACAGAACCAAAAATTATTGTCGGTGTGGACACCGGAGGAACATTCACGGACGTTGTTTGTTATAACAGAGACCTCGGGCAGATAAAAGCTTTTAAAGTCCCTTCGACCCCGAAGAATCCGGCCGAGGCGTTATTTGATGGTGTTCTAAGCACTGGTTATGACAAAAAAGACATCGGGCAGATAATTTATGGTACCACTGTAGGCTCGAATGCGATTGTAGAGAGAGACGAGAATGTCATCAAGGGAGTAGCCTACTTAACGACCAAGGGGTTTGAGGATATTCCATTTATTCAGAGAATTGACCGGAAATCTCATTATGACCTTACTTGGAATAAACCCGAGCCTCTGGTAAAGAGAAAGAACACATTTGGTGTCAGCGAGAGAATCTCATACAAAGGTGAAGTCTTAGAGAAGATAGACATAGAAGAGCTTAAAAGTATCGCTAAGATTCTTAAAGAGGAAGATAGAGGTATTAGAAGTGTCGTGATATGCTTTCTTTTCTCATATATAAATCCTGAACATGAATTAATGGCGAAAAAGTTGCTGGAAAAAGAATGCCCAGAATTACTTATTTCAGTCTCCAGCGAGATATATCCTAAGTGGAAGGAATATGAAAGAAGTGTCACCACCTTATCCGATGCTTTCCTAAAGCCGATAATAACTCGTCTGGTGAATGAGATTAAATCCCGTTTAGAAAAATATGGGTTAACTACTAATTTCGCCTTCATGAAAACAAATGGAGGTCTGATGACTCTTGACTCAGCCGGAAATAATGCCATTCATACTCTCAATTCAGGTCCGGCCGGGGGGGTAGTGGCAGCTCACAGTTTAGCTTCTCAGCTTGGCTTAAAAAATGTTCTGACCATCGATATCGGGGGCACTACCACTGACATTGCGGCCATTATTGATGATAATATTCAGTACACAACCAGCTTTGAAATAGAATATGGTATGCCTATTCAAATACCCATGGTTGACGTAAAAGCAATAGGTACTGGTGGCGGAAGTATCGCCTGGATTGATAAAGGGGGAGTATTACAGGTAGGGCCGCAGAGTATGGGAGCAGACCCGGGCCCTATCTGTTACGGTCGTGGCAACACAACATCAGTAACGGTTACTGATGCTTGCCTCTGCCTTGGTTATTTGAACCCACACCGGATATATGGAGGCAAATTACAGCTCAAAAAAGAGGCCGCGGAAAAAGCGGTCAAAAAATTCGGGGAAAAGCTTGGCCTGGGTTTGCTTGAAACCGCTTCCGCAGTTATCAAGATAGCCAATAACAATGTGATAAGAGCGATTGAAGTTTTCGCTGCCAGGAGAGGATTGGACCTTAGAGATTTTGTTTTTGTGGGTTTTGGGGGAAGTGGGCCAATGCACGTGGGAGCGATTTTCATGGAGTCAGACTTCCAGAGTGTAATTATACCTCCGATTCCTGGTGCCTTCTCGGCTCTGGGGCTCCTGCAATCAGACCCAAGGGTTGACTTTCAGCACGCGGTTTACATGAGTTCAACAAACTTTGATGCGGAGAAGATTAAGAGCGTCTTTAAGACTCTGCGAGTCCGTTGCCTAGCCGACTTGGAAACAGAGGGATTTAGTGGTAGCGATGGGGGCAACCTGTCTGTTTTCCCATCCCTGGAAATGCGGTATTTCGGCCAAAACTACGAGCTGGATGTGCCCATTTCATTAGATACCCTATCTGCTCCCATGGCTGATGCTAATATCTTCAAATTATTCCATGAGCGCTACGAAGCAGAATATGGATATACCATAGAAGGCGAGATTATAGAGATACTCAACGCCAGGTTAACCATCAGGAAGGCAATCGAAAAAGTCGAGCTCGAACCAGCGGCGAAAATTTCAGGTCATAAATTTGAGCCAGTTGGGGAAAGGGAAGCATTCTTTGACAATAAAATGATGCCCACGAAGATATACAATCGGGAGCAATTGCCAGTGGGTGCGAAGTTAGCCGGCCCCGTGATAATTGAGGAGGAGACCTCGGTAACCATCGTGGAGCCGAATCTCACGGCTGAAGTTGGTGCCTGGGGAGAATTAATATTAAGGAGACGTGCCTAACATGAGAAAAAAGATTGATATGGTAACCCTGAACGTGGTAGATAACCAGCTGATATCGATATGCCGGGAAATGGGCTATGTGCTGATGAGGACATCTTACTCGTCCATTTTCAATGAAGGCCTGGATTTTACCTGCGCACTGGCAACTCCGGAAGGGGAGATGATTGCGGTAGCCGAATTTTGTCCGGCTCAAATCGGAGCGATGCCGGTTACTATAGAAGCGTGTTTGGCTGAAATCCCTTACGAAACACTCCATCCAGGAGATGTAATCGTTCACAATGACCCGTACCGAGGTGGGTGCCACATCCCGGAACATACTGTTCTTAAGCCAGTTTACTATGGAGATGAATTATTTGCTTTCTTCATCATTATAGGCCATATCGCAGAAGTTGGGGGGAGTGCCCCAGGCGCATTCATAGGTGATGCCACGGAAATATTCCAGGAAGGAATAAGAATACCTCCCGTTAAATTAGTCAGCCAGGGAGAGGATGTGTTAGACGTCTGGAAGATTATGCTGGCAAATGTAAGGACGCCAAGATTTAATTATGGGGACCTTCGGGCATTGGTCGCTTCTTTAAATCATGGTGAAAAATCCCTGCACAGACTGCTGGGCAAGTATGATAAAACGACCATAAAATCGGTTATGCATGAAATACTGGATTATTCCGAAGGGTGGATGAGAAAAGAAATTGAAAATATGCCGGACGGAGTATATGAATTCACAGACTACATAGAAAATGATGGGGTAGTCCCCAGGCCTTACAAGTTACACGTAACCATTACCATTGAAGGAACATCAATGCTGGTTGACTTTACGGGAACAGACAAGCAAGCTTTAGGCCCTATAAACGCGAATTACGCAGTAACGGTTTCGGGCACGTACAATGCTATACTTCATGATACTGACCCGAACATCCCCAAAAACTCCGGCTGTTTCAGGCCCATCAAAATCATTGCCCCACCGGGAACTATTGTGAACGTGAATTACCCGGGTCCTGAAGTTGGGGGCAACACGGAAACGCATCCTCGAATATGCGCGGTCGTACACGGGGCGCTATCACAATGTATCCCGGATAAAACACCAGCGTGTGATGGTTGTACGGCCATAAACCTTGCTTTTGGCGGAATACATCCCGATTATAATGAGGCATTTTCGTGTTATCACATAGAGGGTTGTGGCTGGGGAGGCAGACCATGGGGAGATGGGCTTACCATGTTATGCATACCAAACGGAAATTGCCGGAACTCTCCGGTTGAGGTTTTTGACACCAGATATCCTTGGCTCACCAGGGAATATAAATTACTCCCGGATAGCGGAGGACCGGGAAAGTACAGAGGTGGGCTGGGAAGTGAGCGGGTGATTGAAGCCACGGCACCGATAACAATCAGCGCCCTGGGTTCTAATTACGAGACAAAACCATGGGGTTTATTTGGTGGTCAAGGCGGGTCTAACGCGGCGCTCCATATCAAGCGGAAGGGCTCTAAGGAGTGGCAGACAATCCAAGAAGAATTCGGGACTGTCTGCAACGGGAAATTTTCCGGTCTCCACGTGGAAAAAGGAGATATGATAAGAATACGTACACCGGGCGGTGGTGGATACGGGAATCCAGGAGAAAGAGAGCGTGCGCTAATCAGGAAAGACTTGGACGCAGGGTTTGTCACCGACAAATCAGCCAGAGAAGATTATGGTTATGAGGAGGATTTGCCTTGAGCAACGTATATACCAAGCCGTCAGACAAGTATTACATAGAGAAGTATGTTAAATGTCCTCTTTGTGGGAAATTGGTTTATGAAGACACTTTTGCTGATGAAGAGGTGGGGAATAAGCTCTTCTTCTGCTCAGAATGGTGTAGAAGCGAGTATTGGAGGCGAAGCTCAACCCCGCGCCCCAAAAGCCCTTGAAGTGGGCCATTCATTGAAGGCAGACCATGACTTCTATTTTATGCGAGGCAATGAATATAAAATCGAACTGAAATTAATCTATTCTCAGTATACTTTTTGCTTAAGGAGGGAAGTAAGAAGATGTCACATCAGAGATTTGATTTGACCGGGAAGGTAGCCATTGTCACCGGGGCCGGGCGGGGAATTGGCCGAGCCATTGCCTTAGGACTCGCCGAACACGGAGCCGATGTCGTCGTCTCGGCTCGCACCAGGACTGAAATTGAGGAAGTCGCCGCAGAGATAAAAAAAATGGGGCGGAAAGCTCTGGCCTTGATGGTGGATATGACCAGAATTGCCCAGTTCGATGCCTATGTAAATAGGGTTCTGAAAGAATTTGGCCATATCGACATCCTGGTGAATAATGCCGGCACTGCCTTCATTATCCCAGCGACCGAGGTTACTGAAGAAAAGTGGGATTCTGTTTTCAACCTTAATACGAAAGGTCCCTTCTTTCTTTGTCAAAAAGTCGGCAACCAGATGATTAAACAAAATAAGGGCGGAAGTATCATAAATATAACTTCAGAAGTTGTTGTAGCCACAGAGCGGACTCCGCTTGGTCCCTATTGCCCGAGCAAATCAGCCCTGCATGGAATAACAAAATTGCTGGCGAAGGAATGGGGCGAATACAAAATAAGAGTTAACTCTTTAGCACCGTGCTTTGTCAGAACCAAGCTAAACCAGCCGCTTTTCGACCATGGAGATTTCTATCAGAGTAAAGTGAGCGATGTCCCACTCCAGCGCCACAGCGAACCGGAGGACCTAGTTGGTGGTGCGGTATTTCTGGCATCGGACGCAGCCGGCTATATCACCGGGACTACGCTCTTGGTTGATGGCGGGTTAACGACATAGATGAGTCAGCTCGTAGGCTTTCAATAACTCTAGAAACAGAGGCAGACTTGCACGAGGTGCGGCAATCGTCCCAGTATATCCGCCAACCATCGCCAATCATAGGTCGGTCAGAAGCAGTCCATAGATATAACAATGGATTACGGAATGTATGGCTTGACCTCGGACTTAGTCAATGGAGACACAGCATCCTTCCACCAGTGGTCTGGATCGCGGCGTATCTCGTAGACCACCTTCCCCTTATCGGGACAGGAATACGCTATAACGTTCGCGGAAGCCATACCGTTGACTAGACCATAAAGGCGAGCAACCTGCTGACTCAGAACAGGCAAGCAGATTTTGCCCTCGAGACAGCCATTGTTAATAACTACCCTGTCACCAACCTTGTGAACTGGGCACAGAGGTGGAAGCTCTTCCCGGATCTGCTTAACTTCCATTGTAACTGGGTACCTGGGCATGAGTCACCTCCTAACAAATTAATGGGGTCAGGTCACCGTCCCAGACACAGTCTGCCCTGGCTATGTTTCTGCCACAACCGGGTTGCGCAATACCCCGATGCCGCTCAATTCTACTTCTACAATGTCTCCCGGCTTCATCGCTTGGGTAGTCCCCGGCGTACCGGTGAAAATCAGGTCGCCCGGCACCAGGGTAATGGATTGGCTGATGGTCTGAATGATGATAGGGATGCCGTGGATGAGCTCAGACGTGTTGGCCTTCTGCATCACTTTGCCGTTCAAGCGCACCACTAGCTCCAAGTTGTTGGGGTCTACGTCGGTAGCGATCCACGGTCCCACTGGGCCGAAGGTATCACACCCCTTGGCTCGCCAAAAGTTGAAGTCCGCCCGCTGCCAAGTGCGCTCACTCACATCGTTGCCACAGGTATAACCAAAGACGAACTCCATAGCGTTGGCCTTAGTGGCGTGTCGACATTGCTTCCCAATAACCACTACCAGCTCACCCTCAAAGTGGACATCGCCGGTGGAGTCCTTGGGGATAACGATGGCCTCCTCCGGTCCAATGATACAGTTCTCCCCCTTACGCCAAGGCGTTGGCACTGCCGGGGCCGAGACCGGCCGCCCTGTCATCTTGCTGGCAAACTCTATATGACTGCGGTAGTTAACCCCCGGCCCCCCAATACATGTCCTGGGTTTGGTAGGAGCTAACAGTTTCACCTCGCTCAGCTCGTGGCGCCGGGAAGTCAGCCTGAACTTGCCGAAAATATTCCCTTGGATTTCCACGACCTGCTTGCCTTCTACTGCACCGTAGCACACGCGTCGTCCGGCACGAAAAAGCGCTATCTTTGCCACCGTAATTCCTCCTTTCGTTGGCCTTTTTAAAAGTATTGAAATATATCATATCCGCTTCCGATGTGTCAAGCAGAGACTGTTTCCCTTAATCGGTGAGTAGCCATTGAGAGGCAAATTCAGCCAGATTGGGATAAGCTTTCCCTCTTAATTTCTTACCGGAGAGGGCCTATATCCCTGCTCCTGAGCCTGACGGTCCATGTCCACAGTGTAAAAACGTTCCAGGGGAAACAAAACCTCAGCTTCAGCCTGCCGAAGGTCAATTGCTTTCAGATAATGTTTGCATTGCTCACAGACATAGAGTCGGTAAAGGCCTTTATCATCAGTGAAATAAGCCAGGGCATTCTGGTCTTGAGTGCCACAGTATGGGCACTGCAAACGCGGGAAGACCCACTCCGTATCACAGCCCGAGCACACCAGCCACCTTGAGCCGCGTTCCTTATCTAAGTATGCTAAATCAGGGATACCACCACAAATCGGGCAGAAACCACGGCGCCAGAGCTCTTGGTCAACAAAATTGATTAAGGTTTTGGCCTGACCCACCAAGAAAGGCTTCAGAGTAGCCTGGATGACAGCCGCGAGCAGGTTTTCGTCGGCAACATGCTTTAGCATCGTTGATGGTAGCTTATGTTCTCTCAGCCATGCCCCGGTTATTTCCCTGGCCAGCAGAGGAGTGGCTTTTATTTCTTTCAATTTTTCCGGGGAAGTGCGGAATAATTCGGAATGCTCGCCAAATATAGCTGTGACTTGGCTAAAAGTGTCAATCAGCAGTTGGCGGTCAAGGGCAGGTTCAACGAGGTCAATTAGTGGAAGCCCGCGCTCTAGTTGTTTGTTAATAGCCTCCCGGCTCAAGCTCACTTTGCTCTGCGAGGCCAATTTCCGCTCAACCTCAGATTGAACGCGTAATAACTTTTGGTAAAATTTTAAAAGTGGGGGGAGCTTCCCTTCTTTCTTTTCCTTTTCTTCCAGATGACGGACGATAACCTCAGTTTCTACTGGCAATTAACCTATTACCTCTTGCTTTTAGCGGTTTCTTCGTACCATTTACCGTGGTGTGATTTGGCATAATGGGCTGATACCGTTCCCTTACGTATCGCTTTCCAGGATTCTTTCATCATCGGGTGTATCAGGCCAAGATAAATGTGGGTGAAAAGCATGGGCACACTGACCGCGAAGGCGACGTCGTGGAAGAAGACCATCCATTGTAAAACCGCCGGTGGTGCCGTTGTCTTGCCAAACCACATCGCCAGACCGGTAAACACGAAGACCACCCCAAAGACGAGGACAATGAACCACCACAGTTTCTGACCGGTGTTCATCCTGGCTTGAGGTGGCATGGCCGCCTCGTCGCCCAGGAAATAATATTGAGGGGCGGCTTTCAGCCAGTCAAGGTCATCTCTTCCCCAGGAAAAGGCGAGTTTTACCCCTTCCTTGGTTGACTTCCAGTTCATTGGAACGTAGATGAGGGGCGAAATGATAAAGACAGCCGCAGCGATACGGTGGATAACGCGAGTCCAGCTATCCTGGGCCAGGAACCCCAGTTGCGGGATGAAGAGGACCAGGCCGGTGAGAAAAAGAATACAAAAGGAAACCAGGTGTACCCAGTGTAATATGCGGGTTGGCCGGCGATATACTTCAACTTCTGGTGGCATCATTGCCCTCCTTTTGCTTATTGGCGACTGCCCGGGCAACCAGGTAATTCAGTCCTAATCCCAGTAAAGTTAACCCGCCTACGGCCCAGCCCAGCGGCTGAATGACGCTTTTCCAGGCAATGGTGATATCAGAAACCTGCGGGTCTGCGGGCAGACCATAAACTGACGGGTGGTCATCAAGGACATACATCACATGCAGGCCACCCAGCTCATTTTCACCATACAGGTTAGCATTGGCCCATCCTTTAGCCTGGAGTGCCTGAACCCGTTTCTTGCCTTCCGCCACCAGTTCGGCACGGTCACCGTATTTCAATGCTTTGGGTGGGCAGGTCTTAACACAGGCTGGTTCCCAGTCGGCGGCGATGCGGTCCAAGCCGGGAGTGGTGCAGAAGGTACACTTATCCATCTTGGCAATGCCGGTAATGAGATTGCGTTCCGAGCGCGGCACATGAAAGGGACAGGCATCAATACAGTAGCCGCAGCCAGTGCAGGTGTTCTTGTTATAGGCAACGAAGCCAAGCCCGTGGTGGTAGAGAGAACCATTGGGGCAAGCCCGGACACAGGCGGCATCAGTGCAGTGCATGCAGGCGCGCCGGGTGAATAACCAGCGCACCTTGCCGCCGTCTTCTATCTCTCTGAATTCCATCTTGAGCCAGGTGGTCGGGGAGAGGTCAGGGGGATTTTCATAGCTGCCCCGGTTCTTTACCTGTACCCCGTTCTCTTCGGTAGGTATATACTCATCGTTTTCGTTCCACTGCTTGCAGGCTACCTGGCAACCGCGGCAGGCGGTACACCTTGTTGCGTCGTATAAAATTGCTTTCGCCGCCATAATTACCTCCAAGTAAAAACTCGGCTATCTGTTTCTAAGCCTTTCTGATGTTGACCAGAAAGGCTTTGTACTCCGGTATCATCGTGTTAGCATCACCGACATGAGGTGTGAGCACATTGGCGCTATCACCCGTGGAGAGCCCGGTGTAACCCCAGTGCCAGGGTATGCCTACCTGATGAACTTTGCGTCCGTTCATCTGGAAGGGCTTGAAGCGTTTGGTTACCAGAGCGACCACGGTTACCTGTCCGCGGGCGGATTCAACGATGACCTTCTCGCCGTTGGCAATACCCTTCTCTTTTGCCAGTTCCTCGCTCATTTCACAGAATGGTTCGGGCTGTGCCTCTATCACCCATGGCATGTTGCGAGTCATCTGCCCGCCCTGCCAGTGCTCGCAGACACGGTATGTTGAGCAGACAATCGGGTATTTATCCGGCATACCCTGCTCTTGTGGTCTCCATATCTTGAAGGCGGGATTACTCTGCTGCTTGGACATGAGGTTCTCCACCGGTGCTTCCCAGGGTTCATAGTGCTCGGGGAGCGGGCCTTCCACCATGGTGCCCGGACCGAAGAGGCGGGCATGCCCTTCGGTGGTCATGATGAAAGGATAGCTCCCGCCCTGGCTCATGGGCGCCGCGCCGCCATCGGGAACATCGCCATCCCATCCCCCTTTCTCTCCCTTGGTTGGGTTCCATTTGATAACCGGGTGCTCCTTGTCCCATGGTTCGCCGTTGAGGTCAACCGAGGCGCGGTTGTAAACGATACGCCGGTTCAACGGCCAGCACCAGGACCACTTGGGGTACATGCCGATGTTGAACTGGTCTGGTGATGGGTCGCGGCGGCTGGCGCGGTTGCCCGGTATCGGGGCATTAGGCTCCTTATCCGGTTCAACATAGCAGTTGCAGTAAACCCAGTTACCACTGGAAGTAGTGCCATCATCTTTGAGGTTAGCGAAGGTATCCATCAGCTTGCCGGTGGTAAGGTCGTACCCGTTCATTTCCTTGGCGACTTCATAAGGCTCCGGGTGGTCTGCGCCATAGCCCCAGGTGAGTCTGGTGATGGCTTGGGCATTGGGTCCGCCCTCTCCGGTATAGAGTTCTTTGAGCCTGCGGTAAATCTGGTCCATCATCCAGAGGTCGTCATGGGCCTCGCCGGGACCAGCCGCGGCCTTGTAGCGCCATTGTACCCAGCGGCCGCTGTTGGTAACGCTGCCTTCTTTCTCATAGGAGTTCAGGGCCGGCAGGAGGAAGACCTCAGTGTTGATTTTAGCCGGGTTGACTCCCGGGCGTTGCCAGAAGTTGGCGGTCTCAGTGTGCCACATGTCGGTAACTACCAGCCAGTCCAGTTTTTCCAGTGCCTGGCGCTCCATATTGGCATCAGGTCCACCCACCGCCGGGTTCTGCCCCCAGCACATGAAGCCCTTGATAACGTCGGCATACATGGCTTCAAAGAGGGCGATGTGGGAATAGTTTTTGCCGGTCTCAATCTTGGGCAGGTAGTGGAAGCCGAACTCGTTATCCTTGGTGGCGGCATCTCCGTACCAGGCTTTGAGCAGGCTGACCACGTACTTGGGACGGTTCTGCCACCAGTTGGTGCTCTTGGGGTCAGGGCTCTTGGGGGTGACTCTTGCCAGGTGCTTTTCCAGTGAGGTATCGGTATCCTGGAACATTGGCAGGTAGCCAGGGAGAATATGAAAGAGAAGCGCCTGGTCGGTTGAGCCCTGTACGTTGGACTCACCGCGCATGGCGTTAATGCCACCGCCGGCAATGCCGATATTCGCCAAGAGAAGCTGCAGGATGGCGTAAGCACGGATGTTCTGAGCACCGACGGTATGCTGGGTGGTGCCCATGGCGTAGAGTATGGTGCCCGCCTTACCCACCTGGCCGGTGGCGGCATAAGTCTGACAGACCTGCTGGAAGGTATCCACGGGGGTGCCACAGATGGCATTTACCTTCTGCGGTGTATAGCGGGCGAAGTGCTTCTTCATGAGCTGGAAGACACAGTTGGGGTCCTGGAGAGTCATGTCCCTCTTGGGAATGCCTTTCTCATCCAGCTGGAACTGCCAGGTGGACTTATCATATTTTCTTTTACTGCTGTCGGTTTCATTTGGGCTGCCGGCGTATCCGGAAAAGAGGCCCTCAAGCTCGGCGGGCCCCTTATAGCTGGGGTTGATGAAGTAGGAGGCGTTGGTGTATTCCTTGATGTAGGTCATGTTATAGTTGCCCGGGTTGCGGTCAATATCATCAAGCACGTATTTTATCATGCCGTTGATGAAGGCGATGTCTGTGCCTGACCTCAGGGGAGCATAGATATCAGCCCTGGCCGAAGTCCGGGTAAATCTGGGGTCAACGCTGATGAGCTTGGCACCCTGTTCTTTGGCTATGGTGATGTGGCCAAAAGCGGCCGGGTGATTTTCGGCCGGGTTGGAGCCGATGGCCATGATGCAGTCGCTGTTGGCGATGTCATTCCAGTGGTTGGTCATGACCCCGCGGCCGAAGCTTTCCGCCAGACTGGCGACGGTGGGGGAATGTCATATGCGGGCGTGGTGCTCAAGATAAACCAGGCCTAGCGCACGAGCTAACTTGGACAGGAGATAACATTCCTCATTATCTAAAGCGGAGCCTCCCAGGTTGGCAACAGTCTCGGTGCGGTTTACGAGATTGCCCTGACTGTCTTTCTCAATGAAAGAGGCGTCCCTGGTATCCTTAATGCGGCGAGCAATCGTGTCTAGTGCCCAGTCCCAGCTTTTTTCCTTCCATTCCGTGCCGCCGGGCGCGCGGTAAAGGACCTTGCTCAGGCGCCAGGGGTTATCAGCGGATAGCTGGCGCATTGAAGCTCCCTTGGCGCAGGCGGCGCCGCGGTTGATGGGATGGTCCGGGTCACCTTCGATGTTCAGCACCTTGCCGTCCTGCACATCGACGATAAAGCCGCAGCCTGAGCCATCATAAGGGCAGATGGTAGTATGTTCACCGCGCTTCTTTTTAAGAGGTATTTGCTTGATGGGTGATGCTGTCGCAACGCCGTTGCTGAGGGCACCGAGCAGGAAAACACCACCTATACCGGCTCCTGAGGCTTTGAGGAAATCCCTTCGGCTTAGCTCCATTCTCCCTCCTCTTTCAATCTGCATTATATCTTTCTGGATTTGAAGTTCTCTGATGGCCTATATCAACCCGACTCTCTTTACCTAAAAAGGACATAAAAAAAGAACTCCCCCGTTCCTCAATGATATTTTGGGTTGGAGCGGGAAAGCACTTCATACTAGGGTCATTATATCCCAAAGATGTAGAACCTGTCAATGCAAAATTAGGTAGGAATGCTTAACAAAATAAGTAGGAATACCTAACAACTTGAACAAGATAGGAGAGTTTGTTTAATCCTTATTTATCTACGTAATCGCTGATGTTTATATGTGAAAAAATGCGTATTGCATTGAACCAAACAATCGTTACTTCTTCTTTCGCTTTCTAAAGAATTTTACCCACATGAGGACTACCGGGATTCCCATCATTATCAGTATAACCGTAGCCGCGATTCTAATCAAAAACATTTATTTGTCCTCTTCCGTATGTAAGTGCAGTATAGTTCTATTTGCTGAATTGTCAATACCCAAACGCGGGCGGGTCAGAGGTAAGGAGGCCATCGCCACCCTTTCTTGACTGTCCACTTTGTCTTTTCTGGAGATGGTTTTACTTTCCACCTCTCAATAATTTTGTCATTCAGTTCTATGCCGAAACCGGGCTTACTTGAAGGTGAAATCTCGCCATTCTTAGGTGTTATCGGGTCGATGAATAGCTGCCCCATAGGTTCAAAAAAATCATAGACACACTCGTGGAACAGGCCATTAGGAACCGCGGCAACCAGAGCAACGTCGATGTACTCGGTGTGGTGAGGACATATGGGCAGGCCATAAGCATCGGCCATAGCCGCAATCTTAATGAACTCGGTCACACCGCCGCACTTGCCTATATCGGCTTGAACGACTTCGGCAGCTCCCTGTTCCATCAACTGCCTGAACTCCCATTTGGTATAATGGTTTTCACCAACGGCGATAGGGATACTGGTCTCTCGAGCTAATTTGGCCAGGTTTTCAATTTCATCGGCCAAAATCGGCTCCTCAAGCCAATAAATATCGTATTCTTCAAACTTCTTGGCCATTCGCATCGCGGTGTGAAGACTCCATCCATTATTGACATCCAGTGCCAGATCGATATTCGGGCCGATTGCTTTTCTGACGAGCTTCACCCTCTCCAGGTCCTCATTAGGGTCTTTTCTCCCGAGCTTAATCTTTATCATCTTGAACCCGCTCTTCACATAGTTGGTCACCTCTTTGACCAGCGCGTCATTTGTGTAGTGGAGGTCTACGCCGGTGACATATGATGGGACGGTGTCACGATGTCCACCAAGAAGCCTGTGTACGGGCAGGTTGAAAATTTTTCCCTTTAAGTCCCAGATGGCAATATCCACCGTGCTGATGGCTGAAATCGCGGCCCCTCTCCGGCCGTATTGCAGTGTAGCCCAGTACATCTTCTCCCATATCCGTTCGCTGTTGAGCGGGTCCTCACCGATGACCAACGGTTTCAACGTATCTTCGATGAGCGCCTTGCTCAGGGAGCCACCATAAGTGATGCTGACCCCAGTTAAGCCTTCATCGGTTAAAACGTCGAGGAACATATAGGCCATTGCCGCCGGAATGGTGTTTATGGCATCAGTCATTGGGGTAAAAGGGACGTAGATGGGGTCAGATACTTTTAAATCCTTGATTTTCATGGTTTTTCTCCTTTCATCTGCTCTAGGCGGTAAAATTTTTTTATTTTATCGTTTAGCGAAAGTCTTAAGACCTTCCCCCCAGAGACCGCCCAGAACCAAGCCGGGCCGATATTTAAAGGGCTTCTTGGTCAGTGCTTTTTCGTCTAATTCTACTCC
This sequence comes from uncultured Dehalococcoidaceae bacterium, assembly GCA_964545815.1. Classification (GTDB taxonomy): domain Bacteria; phylum Chloroflexota; class Dehalococcoidia; order Dehalococcoidales; family RBG-16-60-22; genus E44-bin89. The sequence continues at coordinate 15,805 of CAZJGR010000004.1, read as the reverse complement.
CAATCCCGGTTTAGTAGGCAACTCGATGAACCCGCCTTTGGGAACTGGAAAGGGTTCTCTCATGATTTCTTCATAGAGCGGCATGTCCGGATAGAAAAATTCCTGAATCAGAAAATTCGGGGTGGAGGCATCAAGGTGTACCAGGGCGGCCACCTCAACTGGCCCTTCGGAGATATGTGGGGCGAAGCCCACATAAGAAACCTGCGCCATGGCGGCGATTTTTTTCATCTCCAGTATGCCACCACAGTGAATTATATCGGGCTGGGCAATGGCCACGGCTTGCTTTTGAAACACTTCCCAGAACCCCCAGTGCGTTATGAACCGTTCACCAGCAGCCACCGGAATCCGGGTGGAGTTTCGAACTCTTGCCAGTGCATCAACATTACAATCAGGGCAAATAGGCTCCTCGATAAAATATGGTCTGAATTCTTCCAGCTCCCGAGCCGCCTGGATAGCGTCTTCCGGACTGAACCGGCCATGCATTTCAATGAGCAATTCGACATCATTGCCCACTGCCTCTCGCACTATCTTCACACATTCCTTGGCCCACGCCATATCCTTCCTGCTGATAAAGTAATCTGTTCCGGCATCCCACCAGGGGTCCCACTTGAGATGCTTAAAGCCCTGTGCTACCGCTTTCTGGGCCAGCTTGCCGTAGTCTTCCAGAGTCTTGGCGCGTGATGTCGGTGAAAAATACCAGGCGTTGTTATAGACCTGAATTCGGGGATGGCAGGCCCCACCTAACAGCCTATATACCGGGACATTAAGGGATTTACCCAGTATATCCCACAGCGCCATTTCTACCCCGGCGAGAGCGCTTAGAAGCGTGTACGACGGTCGCCAGTAGCTATCCCGGTACAGTGTATTCCAGTGCAGCTCTATTTGGCCGGGGTCTTTGCCGATTAAATACGTCTCTATCTCGTGAACCGCAGCTTCATTAGCCCGCTCATGCCCCATTGTGCCAGCCTCACCCCAGCCGCTGATTCCTTCATCGGTTTCCACTTTGACAAAAATTAAATCTCTCCAGAGCCCATCATAGGGATACGTTTTTATGGCCGTGATTTTCATTTTTCCCTCCTTTTACTTATTTCGATTATTACCTTTAGGAGCCGTTTCTCTTATAAGTTTAAAAAAGCGCTAACCTTTCCTCTTCAAGTCTTAAATTTTATTTTATCATACCGGCCTACTACCTGAGTACGTGTCATCTCGTAGAGTCGAGAATAGAGGCCGCCATGCGCCAGCAGCGTCTCGTGCCGCCCTTCTTCTACTATCCGTCCCCTATCCAGCACCACGATGCGGTCAGCATTGCGCACGGTGGACAGGCGGTGGGCAATGACTACGGCCGTTCTACCTTTCAGCAGGTGCTCCAGGGCTTGCTGGATGACATATTCACTGTATGAGTCCACATTGGCCGTAGCCTCGTCCAGCAAAAGGATGACCGGGTCAGCCAGCAGGGCACGGGCCAGGCTGATGATTTGGCGCTGTCCCATACTCAGGTTCTGCCCGCGCTCCTGGAGCCAGGTATCATAGCCCTTTTCCATTTTCATGATAAAATCATGTGCACCGATGGTCCTGGCAGCAGCTATCATCTGCTCGTCGCTGGCCGCCGGGTTGCCGTAGCCTATGTTCTCCCGGACCGTCCCCGAGAAAAGAAACGGGTCCTGGGCCACCAATCCCAGTTGTCGCCGGTAGGAGGTCTGCTTCATATCCCGCAGGTCACGGCCGTCAACCAGGATGCGTCCCTTGGTGACATCGTAGAAACGGGCAATGAGGCTCGCGATGGTGCTCTTGCCTGCCCCCGTCGGCCCCACCAGCGCCACCGTCTCTCCCGGTAAAATATGCAGATTTATATCATGGAGCACCTCCAGTCCCGGCTCGTAGCCGAAGGAGACTTTCTCAAAGCTGACCTCACCCTTCAGGCGGGGTGCCTCGATGCTCTCGGAGCCATCAACTATCTCCGGCTTAACGTCAATGAGCTCAAAAATGCGGGCACCAGAGGCCATGGCCCTTTGGAGCTGGGCATATTCCATGGTCATGGTCCTGATTGGTTCAAAGAAGCGCTGGATATAGAGGGTGAAGGCCACCAGGCTACCCACGAGCAGCGTGCCGCCGAGCACCTGCATCCCGCCGAAAATGATGATGAGCGTCGTCGCCAGCGCCGCGAGAAACTCCACCACCGGCATCATCGTTGCCGACAGCCGTGCCGCCTGAAGATTGGTCTCAAAATGCACCCGGTTGACCTTTTCAAAACGCCGGGAGTTCTCTTCTTCTCGTGACAGGCTCTGGATAACCCGGACACCGGAGATATTCTCCTGGAGGGCGGTGTTGACCGCGGAGATGGCCCGTCTAACCCGGACGAAGCTCCAGCGTGCTCTCCGCTGCCAGAACAGCATGAAGATGAAGAGCAGTGGTATCACGGACAGCGTGACTAGTGCCAGGTTAAAGTCCATGGCCAGCATGACTACGGCAATGGCCACCAGGCTGACTACCTCACCGATGACCCAGAAAGCCCCGGAATCCAGGAATTCGCCCACCTCTTCCACGTCGTTCTGCACGCGGGACATGATGCGGCCGACCTTGTTGTGGTCAAAGAAGCTCGCGGATAGGCGCTGCAGGTGGTCAAAGACCTGGCTCCGCAGATTAAGCAGGATGCCCTGCCCCACGGCGGCCTCGGCTCTTATCTGGGTGTAATAAGACGCCAGATTGAGCAGCGCATTGCCCAGGAAAAGCAGGATAATCAGGTTCAAGCCAGATAGGTTGCCGACAACGATGTATTTGTCTATGGCCATGCCCACCAGATAGGGACTGGCGACGATGGTAAAGGTGAAAAGCAGGGTCGCCGCGATGGTCACGGGCACAGCTACCTTGTATGGCGAGAAGTACCCGGCCATACGGGAAACAATTCGTGAATCATAAGCCTTACCGAAGACGATGTCATCAGAGCTGACCATCTCGCTGCCAGGGCGCTCCAGCCGTGACTTCTCCGCGTTATGGCCGATATCGTCAGCGAATTCCACGGACACAGGCGTCACGGCGGCCACATCGGGGGCTGGCTCACTCCAGCCTTCCTGGTACTGGAACTGCAGGCCGTAGAGCCGCTGGTAGAATCCGTTCCGGGCGCACAGCTCCTCATGCGTGCCATGTTCAACAACGCGACCGTCGTTGAGCACCAGGACAATGTCAGCCATCTGCACGGAGCGCAGCCGCTGGGCGATGATGAAAGCCGTCCGCCCTGCCAGCAGCCTGGAGAGCGCCTGCTGGATGAAGTATTCCGTTTCCGTGTCCACGCTGGAGGTGGAATCATCCATAATCATAATGCGCGGGTTAAGCAGTATGGCACGGGCGATAGCCAACCTCTGCTTCTGTCCGCCAGAGAGGGTTATCCCCCTCTCCCCCACCACGGTATCGTAGCCGTCTGGCAAGCTCATGATAAAGTCATGTAGCTGGGCCGCTTTGGCGGCCTCAGTGACCTCTTCCAGCGTTGCCCCCGGCTGGCCATAGCTGATGTTCTCCCGGAAGGTGGCGGAAAAGAGAAAGGTATCCTGCTGCACGATGCCGACGTGCCGGCGCAGAAAAGACAGCGACAGGTCCCGCACGTCTATACCATCAATCGTGATGCAGCCGGAGGTAACATCATAGAAGCGGGGTATCAGGTTGGCGATGGTTGACTTTCCGCTGCCACTGGCCCCAACCAGCGCCACCACTTGGCCCGGCCTGACCTCAAAACTGACATCTTTCAGCGTCGCTCCCTGAGAGTTATAGTTAAAGGAGACATCCTCAAAGCGGACAAAGCCTTGCACCGTTTCCGGATTCTTGGTCTCCGGCCTCTCTATTACCGGTGACACCTGGTCCAGAATCTCAAAGATGCGCTGCCCGGAAGCCATCGCTCGGGAAAAGAGTATGGTCAGCCAGCCCAGCATACGCACTGGCAGACTGAGCATAACCAGGTAGAGCAGGAACTGGGCGAGTTCACCGTTGGTGAGAACACCAGCCACCACCTGCCGTCCCCCGTACCACAGGATAGCCGCCATAGACAGAAGCAGGGCGAAGCTCATCACCGGGCTATTGGCCGCCAGCAGGTTATTGGCGGCAATCTCCTGGCCATAGATGGCCTCGGCCTGGCGGCGGAACTTCCGGCTTTCATAGCCCTCGCGGGCAAAGGCCCGCACCACCCTGGCGCCGACCAGGTTTTCCTGAACGATATTGCCCAACTCACCGACGCCCTGCTGTATCTTCATCCACATCGCCCGGAGCCTCCGGCTGATGGCAACGGTTCGGAAGGAGATGAAGGGCAGCACGCTTAAAGAGAGCAGGGCGAGCTGCCAGTCGAGGGAGAAAAGCAGCCCGGCGATGGCCACCAGCAGGACAAGGAAGTAGACGCCCCGCAGCAGCGCGAAGCCGACGAACATGCGCACGCCCTCGACATCAACAGTCGCCCGGGACATGAGCTGGCCGGTCTGCGAGCGGTCATGAAAGGCATAGCTGAGCCGCTGTAAGCGGTCGTAAACAATATTGCGAAGGTCATAGGCCACTCTCTGGCTGAGAAGCTCAGCGAGATAGCTCTGCCAGTAGGAAAGCACGCTGCGCAGGAGACCGGCGCCGACAATGGCCAGAGCCGTGAATATCACGGCATTTTTCTGCCCCGAACTCAGGACGAGGTCAATCGCTTGTCCGGTGAGGCGGGGTATCACCAGAGACAGCGCCGCCCCGACAAAAAGACAAAGATAAGCGGCTACCGCCTGTCTCCGGTACCGCCAGAACAGCGCCGTGATGCGTAAAAAGATGTTCATTCCACTCTCATATTATCACAAAGAGGGTCTAACGTCGTAGTGGACTTACCGGCTAGCCGCTGCGGTTGTGGAGCGAAGTTGATTGCTTCAACGAGGTTGCCATTGTTTGCCGACGCAGCTGCCCGCAGGCGGCATCAATATCGGCCCCGCGTTGCACACGCTGAGTTACCGGGATATTGGCCCTTTCCAGTATTTTGCGGAAGGCGAGGGCCTGTTTTGGTAATGCGGCGCGGAAAGCTAATCCGCCGACCGGGTTGTATGGAATCAAGTTGACATGGCAGTTCAGCCCACGCAGTATCCTGGCTAATTCAAATGCCTCGGCAACGCTGTCGTTTACTCCATCGAGCAGGCAATACTCAAACGTCACGCGCCTGCCCGTCAGATGTATATAGTGTCGGCAGGCCTCGATAATCTCCGAGACGTTCCATTTAGTTATTCCCGGGGTGAGCCGCCGACGCAGGTCATCAGCAGCGGCATGAAGGGAGACGGCGAGGTTTATCTGGAGCTTTTCTTGGGCCAACTTCATAATGCCCGGAACAATGCCTGCAGTGCTCACTGTCAGATGTCTCATCGCGATGCCCAGTTCGGCGTTAAATAGCTGTATCGCTTTCAGCGTTGAAGCATAGTTAAGCAGTGGTTCTCCCATGCCCATGAAGGTTACATGGTCAATACGGCGAAAAATACCATTAATCTGGGATTGGTCTTTGGCTGCTTCTTCCTCTACGGTTAGCACCTGGTCCACAATCTCCCCTGCGGTGAGGTTACGGACATACCCCCCAAGCCCGCTGGCGCAAAAAACACAGCCGATGGCACACCCCACCTGTGTTGACACGCAGCAACTGAAACGGTCAGCATAGGGTATGCCTACGGTCTCCACCCTAGCCCCATCAGACATTGCCAGCAGCAGCTTCATCGTCCCGTCCCGGCTCCGACTGATGGTGACGACCTGTGACCGGCCAAGCTCATACTTCTGACTCAGCCGCTCGCGCAGGGGTTGGGGTAAATTAGTCATCTCATCAAACACGCGGGCCCGGCGCTGGTAGAGCCATTCTGCCATCTGGTCGCCCCGATATGCCGGCTCTGCCTCTTGCTGTGCCAGCGCCCGCAATTCGTCTGTATTTAATCCTATGAGATTAATGCCCATAGCTTATCCCAAAATATATGATTGTTTCCTCATTTAAAATTATGGCAGAGATGGTGGCCGCAAACAAGGGGAACCTAAAAATAGGCCGCTTTTTTACCATGACTAAATTTTCAGTTATCTGAGGCGCAACTTTATCCGTACATATGTTATAATGACGAACAAGGAGGGGGTGCTTGACACGTAACTGAATGTTCTACTCGCTAATATTAGAAAAATGAAGAGACCGGAAAAGCCAGTCATAATTGTCGGCATGCCCGCTTATAATGAGGAGAGATACGTTGGCAGCGTTGTCCTGCAGGCACGACAGCTTGCTGATGAAGTGGTGGTGGTCGATGATGGCAGTTCTGACCGCACCGTGCAGGTAGCCAGGCTGGCCGGTGCCACGGTTGTCCAGCATGAGAAAAACAGGGGCTATGGGGCTGCGGTGCAGACCGTGCTTGCCGAGGCGAAGAAAAGAAATCCTGATGTGCTGGTGTTGCTCGACGCTGATGGCCAGCATAATCCCGAAGAGATATCAGCACTGGTGAACGCCATCTCCGCTGGTTCCGATGTGGCCATCGGAGCACGAAAGATAAGAAATGAAGATATTCCAGCCTATCGCAAGTTCGGGCAAAGCATCATCGCCTATTTCACCCGCATACTATCCCGGAGCACGCTATCTGATACCGAGTCAGGGTTCAGGGCCTTTTCCCGGAAGGCCATAAAAACGCTCGAGCCAAAAGAGCCGGGGATGGCGATATCGGCGGAAACGATATCGGAGGCCACGGCCAAAGGGCTCAAAATCACCGAGGTTCCCATCTCCGCCATTTACACCAAGGACGGCTCAACCCTCAACCCGGTAAAGCACGGCATCGGTGTCTTGAACCGGGTGCTGGTGATGATTTCGGAGAGAAGGCCGCTGCTGTTCTTCGGGCTGGTAGGTGGCATCGCCATCGTTCTGGGCATTGTGGCCGGTGTTATAGTATTGAAAGCTCTTTTCACCGTCAACGAGCTGGCAATAGGCACGGCACTGGTTTCAATGCTCCTGATTACCATTGGTATGCTGTGTATCTTCGCCGGCATAATTCTGAACGTACTGGTCAAACGGATACGTGATTCACTGTGAGGAAGTATTTCATCACCGGTGGCGCCGGGTTCATCGGCAGCCATCTGGTTGACCGGCTCATCAGCACTGGAGAAGTAACCGTTTACGATAACCTGAGCTCGGGGAAGCAGGGATTTATCAGCCGGTATATCGGAAAACCCGGTTTCCGATTTGTTCAGGCTGATATTCTGGACCGAGGCCAGCTTGCCGTGGCGATGAAGGGCAGCGATGTTGTCTTCCACCTGTCAGCCAGCCCGGATGTTAGAATTGGCCAGCACGACACGGCCGCAGACCTGAATCAGGGCACCATCGCTACCTACAATGTTCTGGAGACAATGAGGCAGCAGGGTGTCACTAAAATCGTCTTTGCCTCAAGCAGTGTAGTCTATGGTGAGACATCCGGTGAGCCAATCCCGGAAGACTGCGGCCCATTGCTGCCCATATCTCTGTACGGTGCCGCCAAGCTGGCCGGCGAGGGGCTGGTCACCGCGTTCTGTCATCTCTTCAATATGCAGGCGTGGCTCTTCCGGTTCGCCAATGTGGTTGGTTCGAGGGCAACCCACGGCGTGATATACGATTTTATTCATAAGCTGAAAAGGAACCCCAGAGAACTGGAAATACTGGGCGATGGCCGACAATCAAAGTCCTACATACATGTCAGCGACTGTGTGGAAGGTATGCTCTACGGTTTCCAGCATTCCGATGGTCAGGTCAACGTTTTTAATTTGGGCAATCATGATATGGTCGATGTCACGACGATAGCCCGCCTGCTTCTGGAGCCGATGGGACTGCCTGAGGCGAAGTTAAAATACACGGGGGGAGGCCGGGGGTGGCCCGGCGATATCCCCCGCATATGTCTGGATACATCACGAATGGAAAAACTGGGCTGGAAGCCGAAATACAGTTCTGAGGAAGCAATTCGCCTGGCGATAAAGGAAATGCTGGCCGAGCTGGCCTAAGGAAGTAATCATGCAGGCGGTCATATTAGCCGGCGGTTTAGGCACAAGGTTAGGCGAGCTGACGCGGCATACCCCCAAAGCGATGCTGCCTTTTTATGGCAGGCCATTTCTCTACCACATCATAAAGCTTCTGGAAAATCAGGATATTAAAGATATTGTCATCTGCACTGGCTACCTTGGGGAACAGATAAGGGACTTTTTTGGCGATGGCCAGAAACTGGGCGTAAATATCAGGTACAGCGAGGAAAGCACCAGACTGCTCGGTACGGGAGGTGCCCTGAAGCAGGCACAGGCTATGCTGGAGAGGTATTTCCTGGTGCTGAACGGGGATACCTACCTGCCCGTTGATTACCGTGAGGTGGAAGCGGAGTATTTAAGGCTGGGACGAAAAGCCCTTATGGTGGTCTATAATAATAAGGTGGATACCGGCGTGAAAAACAACATCGCTCTTGACCGCAATAAAATAGTGGTAAGATATGATAAAGGGAGTACCTCATCAGACCTGAGGTACGTGGAAGCAGGCGCATTGGTTATCGGCAAGGAAGCGCTGGGTTTTATCCCGGAGGGAGTCAAGGTTTCTCTGGAAGACGGTGTATACCGTCGGCTGATAGCCCAGAGGGAACTGGCCGCCTACGTCACGCGCCGGCGCTTCTACGATATCGGAACACCGGAACAGCGGCTGGTCTTTGCCGAATTTATAAAAAAGGTGGCACGGTGATAATCACGCGCACTCCGTTCCGAATCAGCTTTGTTGGCGGCGGCACCGATTTGCCGGAATTCTACCGGATTGAGGCTGGGGCAGTGGTGAGCACGGCCATAAACAAATACATGTATATCATCGTCAACAGGCGCTTCACCGATGCCATCAGGGTCAGCTACTATGCTAAAACGGAGATTGTTGACCACGTTGACGAAGTACGCCATCCACTGGTCAGAGAAGCCCTGAAAACGGCCGGCATCACCAAGGGAATAGAGATTGCCTCGGTGGCTGATGTCCATGCCGGGGCCGGGCTTGGCTCCTCCGGCAGCTTCACCGTGGGCCTGTTGAATGCCCTCTACGCCTATAAGGGAATCCTCAAGCCTGCGGAAGAGCTCGCCCGAGAAGCCTGTCGTATTGAAGTTGACCTCCTGGGCGAGCCGGTCGGCAAGCAGGACCAGTATATCGCCGCCTACGGTGGCTTTCGCTATTTTCAGTTCAACCCCGATGAAAGCGTCACCACCGAGCCGATTATCTGGTCGGCAAAACATAAGGAAGAACTGGTGCGGAACCTGCTGCTGCTGTATACGGGCGACATTCATGAAGCCGGCAGTATTTTACAGGAGCAGAAAGAAAAAACGCAGCAGCCCGACAATATGGCGAACCTGAGGCAAATGCGTGATATGGCCATGGCTTTGAAAGACAAGCTCAATAGCGATGCTGCGGCGGATATCTTTGGTGACACGCTGCACCGCGGCTGGCAACTGAAGAAAGAGCTGGCCAGCGGCATCAGCAATAGTAAGATTGACGAGTGCTATGAAAAGGCACTTAACGCTGGGGTGCTGGGTGGCAAGGTGCTTGGGGCCGGGGGCGGTGGTTTTCTGCTCCTGTACTGCCCGGTACCGAAGCAGCCGGCGGTCAGGAAGGCCCTCAGGGGCCTGCTACCTCTGGAGTTCTCCTTCGAGCCGGAGGGAAGTAAGATAATCTATGTCGTTTAGACCTCGAACAGAGGAGAAAATAACCAATGGCTAACCGCGCGGTCTTTCTTGACCGGGACGGGACAATGAATAAAGATGTCCCGTATTGCCATCGCCCTGAAGACTTTGAGCTTTTCCCCACCACCGCCAGGGCCATCAAACGGCTCAATGAAAGCGGTTACAAAGTAATTGTGATTACCAATCAGTCGGGAGTTGCCCGCGGCTACTTTACCGAGGCAACGCTCGGCCGAATTCATCAGAAGATGCTGAGCCAGCTGGCCGAAGAGGGCGCCCGCGTTGATGACATTTACTACTGCCCCCACCACCCCGACGACAATTGCGAGTGTCGCAAGCCGAAGCCCAAAATGGTGCTGAAAGCGGTGAAGGAACATGATATCGACCTTCGGCAATCATTCATGGTGGGAGACAAGCCGCTGGATATTCAGCTTGGCAAGAGTGCGGGCTGCCGTACTGTGTTGGTTCCATCTGACCCCGGCGAGGTTGATGCCCAGCCGTGTTTGCCTGATTACACTGCGGCCGACCTTTACCAGGCGGCGTTGTGGATTATCGAGCAGAAATGAAAATCCTGGTGGTATCGGAGCATTTTTACCCCTATGGTGGTGCCGAATTATCGCTGTGGAACCTGTGCGGCAATCTCGCCCGGAAAGGCCACCGGATTCAGGTCATTACCGCCCGTCGTAACGGAGAGCCTGACTACGAGGAAAAAGAGGGGATAGAGATTTTCCGACCGTTTCCCACGGGAAATCTAATGCGCCGGTTTATCTTCGCCCTGAAGCTGAATTCATATCTGAAGGGGTGGCTGAAGGGCAGGGAGGTTGACATAATCTACAACCTCGGCTACGTTCCGACGGTACCGGCCACGTGCATTGCCCGAAAATTCGGCATACCGTCGGTTACGCTGCTGGGCCATTTCTGCGGCCGCAAATGGTTCAAACTGGCAATTCCGCCTCTGGCTCTGCTCAACTTTCTCTGCGAAATGCTGACCATCCACCTGAGCCAACAACAGGTGCTGGTAGTGCAGTGCCAGGATACCGCGGAAAAAGTATCCGCCAGCACCAACGCCGAGATTCAGGTTATCGGTAATACGCTGCTTGACCCAGCAGCGATTACAAGAGCAAAAGAGGAAACGAACATTAAAAAAAGGCGCCATGATTTAGACATTGAGGACGATGGATTATTTCTCCTGCATGTCGGGGCATTAATAAAGACCAAGAATGTCTATAACCTAATCAAAACCCTGGCGGGCTGGCCGCAGAAATTCAAGCTGGTACTGGTTGGAGATGGCCCGGAAAGGGCTCGGATTGAAAAGCTGATTCGGCGTTTTGGTTTGGCGGAAAAAGTCGTTCTGCTCGGGAAAAGGCCGCACGATGAGACATTATCCGTAATAAGGTCGTGCGATGTGCTGCTCCTGCCCTCGATATGTGAGCAGGTGCCCAATGTGGTGCTGGAGGCGCTGGCCCTGGGGAGGCCGGTAATCGCCACCAGGGTGGGAGGAGTCCCCGAAATAAAATCGGCCAACCTGCATCTGGTGGACCAGCTTGGAGAAATCGGGCCGGTTATCGCTAGTGGCATTAAGGCGGTCGAGGAAGATAAAATTATGACAGAGTATTCGCTGGACAGGGTAGCCGAGCGATATGAGAGGTTGTTCTTGCGTCTGACTGGTTCTAAAATGAAAGATAAGCAGGGGTAATATGATGCTGAAAGAAAAATTGCTGAACGGTGAAAAATCCATTGGCATCTGGGGAATCGGCTATATCGGTTATTCCTCAATGGCCCATTTCGCCAGCCGGGGGGTGAAATGCCTGGGAACAGACATTGATGCCGGCAAAGTCGACCGCATAAACAAGGGCATACTGCCGATACATAATATTGAATACTGGCTTGGCTTTGACACCAAGCCACTGGTCACCTCCGGCATGATGAGGGCAACCACCGAATGGCAGCAGCTCATCAGTGAAGATATCCCGGTACATTTGGTATGCATCCCCACAGAAAAGGATGACGTTCCCTATGATGGCATTCTTATCGATGTGGTGGCAAAGCTCTCCACCTTTAGTAAATTAAGTCCGAAATCCCCGCCACTCATCATCATCGAATCAACGCTGACGCCAAACACAACCGAGCGGACAATCATACCTGCTTTTGTGAAAAAGGGGATGAAGGTGGGCCGGGACATACTGGTTGGTGTAGCGCCGCGCCGCGACTGGTTCATCAGTCCGGAGAAAAGCCTGAAGAACCTGCCCAGGGTGGTCGGGGGTACCACGCCTGAGACCACGGCGCTGATGAAAGAGGTCTTGAGTATAGTCTGCGATACACTGCTGCCGGCCAAAGACCACCGGCACGCGGAACTGGTCAAAAGCATTGAGAATGCCTACCGGCATGTTGAAATAACGCTGGCCAACCAGCTTTCGTTGGCCTACCCCGATATTGATATGCGGGAGGTGCTGGCGCTGGTGGGCACGAAGTGGAACATCGGTACCTATCATCCCAGCTTCGGCACGGGAGGTTATTGTATCCCGCTGTCAAGTCAGTATGTTCTCTCCGGTACCAGAAATGCCGACCGGCTCAGTATTTTGCACTCGGCAGTTGCCACTGACCGCAATCTGCCGGCTATGGTGGCGGAAAGCGTGATTAAAAAGGGCGCCCAAAAAGTAGGCATACTTGGCCTGGCCTATAAGGGAGACCTCAAGGTGCATACTCTTAGCCCGACGCTGCGCCTTGTGTCCCATCTGAAACAAAAAGGCATTAAGGTAAAGGTACATGACCCGTACTATACGGCGGCGGAAATCAAAGATATATGTGGCGTCGAAACGTTCCGCTTTCCGGAAGGCCTGAGCCAATTTGACACTATTTTAATTGTCGCTGACCACAGAGACTATCAGGCTATTCCGCATAACCAGATTCTGCCCAACCTCAAGAATTGCAAGCTCATCATGGACAACACCGGTATCTGGCGCGGGTTTGATTTCGCCCGAGCCGGCATTGAGTATCACCTTGCCGGCACCGAGAACTGGCTCGGAGAGCCGCTATGAAAATCCTCATGCAGCAATGGGCCTATTTCCCCTGGGTAGGCGGCGCTGAGGTATTCACCCAGCACCTTGCCGAATACTTGGTATCCAAGGGTCATCAGGTTGACATTGTCACCGGGCTGCTGAGCAAGCCGAGCCTGGAATACGAAAACTGGCAAAAAGAGCTTGATGTCATCAATGGCGTGAATGTCTACCGTGTCAGGGTGCCGAACATCAGGTATGCCGGGGTCATTGCCGGGGTCGGGCGCATGTTTGCCAAAAGCCTGAAGTTAGACCAGCAGAATGATTACGACCTTATCCACAGCCACATATTTCCGGCGATGGTCTGCGGTGCCTTGAGCCGGAGAGGTAAGAAGCTGGTGCTCACCCTTCAGGGAGGAGACATCGGTGAGTACAAGGAGTCCAGCTGGTTTATACGGATGGTGGAGATGCCTTTCATTCTCTGGTCCTTGAGAAGGGCAGATGTGGTTCACTGCGTCAGCACCCACATCGCAGTGGCGGCCAAAAAACTGGGCGCCAGGAAGGTAGTCGTTGTGCCCAATGGCGTTGATACCTCGGTATTCCGCCCGCTGGACAAATCTCAGTTGAGACAAAAGCTTGGCTGCAAGGCTAAGGAAAAGATTGTGGTCAGCACATCCCGGCTGACACCCAAAAACGGCCTTGATTACCTGATTAAAGCAATGGTGCCTCTGGGCGATGTAAAACTCATCATCGTCGGGGACGGTGAGCAAAGACAAAACCTTGAGTCATTGGTTCGGGACCTGGGATTACAGGGCCGGGTTTCCCTGCTTGGTGCCCGGCCACACCAGGAGTTGCCCCAGTACCTGGCCATCGCCGATGCTTTCTGCCGTCCCTCGGTGAATGAGGGTTTCGGAATCTCTTTTATCGAGAGCATGGCCTGCCGTATCCCAACGATAGGCACGGCGGTGGGCGGTATCACCGATATCATCAACAATGGTGAGAACGGCATTCTGGTACCGCCGGAAGATGCCACAGCATTGTCCAAGGCTATCAAAAGAGTCATTGAGGATGGTGCTCTGGCCAGGCAAATTGCGGAAAAAGGCTTCCAAACGGCAAAGGAAAAATTCACCTGGGAAAAAGTATTGCCGCGGATGGAAAACATATATGATGGCCTGCTTTCCAGCAGATGAATAAATGGGAATTTTGGAGAGGGATAAGATTCAGAGATATCAGGGGGCCAGGCAGTGAAAATACTGGTCAGCACCCCAATTTTCCCTCCGGAGATAGGGGGGCCGGCCACCTATACGGTGGAAGTATCGCGGCGCCTTCAGGAAAAGGGACATCGGATACGCATCGTTGCCTTTAGCGATGCCAAGCCGCTGGCTTCAGACCTGGAAGTCGTTGCTGTAAGAGTCCACTATAAAGTATTGGGCACATTATTCCGGCAGATGAGGCTCTTTTTCACCTTGCTGGCAGCGGCGAAAGGTATGGACCTGATTTACCTGCAGGACCCGATGGTGGTGGGAGTAGCCTCACTGCTGGTGGGCAAGCTGGTCAGGAAACCTCTGGTGCTCAAGTTCGTCGGCGATTCAATATGGGAAAAGGAGTACAGTCGGCGGCGGACCGACCAAGACCTGGACGGTTTTTTGAGCTCGCCGCAAAAAAGCCTGGCGGTGAAATCGCGTATTGCTTTGCTCAGAATGGTGCTCGGCAGCATGAACCGTATCCTTGTCCCATCTCATTTTCTCCGCGACATACTGGTAAAGCACTACCGGGTAAGGCCAGAGAAAATAGCCGTGGTCTACAATTCGGTGGACCTCGAAGCTATCGACAGATTGCCTGGTCAGCGTGGACAACAGAGTGATAAGCAGGTCATCATCGCCATTGGGCGCATGGTAAGGCATAAGAGGATAGAGGGAATCATCGCGGCACTGCGCGAGCTCCTGAAGGAATTCCCAGATGCCAGTCTTGCCCTAGTGGGCGACGGCCCGGAAAAAGAGAGTCTGGAGCAACTGGCGGAAAAGATTGGGGTAGCCCAACAGGTACGTTTTTACGGCAGTATTGACCACGAGGAAACACTGGCACTGCTGAAAGCGTCTGATGTTTTTGTGCTCAACTCCATTTATGAAGGCTTACCCCATACTGTCATTGAGGCGATGGCCTGTTCGGTTCCGGTGGTGGCAACTCATATAAGGGGAACTGATGAGGTGATAGATGGTGGCCGAACCGGGCTGCTGGTACCCCCTGACAATGAGAAAGACCTTGTTGACCGGATAACCAGGTTGTTTAAGGATAGAGAATTAGCCGGACGGTTAGCCGCGAATGCGCTGGCAACAGCCAAAGAAAAATTCACCTGGGACAGCAACCTGACGAAACTGGAAGCAGAGCTGGAAAAGGTATTATGAATGTCCTGATGATAAGCCTAGACCCAACACTGGCCATGGACAGGCAAAGCGTGGTCGGAGATAGCCGGGAAAGGCACATCGCCTACGGCAAGCACCTTTCCCATCTGTTCATCGTTGTCATGGGAGCCAAAACCAGAAACCTGAGGCCACAACTTCTTTCTCATAACGTGGTGGTGCGGCCAGTATCGTATAAGGAGCCGCTCTCATATATAAGGAACACCTATAAAGTATGTCTTGGTATCTGTCAGAGCCATAAAATTGACGTAATCGCAACGCAGGACCCACTTGCTACCGGTTTGGTCGGCTACTTATTGAAAAGAAAGCTGGGCATTCCCTTAGCCGTACAGGTTCACGGTGATTTCCTTGATAACCAGTACTGGCTCAGGGAAAATTTTAAAAACCCTGTCTTCAACTTTTTGGGAAAGTGGCTTATCAAGCGCGCTGACGGTATCAGGGCGGTCAGTTCTGGAATAAAGCAGAAGCTGATACATTACGGGCTTCCGGAGAATAAGATATGGGTTGTACCCGCGCCCGTTTTCCTGAACAAATTTTCAAGTTCTTCACCCGAAAAAGTGAACAACATCCGCCAGAAGTATTTACTGCCTGAAGGCAGGACCATACTCTTTGTCGGCTACCTGACCAAGGCCAAGAACATCACCAATCTACTGAATGCGGCTAAAATCATCACTCAGAGATATGCTGATGCCAGATTTTTGATTTGCGGTGAGGGTGAGGAAA
>CAZJGR010000003.1:0-57745 GCA_964545815.1 uncultured Dehalococcoidaceae bacterium | reverse complement strand
CAACCGCCGCACTGGGGGCAAACGAACCGGGGCAGGCAGCCTATGCCGCTTCCAAGAGTGGGGTAAACGCATTTACCAAGGCGTGTGCCCGCGAGTTTGGCCCCTACGGGATAAATGTCAACGCCATCGCCCCGGGGCGAATTCTAACACCGTTGATTTACGCCAGCCGGACGCCGGAACAGGTGGAAAAATTCATCGAAGTAGGCATCAGCACCGCCGTCCTGGGAAGGCTGGGCACGGTTGAAGATGTAGCTCATTTAGCCCTGTTTTTAGCTTCGGACGATTCCGCCTTCATCACAGCGGAGATTATTGCCTGCAACGGCGGTAGAACCAATCTGATGGGCCGGTGATTAATATATCACATTCAACAACAGGATGAAGATATAACTCAAAAGGCCACAAATGGGAAAGGTAAGTATCCAGGCGGCTATAATATTGCCCCCGATTCCCCAGTGCACTGCAGAAAATCTCCTGGTAGCGCCTACTCCCATAATGGATGTACCTATACAATGAGTGGTGCTCAAGGGTATGCCAAAAGCGGAGGCTAATAGAATTGCCAATCCAGCTGAAGTCTCGGCGGCAAAACCGTTTGCTGGCTCTAACTTGGTAATCCTGAAGCCCATGGTGCGGATAATGCGCCACCCGCCACAAGCCGTACCCAACCCCATCACTGCGCCACAGAGTAGCATTACCCACCTTGGGACGGAGAACTGTGTCATCGCTCCTCCCAGCACCAACGTCAGGGCGAAGGCCCCCATAAACTTCTGCCCGTCGTTGCTACCATGGCTGAACGCCATGAAAGCGGCGGAAAGTATCTGAAGCTTGCTGAAGGCACCGCGAATAGATGACAGGCTGGTTCGCCGCAGTAACCAGTAAAGACTAGTCATTATCATCATGCTTAGAGAAAAACCAAGCAGTGTGGAGAGACCCAGACCGATAAGTACCTTCTGCCATCCTTCCCAGAGGAGAGCGGAGGGACCGGCGGCTGCCAAGCCAGCGCCAGTAAGACCGGCAATAAGCTCATGGCTTTCGCTGGTGGGTATGCCATAGAACCAGCATACCGTACTCCAGAGCACAACAGTGAACATAGCGGCTATCACTACAGGGAGACCGATAACCTCTGGCCTTACAATTCCTGTCCCTATAGTGGCTGCCACAGCAGTGCCGGTTACCAGAGCACCCACGATATTAAGTACAGCAGCCATTATTATTGCATTTTGCGGCGAGAGAACACGAGTACCTACTACTGTGGCAATAGCATTAGGAGCATCTGTCCAGCCATTGACAAACTCCGCTGCCAGCACCAATAGCAAGGCGACTATCAGCGGTAAACCGCCCTCAGGCATGCTTGAGCGCTACCCCTTCCAGGACATTGGCCACATCCTCACACCGGTCGGTCGCGCTCTCCATATGCTCCAGAATCTCGCGCCATTTTATGATATCGGCCGTATTGGTGCAATTATCGAATAGTTCCGCCATGGCGCTACGAAAGACACTGTCCGCCGCATTTTCCAGTCGATTAATCTCGATGCAGTGCTTCAAAACCTGTGTCAGTTTGGGACGAGGGGGCAGCTGCCCTAAGGCCACTGCCACCTCTTTTGAAGCGGACACGATGATATCGGCCAGGTCTTTGGCGCCCTCTTTAGGAGTGTCTATTTTGTAAATAAACATCGCCACGGCGGCGGCGTGAATCAAGTCCACGATGTCATCAAGGGAATGGGCTAAAAGCGCCATGTCCTCCTGGTCAAATGGCGTCACAAAAGAGCGGTGCAATAGCTCAATAATCCGATGTGTGGTATTGTCGCCTTTATGCTCACATTCTTCTATCTGCGCCACGTTATGCTCAAGCTTCTCCCAGTGGTCGACCATGTCCTTCATGAGTTCAGCGGTCTCGACCATGTTGACGGCACTTTCCTGGAAAAGCTCAAAAAATATTTTACCTCTGGGCAATAAGGAAAACTTAAACAATATACCTTCTCCTGCAATTAACGCTACGGGAAATAAAGGAGCTCAGACCGAGCTTCAAGCGGGGGCTATTAAAAGACCTCAAATAAAGAGCGAGAAATAATTCTCTCATGGCCTTTTGAAGGTATGTTATCTAAACCATGCCGCCACTGTCAAGTGAGAACTGATGGCCGACAGGTACGAGAGGTGTCCCAGCCAAAATAATTTATCTTCCCGGCCACTTTTTGAATCTTCTACGTTTAGCGCCAAGGAATGTATACAATAATAATATATTGCAACGGTAATTTAGCAAACTTATTGACAAATTATCGCCTAATTGTATACAATTACCGTGAAATGGCCGTAAGTAGTCGCGTTGAAAAGAGAAATGTCCCGGTTCGGAAAAGAGTTTACGAGCATCTGAAGACGGCGATTCTTTCCGGCCAGCTGGGGCCAGAGGAAAGGCTGACCGAAGAGCACCTGGCGGAAACGCTGGGGGTAAGCCGCACTCCGGTGCGAGAGGCACTCTATAAGCTCGAGTCGGAAGGCCTGATTCGCCCTCTGGAGACCAGGGGCTTCATTGTCTCCGGAGATTCAAGGGAGGAAATGGCAGAGCTCTTTGAACTCCGCGCCATTCTGGAAGGATACGCCCTCAGAATCATCTCGGAAAGAATCACCAAAGAGAGCCTTCATCAGCTGGGCACATTCATTGATAAGGCGCAGGCGGCGCTGGAAGCACGCCGGATGGGTGATGTCTTCAAATGGAACACCAACTTCCACGACCATCTTCATGAGCTCGTTTCGGATAAGATACGCCTTTATCGACTGATTGTTGATATGAGAAAACAGGTGCTGCGGCACCGCAAAGTAACCCTGCAATCCATTGAAGGTGCGCAGAGAACGCTTGATGGCCACCAGAAGATACTGCTGGCCCTGCATTTAAAAGACCCGGAACTGTGTGAGAAAACAATGCGTGAGCACATTGAACTGGCTAAGGAGGATGCCCTGCTGACCCTCCGGAAAGAGCCTAAAGAATAATCAACTGAGGAGGCCCAGTCTTGGAAAAGCACATTGAAGTACATATGGACAAATGTACCGGCTGCAAGCTGTGTGAGCTGGCCTGCTCTGCAGTGAAAACGGGCATATTCCGACCCAGAGATTCAAGAATCAAAGTATGCCTGGTCGGCATTCCGGAGATTCCCGTGCCGATAATCCTCGATAGCTGCGATTACTGTTTCGGCAATCCGGCCTGCATCCAGTTCTGCTTGCCCAAGGCAATCGAGTGGAAGCAAATGGAAGCCAAGCCGGAGCGACCCAGGGTCTCGGAAGCCAAGAAAATGGCCGGAGAATGGCTGAAATCGGTGAGCAGGTAGGCGGTTAGAAGTGGCCAGAGTGAAGGTAAAAAGCTTCTCCGTAATCCGGGACGTGCTCGGGGCGGAGATAATTGAAATCGACGTCAACAAACCGGAAACGGTAGGCGGGCTCTTCCAGGAACTGGTGCACCGGTACGGCCGGCCTTTCAAGGAGAAAATCTGGGACCCGAATACCGGTGAAATGGCCCACTTCCTCATCAAATTAAACGAGTCCATCATCAGGTCCACGTCTGATATGGACCATAAAATCAAAGACGGCGATGAAATCGCCATCATCTTTCCCATAGGAGGAGGTTAATCATGGCGAAAGGCTTTCCCTACGGCGGATATATCGGACAGCTACTCAGGGTCAATCTCAGTAAGAAACGCATTGCCAAGGAAGACCTCAGTGAAGACTGGGCCAGGGATTTCGTTGGTGGCGTCGGACTATCGGCCAGAATCCTCTACGAAGAGCTCCCGCCCAAAATCGACCCTCTGGGGCCGGAGAATAAGCTGGTCATGATGACCGGCCCGGTTAATGGCACGATGATTCCGGCGGCTTCACGCTCCTCTTTCTGCGCCAAGTCACCGTACACCAAATCGTTTTACCACAGCATCTTCGGCGGCTTTCTGGGGCCTGAGCTCAAGTTCGCCGGCTACGATGGCCTGATAATTGAAGGCCGGGCAGACAAGCCCTCCTATATCTGGATTGACGATGACCGGGTTGAAATCAGAGATGCCCGCCACCTCTGGGGTAAAGACCCGTTCACGGCCGAGGAAATCCTGCGCAGTGAGATTGGCGATGAGGAAATTCACATCGCCACCATCGGGCTGGCCGGTGAGGAGAAGGCACCCTACGCCATGATTCTCTGCGACATCCGGGCGGCCGGCCGCGGCGGGCTGGGGTCGGTGATGGGCTCGAAAAACCTCAAGGCCATCGCCGTCAGAGGCACCGGAGGCATTACCGTGCCCAATATGCTCAGGGTCTACAACACTGCCGTCAGAATCAATGAGCTCTTTGCCACCACCCCGGCGGTACAGGGCCTCTCCGGGTACGGCACACCACGCAATGTGGCCGCCATGAATGAAGGCGGCACCCTGCCTACCAGAAACTGGCAGACCGAGACTTTTAAGGGGATGAAAAATATCACCGGCGAGGCGATGAGGAAGCAGGTGGTCAAGGGCGACCGCGCCTGTTTCGCCTGTTCCATTAACTGCACCAAGTACAGCGTGGTGCCAAAGGGTCCGTATAAATCAATCATCAACGGTGCTGACTATGAGACGATTTACGCCTTTGGCAGCATCTGTGAGGTGGACAACATCGAGGTGCTCTGCAAGGCAGACGAGCTCTGCGACCATTATGGAATCGACCTCATCTCGACCGGAGTGAGCATTGGCTGGGCTATGGAGTGCTACGAGAAAGGGATTTTCAACAAAAAAGACACCGGTGGCATTGACTTACGGTTCGGAAATGCCGATGGCATGCTCCAGATGATTGAAAAAATCGGCAAAAGGGAAGGGCTGGGAGCGCTGCTGGCCAAGGGAACAAGGGAAGCATCGAAAATCGTGGGCAAGGATACCAGCCGCTTTGCCATCCAGAACAAGGGGCTGGAGTGGCCGGGCCATACCTGTCGTCCCTTCCCTGCCGCCGCCGTCGGCTATGCCACCGGGCCAAGAGGCGGCAGCCACCATGACATCCGACCCACTGCCGAGAGGAGCGGACTGGTCGACCGCAGGACACTTGAGGGGAAAGGGGCGCTGGCAGCGGAAGTCAATCACTGGCTGATACTTGGCGACTCCATGCTGGTATGCCACCTGGCCGAGCCAATCTGGGGACCGCTTAAAATCAGCGCTAGCATGATAAATGCCCTGAATGCGGTTACGGGATGGGAGCTTGACTACACAGGGGCCAGGAAGATTGCGGAAAGGGAGTGGAACATGATCCGCTGCTTTACCGCCAGAGAGGGGTTCACCCGCAGAGATGACCAGCTGCCCGCCCGCTTCATGGAAGAGCCGATACCGGAAGGACCGATGAAGGGAAGCTACATCCCCAAGGAGACCCTTGAGCGATTGAAGGACGATTACTACGCCTATCGGGGCTGGGACCTGAAGACCGGCAACCCGACCAAGAAAAAGCTGCTCGAACTGGGGCTGGACTTCGCCGTGGAGGATGCCAGCAAAGGGAGCTAGACCAGCCGGCTCCACGGCTGAAATAGTTATATTAATAGCTCGGCACGGGTTCGTGCCGAGCTTATATTATTTAAAACGCGAATTAAAACTTAACTGTCTTCTATTCCCAGGTCCTTAATGTAATCAACCGCGTCCTGAATGGTGACTATCTTTTCCGCATCCTCATCCGGTATCTCAACCTTCTTCGCCGGAGTGCTGAATTCCTCTTCCAGTGACATTATCAGTTCTACCAGGTCAAGAGAATCGGCTCCCAGGTCTTCCACAAAGCTCGCAGTAGGTTTTACGTTTGCTTCTTCGACACCAAGTTGTTCCACAACTATGGGTTTTATCCGTTCATAAATGGTCGGCACGTTTTACCCCCTTTCCGGAAACCTATCATCTTTCGGCAAGCGCACTGACTGAACCCAGCACGCCATTGACAAACTTTGATGAACTTTCGCCACCGAACTTTTTAGCCAGTTCCACGGCTTCATTGATGGCTACCTTAATTGTTACTCTATTATCAAACAAAATTTCAGAGATTGCAAGTCGGAGGATGTTCCGGTCAATGACCGAGAGCTGCCTTACGGGCCAGGCCGGCGCAAACCGCTGAATTTTACGGTCAATCTCCTCCCGGTGCTGCACCGCCTGGCCCACCAGCTGGCGAACAAAGGCATTATTATCTTCGGACAGGTCTCCCTCAGCCAGAAGTCGGCCCAGTACCTCCTCCGCCTCATGTCGCGTGGTATCGATTTCATACATTGCCTGCAGGGCAATAGCTCTCGCTTTCCGTCTTGGCCCGGTCATGGCTTGCTCCCGAACTTGAACAAACATTATATCATGTATACCCGCATGTTCTCTACCTTGACACCCGAAGGCGATACTTGCTACACTTCCCTTGTTCCCTTCCCGTGGTCGTTGGTTTTAACAAGCATAGCAGGTCAACCGGTGAAAAACGTTGGTATTTTCTATCACCCTTTAATTGAAGCCACCCAGACCAAGGCGAAGCAGTTGCAGGATTTCCTCGCTTCTCACGGCATCACTGCCTGGCTCGGCTCCGCCTGGGAAAGTGAAGCCACCAGGGCACGGCTGAACGATACCGACGTTATTTTAAGCGTTGGCGGCGACGGCACCATTCTGCGCTCGGCGCAGGCCGTAGTCCCGCGCATGATTCCGATAATCGGCATAAATCTGGGCAAACTGGGGTTCATGACCGAACTTGGCGCCGATGAGGCTTCAGACAAATTGCTCTCCCTGGTTTCCGGGGAGGGATGGATTGATGAAAGGACTATGCTTCAGGCCGAGCTTTCCGCCTCTGGTCAGAAGACCAGCACCTATCATGCCCTGAATGACGTGGTGGTGGCGAGGGGCGCCATTGCCCGCCTGGTTCGCGTGGCCATCAGCATCGACGGGAATCACCTTGCCGACTATAAAGCGGACGGAGTGATTGTGGCGACGGCCACAGGCAGCACCGGTTACTCACTGGCCGCCGGGGGGCCCATTCTGTACCCGCAAGCCAAGGATTATCTACTGGTACCAATTACGCCCCACCTCAGTCCAGCCTATGCACTGGTACTGCCGGCAGAAACATCGGTTCAGTTAGTGGTCACAGCAGCACCGCCGGCAACACTCAGCATTGATGGACACATCAATACACCTCTTCCTGATGGGGCGGCCATCACGGTAAAACAAAGTCCATACCGGATACGGTTTCTGCGCATCCAGCCCGAAGACGCCTTCTACCGCTCGCTGGAACAAAAACTGAAAGGAAAACGGTAAATTGAGCACAATAGAAAAAGCCAAAATCCAGGACGTACCCCAAATCCATCAACTGATAAACCACTTTGCCAGCAGAGACGAGATGCTGCCCCGTCCGCTGAGTGAGATATACGAAAACATTCGGGACTATTTCGTTTACCGCCAGGACGAGCGTGTGCTTGCCTGTGCGGCACTGCACATCATATGGTCGGACCTGTCGGAAATCAAGTCCGTCGCCGTGGCCAAAGAATACCAGAGGCAGGGCATTGGTACCAGGCTCGTTGAAGCCTGCCTGAAGGAAGCGGGGTCGCTGGGCATCCCCACCGTTTTTTGCCTGACCTATCAGCCCGCCTTCTTTGAAAAGTTCGGCCTCAGCCGCATCGACAAGATGGAGCTGCCGCGCAAGGTCTGGACCGAGTGCTTCCGGTGCCCCAAATTCCCCGACTGCGGTGAGGTAGCCCTGGTCCGTCATTTTTAAATGAGAGGTTGCCTTTCAGTGGAAGAGACGCTTTCCAGCCAGTTGATTTACGATGGCCGGGCGGTAAAGCTCAGGGTGGATTCTGTCCAGATGAGCAACGGCCGGCAGACAACCAGAGAAATCGTGGAGCACAGCGACTGCATTGCCGTCGTCGTCATTGACGAGAATAATAATGTGCTGCTGGTGAAACAGTTCCGCAAGGCGGTGGAGAATGAGCTGCTGGAGATTCCGGCAGGCGGCATTGACCCCGGTGAAGGCCCGGAAGAGGCGGTCAGCCGCGAGCTGCGGGAAGAAATCGGCTACCTGCCCCGAAAGGTGCAGAGGCTGGGTGGCTTCTATTCGGCACCGGGCTACTGCAGCGAGTACCTTTACCTTTACCTGGCCACGGAACTGGTGCCGAGCCAGTTAATCGCCGAAGATACCGAGGAAATCAACATTGTCCGGGTGCCACTTGAGAAAATACCCGACCTGATAGCC
Source organism: uncultured Dehalococcoidaceae bacterium (assembly GCA_964545815.1). GTDB lineage: Bacteria > Chloroflexota > Dehalococcoidia > Dehalococcoidales > RBG-16-60-22 > E44-bin89. The sequence goes on along the minus strand of CAZJGR010000003.1, from coordinate 49,567 downwards.
TCCGGACGCATCTGCGATGCCAAGAGCATTGCCGGATTACTTACCTACCTGGAATACCGAAAGGCAAAGAAAAAGGCTGGCTAGCACAGCCGGTCCGATAGCCTTTTCCCGGCCAGAAGGTGCATGTGGAGGTGGGGAACCACCTGCCCTCCATCCTTGCCACTGCTGACCACAAGCCGGTAGCCCTTCCTGGCCACACCTTCCTGTCGGGCAAGCTTATTGGCCACCCTGGCCATGTGTCCGATAATCCGTGTTTCGTCGTCACTTAAATCAGCCAGAGAAGCGATGTGCCGCTTTGGTATTATCAGCACATGGGTTGGTGCCAGAGGGTTGATATCCCGGAAGGCCATCACCTCATCATCCTGGTACAGCGTATCGCTGGGAAGCTCGCCGGCCACAATCCGGCAGAAAATACATTCCATTGGGCTAACCCTTCTCCTTCCGGTATCTGGCTTTGCCCTGCTCAAACAGGTCATTCCCATAAATATCATCGGCGACAATGGCCGGGAAATCCTCCACGGTTAACCTCCTGATTGCCTCCGGGCCAAGGTCATCATAGGCCACGACCTCTGCCTTCTTAATCGACTGGGCGAGCAGGGCACCGGCCCCGCCGGTGGCAATGAAGTAAATCGCCCGGTATTTCTGCAGCGCTTCCCTGACTTCCACGGAGCGGCCGCCTTTGCCAATCATCGCCTTCATACCGGCCGCCAGCAGGCGGGGCGTATAGATGTCCATGCGACCGCTGGTGGTGGGGCCCGCGGAACCAATGATGCGGCCCGGCCTCGCCGGCGAAGGCCCGGTGTAATAGATGGTCTGCCCCTTCAAGACAAAGGGAAGCCCTTCTCGATTTTTTAACGCCTCTACGAGTCTTTTGTGGGCAGCGTCACGCGCCGTGTAGAGCGTCCCGGAAATCAGCACCGATGTGCCCGCAGTCAGTTCTTTAATCGTTTTAGGGTCTAGAGGCATGGTTATAGGCACTGCTTCCATTTACAGTCTGGCCTCCTTGTGCCGTGAGCAGTGACATTGAAAGTTTATGGCGACCGGGAGGCAGGCAATATGTGTTGGCCTGGCCTCGGCATGTACCGCCAGTGCCGTCGTGCTGCCGCCCACACCCATGGGCCCGAGCCCCAGGTCATTGATGCGGGATAGAAGTTCGTTCTCCAGCGCGGCAATTTCCGGGTCGGTATTGGGCTGGCCGATGGGGCGTAACAGCGCCTTCTTGGCCAGCAGCATGGCCCCTTCCGAGGTGGCACCAATGCCCAGCCCAATAATCAACGGCGGGCAGGGGCTGGCCCCGGCCTCATCGACTGCCCTGACGACGAAATCAATAATGCCCTCCCGACCATCGCCCGGCCGCAGCATGGCCAGACGGCTCATATTCTCGGAGCCGGCTCCCTTGGGCAGGCAGACAATCCTGATGTGGTCCCCGGGCACAATCTCGGTATGAATTATCGGCGGGGTATTGTCCCCGGTGTTTTTTCTCTTGGAAAACGGCTGGCTGACCATGGACTTGCGCAGGTACCCCTGCGTGTAGCCCTGTCTGACACCTTCCCCCACCGCCACCTCAAGCTCCCCACCGACCACGTGCACGTCCTGTCCCACCTCAAGGAAAATCACGGCGCTGCCACAGTCCTGACACAGAGGCAGATTTTTATCCTCAGCAATGCGGGCATTTTCCACGAGCTGGTGCAGTATCTCTTTGCCCAGAGGTGACTCCTCACGCGGCTGCGCCTGCTTCAGTGCCGCCAGGACGTCCTCATCAAGCTCAAGATTGGCCCGCTGGCAGAGCTGAGCAACTGTATCGGCGATATCTTTAGCCTTTATTTCCCTGATTTTCGTGGTTATCAGCCTCACTCCCTTCCCGCTCATCCCCATCATTGATGCCTTCGGTGTTAAGGTAGCCAAGCTACATTGGTATATTGCCGTGTTTTCGGGGCGGGCGGGTCTCCTTCTTACTGCGCAGTGCTTCAAATGCCGCGATTATCTCGAGGCGAGTATCACGTGGTCGGATAACGGCATTGATATAGCCCATGCTGGCCGCAACAAACGGGTTATAGAAGTGCTGGCGGTATTCCTCTATCTTTTCTTTCTCCTTGGCGGCGGGGTCAGCGGCTTCCTTGATTTCCTGCCGGTGGATAATGGCCGCGGCACCCTCTGCCCCCATCACCGCGATTTCCGCCTTGGGCCAGGCCAGCGTATAGTCAGCACCAAGGCTCTGGGCACACATAGCCAGATATGACCCGCCGTACGCCTTCCGCATAATCAGGGTTATCTTGGGAACGGTGGCCTCGGAGTAACTCCACAGCATCTTGGCACCGTGCCGGATGATGCCTCCCCACTCCTGATGGCTCCCGGGCAGATACCCCGGGACATCAACAATGGTCAACAATGGAATATTGAAGGCATCACAGAAGCGGATAAAGCGGGTCGCCTTGTCCGAGGCATTGATGTCCAGGCATCCCGCCAGACAGCTCGGCTGGTTGGCAATGATGCCGGTAACATGACCATTCAGACGGGCAAAGCTGGTGATAATATTCAGGGCATAATGCCGGGAAGGCTCACAGAACTCGCCATCATCCACAATGGCACGGATGACCGCCTTCATATCATAAACCTTGCTCGCTTCCGGCGGTATGATATCATCAAGCGCCGGGTCCGCCCGGTCTGGTTTATCTTTAGTCGTTATGTCAACTGGCTTCTCTTCACAGTTCGATGGCAGGTAGCTGAGCAACCGTTTCATCTGCTCAAGGCACTGCCGGTCATTATCGCAGGCAAAATGCGCCACGCCACTTTTCGCATTGTGGGTCATGGCCCCACCCAGCTCCTCATCACTTATCTCCTCGCTGGTAGCGGTCTTGACCACCTGGGGGCCGGTGATATACATATAGCTCGTCTTCTTCACCATGAAGACGAAGTCGGTCATCGCCGGCGAGTAGACTGCCCCTCCCGCCGCCGGCCCCATAACGGCCGATATCTGCGGGATGACGCCGGAAGCGCAGGCGTTGCGGAAGAAAATGTTGCCGTAGCCATCCAGAGCGTTGACGCCCTCCTGAATGCGCGCCCCACCGCTGTCAATCAGGCTAATCATGGGGCACTTCATCTTCATCGCCAGGTCCATTACCCGGCATATCTTCCTGGCATGCATCTCACCGAGTGTGCCGCCCCGGCTGGTGAAGTCCTGAGCATAGGCACAAACGGTACGCCCGTCAATCAGGCCGTACCCGGTAACCACGCCATCGGCCGGTATGGACTGCTTATCCATGCCGAAGTCAGTGCAGCGGTGTTTCACAAATAAGTCTAGCTCGTGGAAGGTGCCTTTATCGAAAAGAAGGTCAAGTCGTTCCCGCGCCGTCAGTTTGCCGGAGGCATGCTGCTGCTGGACGCGCTTTTCGCCGCCACCGGCCTTGATTTCCGCCTCCAGTTTGGCCAGCTTCTCCATTTCCTCTTTCATGCTGCGTCACCTCCGACCACAATAAAATAATACCATATGGTAAATACTTTGCGAAGTGCCGAGAAGATGCTAGAATAATAGTCAAATTCTATTTTTTAATCAGCGGCCAGAGAAGCGATTTGAAATCAAGAAGTTCAGTCCTAAGTGCGACACGCATCGGCCAGGACGAGTTCCGCTGGGGTGAGCGCACCTATGTCATGGGCATCTGTAACCTGAGTCCAGACTCGTTCTCCGGGGACGGCCTCGGCAGTGATATCGAGGCGACTCTGGCACAGGCACGGCGCATGGTGCAGGCAGGGGCCGACATCATTGACGTTGGCGGGGAGTCCACCCGCCCCGGAACCAAGCCACAGACTGTAGATGACATTGATGAGGAACTGCGGCTGGTAATTCCCGCCATAGAAAGGCTGGCCGGTGAAATAACGGTGCCCATCAGCATTGATACCTATAAGTATAGCGTGGCCAGCCGGGCACTTAAGGCTGGCGCCTCAATGATTAACGATATCTGGGCATTGCAGCGCGACCCCAGGCTGGCACGGCTGGCCGCCGAACACAATGTGCCCATAATCCTGATGAGCAACCAGCGTGAAGCGCCGGCGGCTGACATCATGCCCACCATAATTGCCGACCTGAAGAGGGCTATCCAGCAGGCCACCGAGACCGGGGTGCCAGCACACAATATCATCGTTGACCCCGGAATCGGCTTCGGCAAGAGCCTGGAACAGAATCTGGAAATCATTCGCCGGCTGGGTGAACTCAGGACACTGGGCAAGCCGATTCTCCTGGGCAGCTCACGCAAGTCAATGATTGGTCTGGTGCTGGACCTGCCCGCTGACCAGCGCCTTGAGGGAACCGCCGCCACATTGGCCATCGGCATTGCCAACGGCGCCGACATCGTCCGAGTCCATGACGTGAAGCCGATGGTCCGTGTCTGTCGGATGAGCGACGCTATAATCAGAAGGAGGACATAACGTGACTGAAGCAGTAACCGTATATCTTGGCCTGGGCTCAAACCTGGGAGACCGTCAGGCCAACCTGGATAGGGCGCTGGAATTTTTATCTCAGCGTCTGCGCATGGGCAAAATCTCATCTATTTACGATACCGAACCACTGGGTGACAGCAGCCAGCCCCGATTCCTCAACCTGGTGTGCCAGGCATTCACCCACCTGGAACCAGCCGGACTGCTGGCGCTGGCCAAGGGGATTGAGCTCAAGCTGGGCCGGGTCGGTAAATCGGGTGCACCACGAACCATAGACATCGATATCCTTCTCTATGGCGACCAGGTCATTAAGACGCCGGAGCTGGTAATCCCTCACCCCAAAATGACGGAAAGAGCTTTTGTCCTCATCCCCCTGGATGAAATTGCTTCTGACCTCGTTCACCCGGTAGCGGGCAAGACGGTAAAAGAACTGCTCCAGAGCGTTACTGAAAAACAGGGAGTCCTCAAGCTGTAATAGACAGGTTCAGACATGTATGAAATAGCCGTCGAAAGCCATTTTGATGCCGCCCACTTCCTGCGCGGTTACCGTGGAAAGTGCGAGGCGCTGCACGGACATCGTTTTCGCGTGGTGGCCAAGGTAAATGCTGATAAGCTCGATGACGCCGGCATAGCCTACGACTTCACCGAGCTGAAAAAACACCTGAATGACGTCCTAGGCAAATTTGACCACACCTGCCTCAATGACGTGCCACCATTTGACGAAATAAACCCCTCCTCCGAGCACCTGGCCACGATAATCTACCGTGAACTCGGGGAAAAGCTGGCCGGGACACCGGTCTCTGTCTCCAGCGTTGAGGTCTGGGAATCTCCCCAGAGCGGTGCCACCTACCGGCCTGACTAATCGCGCTGGTCTGGCGGCAGCAGGTTGGGGATGGTATCCACAATCGGGTAGTCCACCCTGCATTTGCCACAGTTCAGTTTGCCGCTGACAATTTCCTCTTCGTTTTCTTCAGCCACCGTTAATTGCAGTTCCCCCTTGCACACCGGACAGACCAGGATGTCCATAAGCCCTCTTTTCATAACCCCGATTATAGCACGATTGACCTTCCCTTTTTAACCACGGCACTTTAAAATAAAGCGACCCTATTTTTGACAAATAAAATAGGCCTGTGCTAACATACCAGCAGTTTAGGTTTTGGAAAGAAGGGTAAGAAAGAAGCATGAGAAAGAACCTGACCAAGGAGAAAATCCTGGCCGGCGAAACCGCCTACGGTGTCTTCATCAATATCCCCTCCCCCGCCATTGTCGAAGTCATCGGTCATCTTGGCTTTGATTTCGCCCTAATAGATGCCGAGCATGGCCCCATGGGTCTGGAGACCTGTGAGCAGATGATACGGGCCGCCGATGTGGTCAATATCACACCACTGGTTCGCATTGCCATGAACATCCAGCAGAACATTCTGCGCTACCTTGACATGGGGGCACTGGGCGTTCAGCTGCCGCTGCTCAATACCAAGGCGGACGTGGAAAATGTGGTGCGTTCGGTCAGGTACCGGCCGGTGGGCCGGAGAGGTCTGGCCGGGGTCAGGGCTAACAACTGGGGAATGTGGGGGCCGACAGCCAAGTACGTAGAGGAAGCAAACCGCCAGAACCTGGTCATCGTGCAGATAGAGACCATGGAGGCGGTGGAAAACCTCAAAGAGATACTGACCGTTCCCGGCGTCGACATTGTCTTCATCGGCCCGAACGACCTGTCCGCAGCCATGGGTTACACCGGTCAGCAGAACCACCCTGAAGTGCATAAAATGATTGCCAAACTCGTCAAGGAGATTCACGCTGCCGGCAGGGCGACCGGCACTATCGCCTATGATGCGGAAACGCTGAAACTGCGCCAGGAACAGGGCTTCAAGTTCATCACTTACAATGCCGTAACGATGCTGGTGAAGTCAGGGCGCGAATATCTACAGATGGCACGGGGACAATCATAACATTTAACTTACATTCCGCATATCGACCAAACAGGAAACTGGGACCGGTATGGAAGCGGGTGTGTCTGGAACCGGGGTTAAAGCAAGGACAAAAATAAAGGTCAGCATTGAGGTTATGGCCTGGCTTAAGGAGGACTTCGGCCATGAAGGCTGGGACAAGCTGATTTTCGACCAGGAAGTTGCCCGGGGTTCGTCAATAATGGATTTGCTGCAACAGCTGGCCAGGAAATATCCCAAGTTCAGGCAGAAAGCCTTTATCGATGCCAAACAAAATTTGCTTGACTACTGTGCCGTGATTTATAACGGCACCTTTTTATCTTCGCTTCATGCCCTCAATACTGAGCTTAAAGAAGGAGACAATGTAAAACTAACCCCAGGCTTTTATGGGGGATGAAAGGAGGAGTTTAAAGCATGTATGGTTCTACGGGCAAAGTGCTGAGAGTCAACCTGACTCAGGGTAAACTGTGGGACGAAGCTCTGGACGAGGCCACGCTCCGCAAATATCTCGGTGGTACCGGGCTTGGCACCAAGTATCTGATGGAACTGGTGGACCCCAAGCTTAACTGGTCTGACCCGAAGAACATTTTCTTCCTCGGCTCAGGCGTTCTCGGGGGCAGCCGAATTCCCGGCTGCGCCACCATCTCCATAACCACTAAAGGTGCCATGACCAACGGCGCTACTTCAACACAGGCCAACGGGAATTTCGGTGCCTACCTGAAGTGGTGCGGCTATGACGCCATCGTCGTTCAGGGCGCTTCCCCCACCTGGAAATACCTCTACCTGCATGAAGGTGGCGCCGAGCTCAGGGATGCCAGCAAATTAGTGGGCAAGGATACCTGGGAAACAGAAGACGCCATCAAGGCAGAACTGGGCTATAAAGAACGGGGAATGAGCGTCTTCAGCATCGGCCCGGCGGGTGAGAAGATGGTGCGGTTTGCCGGCCTATTCGGAGACCGGGGGCATTCCGCCGCCCACAACGGCGTCGGTGCTGTGCTCGGCTCGAAAAAGCTCAAGGCATTTGCCGCCCAGCGTGCCCCCAACAAACTTCAGTTCGTTGACGCACCGAAAATCGGCGAGCTGGCCAAGAAGACCACTGAAGGTGCTAAAAGCTTTGGTGGCGGTGGCGTTTTCAACTGGGGGACCAGCCGGGTGGTGCCGGGCGCGGAAGCTGCCGGCTGGCTGCCGGTCAAGAATTACCTGACCAACGTCTTCCCGGAAAAAGACCTCTTTGATGGCCAGCGGGTGCGCCCGCTCTTCCAGAGCCAGACCTACCCGTGCTATGGCTGCGCTTCCCATCACTACGAGCTCATGACCGTCACCGAGGGCCCGTATAAAGATTTCTTCGGCAAGGAGCCGGAGTATGAGCAGTGGGCCGCCTGGGGACCACAAATTGGGCAGAAAGACCCCGGCGCTGCTGTCATGCTCAGCAACGTATGCGACCGCCTTGGCATGGACTGCAATGAGGCCAGCTGGGTCGTGGGCTGGGTAATGGAGTGCTACGAAAAAGGCGCGCTGAAGAAGAAAGACCTCGACGGTCTGGAAATGACCTGGGGTAACGTTGAGGCAACCCGCGCCCTGCTGGAAAACATAGCCAGGCGCCGCGGCTACGGCAATACCCTGGCCGAAGGCGTGAAAAGTGCCGCCGAGAAGCTGGGCGGTGAGGCGGTAAAATGGGCTATCTTCACCGGCAAAGGCAATTCGCCGAGAGGCCATGACCACCGGGGACGCTGGGTGGAAATGCTTGACACCGCGATTTCCGACACCGGCACGATTCAGACCCAGATGCTGGTGGTGAACAAAGCCCTGTGGAAGATGCCCAATCCCATGGACATTTTCAACCCGGACCATGTCGTCCAGGCCGAGGTTAACTCCACTGGCTCAATGACCATCAGCGACTGCCTTGTCCAGTGCTGGTTCACCAGCTTCAACGATACCGAGACCCAGGTCGAGGCCATCAATGCCGCTACGGGCTGGAACATCAGCCTGGAAGAGGTAATGAAGATTGGCCGGCGCATCGTCAACCTGCTGCGCATCTACAACCTCAAGTGCGGGCTGACGCCGGGCAAGGAGAAGCCATCACCAAGGTACTGCTCACAGTCTGTGGACGGCCCGAACAAAGATAAGCCCATTGCCCCTCACTGGGAAAAGATGATGGACCAGTACTACCAGTTGATGGGCTGGGATAGAAAAACCGGAATGCCACTGCCCAAGACCTTGAAAGAGCTGGGCATTGAAGACCTGGCAAAATAAATTATTGAAGGAGAAAAGTGCAGAATGAAAATTGACCCGGAACTGTGCATCGCCTGTGAGGCCTGTCTGCCCTACTGCCCGATGGGGGTTATCAGCATGAAGAATGATGTGGCCGTCATCGATGAGGAGGAGTGCGTGGACTGCTCCGTCTGCCTCAGGTCAAAGGTCTGCCCCGTTGACGCCTTCGTCTTCGAGCCGGCACCCTGGCCGCGCTCCCTGCGCAACACCTTCTCCGACCCCAGGACCGAGCACAAGGAGACGAGGATTGCCGGCCGCGGCACGGAGGAGATGAAGACCAACGATGTCACCGGCCGCTTCAAGCGCGGCTGGGTCGGCCTGGGCTGCGAGTTTGGCCGACCGGGCATCGGCACCCGCTTCTATGACCTGGACAAGGTGTCCCAGGTGCTGGCCAAGCACGGCGCGGAGTTTGAGCCCAAGAACCCGGTTACCTTCCTGATGGAAGATAAAAAGACCGGCAAGCTCAAGCAAGAGGTGCTTAAGGAAAAGGTGCTCTCCGCCATCATCGAGTGCATGTTCCCCATCGGGAAGTTCAAGGAAATCATCACTGCCCTGAAAGAGGTAGCCAAGAAAGTGGATACTGTCTTCAGCGTTGAGGTCATCAACCGCGCTGAACCCGATGGCTCCTACCCTCTGCTCAAGCTGCTCGACGAGATGGGAATCCCCCATTACATCAACGGCAAACAGAATGTTGGCCTGGGCCGGCCTCTGGCCAATGTTTAAATCAGGAGGAGATGAATGACACATAGTTTACATCGACGTGGTACTGCGGAGAGCTTGAGTCAAGACTATGTACTGGTCTGCCTGACGGCCATTGGCTTCAACGATAAGAACCATGAACCCAAATTGGCGGAGTTCCTGCGCATCGCCCTGCGCCATGACCCGGTCAACATCGGTGCCATCTCCACGGGCAACATGTACAGCCACTCCAAGGAAGAGGTGGTTAAGTCTGCTCACGGCATCGTCCACGCCGTCTTTGTCAAGCAGGACCAGGTGGTTGACGTGCTCAAAGACCTGGAAAAGGCAGGGCTGGGGATGTCCGTGGTGATAAGTGGCATTTACGAGAAGGTTGACGAATGCCTGGCGAAGGCCGGACTGAAACATCACACCGCCAATTTCTCGCTCGGCATCTGGGGCAAGACCGAAAAACTGCCCAGTAATGACATTCTCGAAGTCCATACGATGTGCGGGCACGCCATGATCTCCGCCAACCTGATTAAGTCCATGGTAGACGATATCAAAGCGGGGCGGAAGACTCCGGATGAAGCAGCCAAAGTCCTGACACCACAGTGTGCCTGCGGCATCTTTAATCCGGTTCGGGCGGCCAAGTTGCTGGCGGCCATGGCCAAGAAATAGCCGCCGGCGCTCGTAACCAGTAAATAGTTTCGAGAAGTCCGTCTGCATTCAAGGAGCGAACCGATGACACACACGCTGCACCGTCGTGGGACGGCGGAGAGCCTGAGCGGGGACTACGTTATCCTGATGCTTAAAGCCATCGGCGTCAATGATACGGACTACATCCCGAAATTGCAGGAGTTTTTACGTATCTGCCTGCGTCATAACCCGGTGAACATTGGCTGTGAGACCAAGGGCAGCCTGTATGAGTACCGGCCTGAGGAAATCATCGCGGACACCCGTGGCGATACCCATGCCGTATTTGACAACCCGCAGGCAGTAACCGGAGCGCTGAAAGACCTCAAAGAGGCAGACCTGGGGCTTTCGGTGGTGGTGAGCGGCATCTTCAATCCGGCTCGCGCCGCCAAGCTTCTGGTTAAAACCGCCGGTAAAAAACCCTGATTCAATTGCTGAAATAATCGCTGTCTCTTCCCCACTCTGGGCAAGGGAGCACAATGCCAAGAATGGAACTGACCGAGATTGAATTACCCTGCGGGGAATGTTCGCTAAAGGCGCGGATACCGGCCAAGAACATTGTCTGCATTCTCACCAGGCAGGACGCCAGGGGTCTGGTTGATGAAAGAGAAGCCATCATTCAGAGCCTGCGCTCGCCGATAGATTCACCGCCGCTGCGCGACCTGATTAAACCCAACGCTAAGGTGGTGGTCCTGGCCACCGATAATACCAGGCCCTGCCCTGATGACCGCATCCTGCCGCCGCTGCTCGCCGAGCTGGAAAGCAAAGTGCCGCGGGAAAACATCACCATTATCGTCGCCCTCGGCCTGCACCCGCCGCTGAATGAGCCTGAGCTCTCCCGAAAACTGGGCAAAGACATCGTGGCCAGCTATAAGGTCGTTAACCACGATGTGAACGATACCGTCTACATTGGCACCACCTCACGGGGAACACCGGTAGACATCAACCGCCGCGTCATTGAAGCCGATTTCCGCATCAGCACCGGCTTTATCGAGCCACATTTCTTTGCCGGCTTTTCCGGGGGACGGAAAAGCATCGCTCCGGGGGTGTTCAGCGTCCGCTCTGCCTACCATAACCATGGCTACCAGATGATAGAGCACCCAAAGGTCCGGGCCGGTATTCTGCAGGGCAACCCTATCCACGAAGATATGATAGAGCAGGCACAGATGGCCAAGCTCAATTTCATCGTCAATGTGCTGCTCAATAAGCGAAATGAAATCACCCACGTTGTGGCCGGCCACCCCTTCCGGGCCCATGAGAAAGGCTGCCAGATAGAGAAGGAAATCGCCGGCGTTAAAGTGTCCCGGAGAGCAGACATCACCATAACCACCAACAGCGGGGCACCACTTGACCTGGACCTGTACCAGACCTGCAAGGGCATTGACACCGCCTCACAGGTCACCCGCGATGGTGGCATAATAATCACGGTCTCATCATGCCGCGCCGGCATCGGGCCAGAGGCATTCCTGGAGCTGCACCGCTCGGTCGGTTCTCCCAAAGAGGTGCTCCGGAAGATAAAACGGGAAGAGCCCATCGGTGTGCAGTGGGAAAACCAGATACTGGCCCGCACCCAGCTGAAACAGGATATTTATCTGGTCTCAAATCTGGATGACGGCACCGTCCGCGATATGATGATAACGCCGGTCCGCACCGTTGAGGAAGGCATGGAGAGGGCTTTTTCCGTTCTGGGAGATGATGCGGAAATCATCGTCATTCCGGAAGGACCCCTCATCCTCCCCCTGCTGGAAGAGTGAGCGTTTTCCTTGACGCCATATAGGTGCTATGTTATATTTGAGGTGAGCGCCCCCATTGCTGCAGTTACACAGAGGTAACGTATGAGCAGAATACCAGAAACCGAGGCCACCGTACAGAAATCGGAAAATGGTATTTCAGTCAACTTTGATACCCTTAAAAGAAAAATTGAACCGAATAGCCGTACTTTCAGAAAGCCCGCCGCAATAGCGCCCCCGGTCACAGTTTACCCAAGCACCAACCCGCACTTCATTCCAGCGAATTTCCGAAAGGAGTTATAGCCATGAGAGAAAACCTGCATTCTTATATGAAGGTCGGCATCGTACAGCTGATGGCCTATCCGGAGATGGATACGGTTGAGTCCATCAGAAAGATTGCCGAGGACGCCTTCTTCAGCGCTATCGAGATTACCTCAATTCCAGAGGAGATTCGGGATGAGGTAACGCAGATACTCGGGGCAAGCCACCTCCTTATCGGTTATGTTGGCCAGCCGCTGCTTCTGAATAACAAACTTGACCTCAACAGTCTGATACCACAGCAGCGGGAGGCCGCCATCTCCATAATTAAAGCTGGCATCGATGAGGCATATATGATAGGTGCCAGGAAGCTTGCCGTGCTCAGCGGTCCGGCACCAGCCAAGGAGAAATACCGCCAGGCAAAAGAACTGCTGGTCGACTCGCTTTCGCAGATTTGCAGCTACGCGCAGACCAAGGGCAACCTCGGCATCACCATGGAGATATTTGACCGGGATTACGATAAGAAATGCCTCATTGGACCCACGGGAGAAGCGGTTCAGGTAGCTAGGGAGGTGAAACGCCGCTATCCAAACTTCGGCCTGATGATTGACCTGAGCCACCTGCCGCTGCTTAAAGAGACGCCTGACTACGCCGTTAAAACGGCCAGGGACTACCTGACACACGTACACATCGGCAGCTGCATACTGAAAGATAAAAGCCACCCTGCCTACGGAGACAAACACCCCCCGTTTGGGCTCGCCGTCGGTGAAAACGATGTGGAAGAAGTAAGGCTGTTCTTAAAAGCCCTGATGGAAATAGGGTATATTGGCGAGGGAAAACAGAACGTGGTTGCCTTCGAGGTCAAGCCGCTGGCCGGGCAAAGCCCAGACGTGGTGGTGGCCAATGCCAAACGCACCCTTATGGAGGCATGGGCCAGATTATAGCTAAATGACTCAGGGCGATAACGCCAAGCCACAGCATTACCGCTTGTTTCATTGAATAGAGTGTACGGGAAGGAGAAACTCAATTTGATTGCGCGGAGCCTTATCAAAGATTTGACCAGGATAGTTGGTCGAGAAAATGTACTGGCCGACCTGAAAGACCTGATTTCCTATTCCTACGACGCCACGATGAGGCAGGAGCTGCCGGATGTCATTGTCTTTCCGCACAGCACAAAAGAAGTCTCAGCGATAATGAAGCTGGCCCATCGGGAAAAGATACCGGTAGTGCCCCGAGGGGCGGGCACGAACCTGTCCGGCGGCACCATCCCGGTCAAAGGCGGAATCGTTCTGGAGACCAGTCGTATGAACCGGATTCTTGAGATAAATACGGCCAACCGGAGGGCAGTGGTTGAGCCCGGGGTGGTCAACCTCGACTTGCAGAATGCCCTAGCGCCGCTCGGTTATTTCTATCCGCCGGACCCGGCCAGCCAGAAAAGCTCCACACTGGGCGGCAACATCGGTGAGAACGCCGGTGGACCAATGTGTCTCCGTTACGGGGTAACTTCCAAATACGTATGCGGCATAGAAATCGTTCTGGCCGATGGCGAGGTGGTCAATGTCGGCGACTATGTTGAAGATTTCCCGGGCTACGATTTGAGAGGCCCGTTTATTGGTTCCGAGGGAATGCTGGGCGTGGCCACCAAGTTAGTGCTGCATATCATTCCCAAACCGGAAGCATCACAGACCATGCTGGCCATCTTCAACCATCTTGAAGACAGCGGTCAGGCGGTCTCTGATATCATCAGCGCCGGCATCATTCCCGGAGCCATGGAGCTTCTCGACCAGAAAATGTGCCAGGTAATTGAGCAGAGTGTGAGCGCCGGCTACCCCACCGATGCCGCCGGCATCCTCCTGATTGAAGTCGCCGGGCTGGCCGATACACTGGAAAAGCAGGTCCGGGAGATATCACAGATCTGCCAGAAAGACAAAGTGCGTGAACTGCGCATTGCTCAGACCAATGCCGAACGCGATGCACTATGGAAAGGCCGCCGGGGGGCTTTCGGGTCGGTGGCCAGAATCTGCCCTCCTTACATCGTATGCGATGGCACTGTCCCCAGGAATAAGCTGCCCGAAGCCCTCCGCAAGGTAGGCGAGATTGCGGAGAAAAATAAAGTGCTCATCGTCAATGTGGCCCACGCTGGCGACGGTAACCTTCACCCTCTGATTCTTTTTGACGTTAATAACCCGGAGGAACGTAAAGCGGCTAAAAAAGCCGGCGCAATTATCCTTGATGCCTGCGTCGCTATGGGCGGTACCATATCCGGCGAGCACGGCATCGGTCTGGAGAAGATAGACGCCATGCATTCCATGTTTGACTCGGCGGACATCGCCGCCATGCGCCAGGTGAAGCATGTCTTTGACCCCGATGATATCTTTAACCCGGGGAAGATGTTCCCACCGGAGAAAGAAGCACCACTGCCAGCGAAGGAAGGGGCAGCACAGGAATGAATAAGACCGTTCCACCGGAGAAGCAGGCTTTCTATCAGAAGCTCGGCAAAATCGCTGGCGCTGAGAATGTGCTGACCGGCGAAAAGGCAACCGCGCCCTTTACCGCTGACGGGTTCACTCCCCAAGCCATCGTCTGCCCAGCTTCAAATAAGCAGATAGCCAGTATCATCAGGGAAGCTAATGAATCCCGGGTAACAATCGTCCCGTGGGGGGGCGGCTCCAAGCAGCAGGTCGGCCCATGCCTGGAAGCGGCCGAAACCGTGCTCTGCCTGAAAAATATGAACCAGATTATCGAGCTTGATGCCAGCAATTTCACCGTCCAGGTACAGGCAGGCATAGTCAACGGCGAGCTGCAGAAGCAACTGGCGGAGAAGAACCTCTTTTTCCCCGTCGACCCGCTCTATGCGGAGCGTTCGACCATCGGCGGGGAAATCGCCGCCAGTGCCAACGGGCCGCGAAGGATTATGTACGGATTGATTCGCGACCTTGTTCTCGGGGTCACGGCGGTCACCCCGACCGGCGACATCACACATACCGGCGGGAAGACGATGAAGAACGTGGCCGGCTTTGACCTGTGCCGGATGTATATTGGCTCGTGGGGCACCCTGGGCGTCATCACCGAGGCCGTGCTGAGACTTTTCCCTCTGCCGGAAGCAAGCACAGGCCTCTATATCACTTTCCCTGACCCTGAAGACGCTTTCCGCATGGTCGGCCAGCTCCTGAATTCACCATTGAACCCCAGCGCCATTGAGCTGGTTGATGCCGTCGCCGGCGTTGAAGTGGCCGAAGCCATAGGCTCAAGCCTAAATAACGGTGAGGTGCTTTTAATCGCCAACTCCGAAGGAGTCAAGGACGATGTGATGCGTCATCAGAAGGAGATAAAAACTCTGGCGGAGGCAAATAAGGCGAAGGCCACGATTATCCTTGAAGGCGAAAAAGCCTCTCGTGCCTGGGCGGCGTATCGTGGTATCCACGAGGCAATGCTCGGTGCCAGCCCATCAGCTCTTCAGGGCAAGGCCTCGGTGCCCATCAGCAAGCTGGGAGATATGGCACAACAGGTAAAGAAAATCAGCGCCCGCCAGGGCGTGGCAATTGGCGTGACGGCCCACTGCGGCAACGGAATCCTCTATACTTACCTGTCCGACGAGTCCGGGAAACTGGTTCGCATCGCCGACGAACTGAAGCAGGCGGCGGCCAGTCTGGGCGGGTTCTTCCTCATCGAATCGGCGCCGCTTTCGTTCCGCAAAGAAGCGGATATGCTGCCGCCACGCAATGACTACCCATTAATGAGACGACTGAAAACTGAGTTCGACCCGAATAACATCCTGAACCCGGGTCGACTGGCAGGAGGTCTATACTGATTATGCCAACCGTGGCTGAGGAATTAGAGAAAACATTACAGCTTTGCAACAAGTGCGGGCTCTGTCTGGCGGGCTGCCCCATCTACAAAGTTACCGGAATAGAATGGACCAACGCCAGAGGGCGCGTGGCCCTGCTCCGCAGCGCCCTTCTTGATAAAAGATTGGCGCTGGCTGACCTGAATGACCCCATATTCAACTGCCTGACCTGCAACGGTTGCACGGAGCACTGCCCACCTGCGGTGCCCACCGGAGACATTATCTTCAGGGCCAGGCAGGAGCTGCTCAGGCAGAAAGGAGGCTCCTGGCTACAGCGCCTGCTGTTCCAGAAATTGCTGCCCAACCCGGAACTGCTCCACAGGGCTTCACGGCTCCTCAGGCTGGCCGATGTCACCGGCCTGCGTACTCTGGCGAGGAAGACCGGCCTGACCAGACTGGCAGGAGACGCCGGCAAGGCAGAGGCCATGGTGCCGAGAGTGCCCGCCAGCGAAGGGCTGGAAGCCATAAAGCGCCTGGTGAAAAAGATAGATAAGCCTAAATATGGCGTGGCCTATTTCGTGGGCTGCTACGCCCCCAACCTCGCGCCGGAAAGAGCCGCCGCCACGATTCGTGTGCTCAATAAAAACCAGGTGGAAGTGGCCGTGCCCGACTTTGTCTGCTGCGGCCTGCCCGCCGCCGGCTATGGCGATATGGAATCGGCCAGGAACCTGGCCAAGAAAAACATAGAGATGGCCAGCAAGCTCAAGGTGGACGCCATCGTTACGCCCTGTGCCAGCTGCAGTTCCTTCCTGAAAGACTACGCCAAGCTGCTGGCTGACGACCCAGAATGGGCGGAGAAGGCAAAGGAATTTGCCGGCAAAGCCAGGGACATCAGCGAATTCCTGGTTGGCATCGGCCTGAACACCGAAATGGGCGAGCTCAAAAGAAAAGTTACCTTCCACGACCCCTGCCATCTCGCCCACTACCAGAAAATAAAGAACCAGCCTCGCACCATACTGAAAAGCATCCCGGGCGTTGAGTTTGTGGAGATGGGTGAGGCGGATATGTGCTGTGGTGCCGCAGGGAGCTACGCCTTCAAGAACTATGACTTATCCCAGAAGGTGCTGGAGCGAAAGATGGGCAACGTTGCCAAGACCGGCGCTGATACTTTAGTTACAAGCTGCCCTGCCTGCATTATGCAGCTTTCCTGCGGCGTGGGCCAGCAGAAGCTGCCGGTATCTGTCCTCGAAATCGTGGAACTGCTTGACGAAGCCTACCGGAATGCCAGAGGCAATGGGTGAAAAAACGCCAGCCTTTCTCTGATGGAGCGATGCCATGAAGATAGTCATTGCCCCCCAAGGATTTAAAGGCAACCTCACCGCTCTGGAAGCAGCGCGGGCCATTGAGGAAGGGGTAAAGCGCATCGTGCCGGATGCGGAAACGGTATTAAAGCCAATGGCCGATGGCGGTGAGGGCACGGTACAGGCACTGGTCGATGCCACCGGCGGCGAAATGATGGCCACCGAGGTCACCGGACCGCTGCGGGAACGGGTGAACGCCCGCTGGGGAATCCTGAACGATAAGACCACCGCCGTGATTGAGATGGCCTCTGCCTCCGGTCTGCCGCTGGTGCCCCCGGAGAAGCGCAATCCGCTGATTACCACCACCTACGGTACCGGTGAGCTCATTCGCGCCGCGCTTGACCACGGCTGCCGAAAGCTGATTATCGGCATCGGGGGCAGTGCCACCAATGACGGCGGTGCCGGCATGGCGCAGGCACTCGGTGCCAGGCTCCTCGACGCTGATGACAAGGAACTCCCCTTCGGCGGTGCCGCGCTGGCCAGGCTGTCTCGCATCGATATTTCCGCCATGGACCGGCGGCTGGCTGACTTTAAAGTGACGCTCGCTTCCGATGTCAACAACCCGCTGTGCGGACCTCGAGGCGCATCTGCCATCTATGGCCCGCAGAAAGGCGCCACCCCCGAGATGGTGAAGCAGCTTGATGCCGCGCTCTCGCATTACGCTGACGTAATTAAAAGAGACCTTGATATCGACCTCAGGGACGTGCCCGGGGCGGGGGCGGCCGGCGGATTGGGGCTGGGGCTGATGGTCTTCCTGAAAGCCAGGATGGTGCCCGGCATCGATGTTGTCATCCGGGCAACCAATCTGGTGGCTGATTTAAAAGGTGCCCAGCTTGTCTTTACCGCCGAGGGCCGCATTGACTGCCAGTCGGCGATGGGCAAGGTGCCCACCGGCGTGGCCATGGCCGCCAAGAAATTCGGCGCGACCGTCATCGCGCTGGCGGGTGAGGTGGCCGACGATTGCCGCGTGGTCTTTGACCAGGGAATCGATGCCGTGATGAGCATCGCCCCGGGACCCATCACGCTTGAGCAGTCCATGGCCCAGGCGAAGAAACTGCTGGCCAATGCCGCCGAATGTGCCATGCGCTTTGTCGCCAGCCAGACTAAAAAATAGACTCTCTGGTAAGGAAGTTGGAATGGCCAAACCCAAGGCTTTTGTCAAAAAAATTGATTTGTTTGCTTCTGCTTGGGCTTTTCTAGTAAAATGAAGTAATCTCGGAAAGAAAGAAAGCCAGAAGATGATAAATGTTCCCGTTCTGGTACTGAACCAGAGTTATGAACCGCTCACCATATGCCGGGCCAAGCGCGCCGTGGTGCTGATTTACCAGGGCAAGGCGGAGATGCTGGAGAACGGTGTTGGCTTTATCCACACCGTCAGCGATAGCTTTGAGCTTCCTTCCGTAATCCGCCTGGCCTACATGGTGAAACGTCCCTACCGGCAGAAAAAGCTGACCCGCTATGAGGTCTTCAACCGTGATAAATATACCTGCCAGTACTGCGGCCGGGAGACCAAACAATTGACCATTGACCACATCATCCCCCGCTACCGGGGCGGACAGCACACCTGGGAAAACGTGGTCAGCGCCTGTGTGCCCTGCAACCGTCGCAAGGCAGGAAGAACCCCGCAGGAAGCCGGGATGAAGCTCACCCGCAAACCGGCTTACCCCGGCGACAACCTCTTATTCAGCATCCCTTACCACTACCGCCAGGCCAGGCTTGAGTGGCAAAAGTACCTGCCGCAGTGAATATAGCGGCTAGTATGATACCTGGCTGAGTGGCAGCTCCACGGTTGCCTCGCTCTCCAGCTGCACCAGCACCGTTTCCTTCAGCGGGTTATGGCCCACGACCGTGGCGTCACCCATGGCGGTTGATACCTGCTGGCCCACCCTGGGCATCTTCTCCTTCATGGCACGGTACTGCTCGTTCTCATAGCCCAGGCAGCACATCAGACGGCCGCAGACGCCGGATATCTTCATCGGGTTCAGCGGCAGGTCCTGGTCTTTCGCCATCCTTATGGAAACCGGGTCAAACTCAGTGATAAAGCTCATACAGCACAGCGGGCGACCGCACCGGCCGAAGCCACCCATGAGCTTGGCCTCGTCCCTGGTGCCGACCTGTCGCAGTTCCACCTTTACCTTGAGCTGTCGGCCCAATCGGCGCACCAGCTCACGGAAGTCCACCCTCTGCTCGGCACTGAACAGGAAGGTGAGGCGACTGCCGTCAATATTGTAATCCGCAGCAAGGAGCTTCATCGGCAGCTGGAGCTCATCGATAATCTTTCCACACTCGATGAGTGCCTGTTCAGCTTTGGCTTCAAGCTCTTGAGCACGTGAAACGTCCTCAGGCTCGGCCTTGCGCGTTACCGGCTTGAGCGGCTCACTGACCTCGTTGGCCAGCACCTGTCGCGGCGCAATGACCACCTTCCCCAGTTCCAGGCCACGGCTCGTTTCCACGATAACGTGGTCATTGACCTCAAGTTCCAGGCCCACCGGGTCAAAGTAATAGACCTTGCCCGCCGTCCTGAATCTCACGCCAACAATCTGTTCAGCCATTGGTCGCCTTCACCCTCACCGCCAGGTCTCCACTACTGCCGGCCCTGGCACCGGGCATATCAAGCATCAGCACTTCCAGCACCAGTCGCGGATTGGCGTTCTGCCTGAGCTGCCTTTCCGCCGCCCTGATGCTGCCAAGACAATCTCTTATCTGTTCCATGGTATAATGCCCGGCCATATTATTCAATATAGTCAACTGGTCAATATTGGCCACGTAATCCGGGCAACCTGTCTTCACCAGCAGCAGGTCGCGCCACCAGCCC
The DNA here is from genome assembly GCA_964545815.1 of uncultured Dehalococcoidaceae bacterium. Lineage (GTDB taxonomy): Bacteria > Chloroflexota > Dehalococcoidia > Dehalococcoidales > RBG-16-60-22 > E44-bin89. The sequence goes on along the minus strand of CAZJGR010000003.1, from coordinate 29,597 downwards.
AACCAGAGGTCGAGCACTTCCTGCACCGCCGACCTGTCCTGCGCAAACTGGGCCGCCAGCCGTGCGGCCTGGTGAAAACGCCCCTCAGTGTCCGCCCGGATAACCCCATATAAATTTTCCAGCTTTTCCGCCCTCGCTGGCAATATCTGGTCGTCGGAAGCGGCCATAACTGCCCAGCCCAGACACCCCCGGGACAATCGGGCGAGCAGTTTTGCCCGTTGTGGCTCAATTTTCCAGCGTTTCTGGAGCGCCTCTTCAATATCGGGAAGGGAAAGCGGCATCAGCTCCAGGCGCTGGCAGCGCGAGACCACCGTCTCTGGCAGGAGCTTTTCATTTGTGGTCAGCAAAAGGAAAACCACCTTGCCCGTGGGCTCCTCCAGCGTTTTGAGCAGGCAGTTGGCCGCCTCAATTGACAGCAGTTCGGCATCCTCAATGATAAACACCTTGCATTTACCCTCAAAAGGCGGCAGGCTGGCCGAGTGCTGCATATCACGTACCTGGTCAATGCTGATCAGCTTGGCCTCAGCCGCATCCTCACTCTGGGTTAAGCCGATTACCTGGACATCGGCATGATTGCCGGAAGCGACCTTCTGGCAGGGCTGGCACTGACCGCAGGGTGGCTCCGGAGACTCACAATTCAGGGCCTGTGCCAGATTGAGCGCCAGCGTCATCTTGCCCACATGAGCCGGGCCGACCAGCATATAAGCGTGGGCGAGCGTCCCCTGCTCCAGACCGCGCTGCAGAATTGAGACTGCCCTATCCTGCCCCACTACCTGCCACATACCAAAACCTGCCTTTCACACCATGTCACAGCGGAGCAAATCTTCATACGTTTCCCGTCGCCGGATGAGATGGGCCCGGCCATCGTTAACCAGCACTATGGCCGGTTTCAGCGAGGCATTGTAGTTGCTGCCCATCGCCAGACAGTAGGCACCGCAATCGGGCACCGCCAGTATATCCTCCGCGGTGACTTCGGGAAGGTCAATGTCCTTGATCAGGATATCGCCGGACTCACAGAACCGGCCGGCAATGGTGACCTTCTTCGTCTTCCGGTCGCTCATGCGGTTGACCACCACGGCTTCATACCGGGCACCATATAAAGCCGGGCGGATATTGTCCGCCATCCCGCCATCAACGGATACGTAGCACCTGATGCCGGGTATGTCCTTGACCACGCCAACCTTATACAGCGCCACCCCCGCCCGCCCCACGATGGACCGGCCCGGCTCGACGACCAGCCTGGGAAGGCCAAGATTGTGTTCCCGGCATTTTTCGTTCACCGTGGCCACGATTATTTCGGCATAAGCGGACACCGGCGGTGCCGGTGAATCAACGGTATACTGGACGGCAAAGCCGCCGCCGATATCAAGCTCCCGGAGTTCAAAGCCATGCCTGAACTTCATCTCTGCTGCCAGGTCAAGAATGACCCTGATTGCCTCCCGGTACGGCTCGACTTCGAATATCTGCGAGCCAAGGTGAAAATGCAGTCCGACCAAGTTCAGACTGGCAACTGACATGGCCCTGGCCACCGCCTCATCAGCACTGACCAGCGGGATGCCGAACTTGCTGTCCACGATGCCGGTGGCGATGTGCCGGTGCGTGTGCGGGTCAACGCCCGGTGTCAGCCGCAGCAGGACGTCAGGTCTGGCACCGCGCTGAGCGGCTATCTCCGCCAGCATTTCCAGCTCCTGGAAATTGTCGATGACAATGCGCCCGACCTTGAACTCCAAAGCCATGCCCAGTTCCCCGGCCGACTTGTTGTTGCCGTGGAAATAGATTCTTCCCATCGGGAAATAAACGGAACGGGCGATGCTCAGCTCTCCACCGGAAACAACATCCAGCCCGAGCCCTTCCTTCTTGAAGAGGAGCGCCAGCGCCCGATTGATAAATGCCTTGCCCGCGTAAACAATCGTCGTCTCCGGATAGCGCCGGCCAAATTCGTCCCTGAATTCGGCGCACTTCTGACGCAGCGTCGCCTCATCGAAAATATAAAGAGGCGTGCCAAACTCCTCCGCCAGCGCCACCGTATCGCAGCCACCAATGACCAGATGGCTCTTCCCGTTAATTTCAGCCGTCGCTGGGAATAGTGCCAGTCTGGATTTGCTCTGTCCCTTGGCCATGCTCCCTCCTGCTTAAATGTTAGCAACGCCCTGCGCCAAAGTCAATTTGAGAGGCAAACTTGCCATCGACAGGCCACTGTGCCATAATTTTAAGCCGAGCTTTTTGGGAAAGGAAATACTCATGGATATTGTTGAAGAAGCCCTGCGCCAAGGCCATAGTGCCCTGAATGAGTATGAAGCCAAACAGTTCCTCGACCGCTTTGGCATCCCGGTCTGCCGCGAAGCCATCGCCCACGATGCCACTGCCGCGGTGAAGGAATCTTTAAAGATTGGATTTCCGGTGGCCCTGAAAGCGTGCGGCAAAGAGCTCTTCCACAAAACAGAGGTCGGTGGCATCGCCCTGAACCTGAAAAACCAGGCCGAGGTGAAACAGGAAAGCAAACGTCTGCTGCGGATACCGGGCAGCCAGGCGGTGCTGGTGCAGGAGATGGTCAGGGGTGAGCGAGAGCTGGTCTGCGGCCTCATCCGCGATGCCCACTTCGGCCCCTGTGTCATGTTCGGGCTCGGTGGCATCATGACCGAGATTTTTAAGGATATCGTCTTCCGCTTGGCCCCCCTGACCATACAGGACGGCCGGGAAATGGTCCAGGAAATAAGACACAAAGAGCTGCTCCAGCCCTTCCGCGGTGAGGCCGCCGCAGACACTGAGGCGCTGGCCAGCATCTTGGTCAAGCTTGGTGAAATCGGGCTTCAGCATAAGAGTATACAATCAATCGACATTAACCCGCTTAAAATCAGGCCTGACGGCAAGCTAGTCGCCGTGGACGCGCTGGTCACATTGAGCAAAGAACCAACAAAGCCGAGGCTAAAAATAGCCCCGAAGAAGGACTTAACCAAGCTCTATAAACCGGACAGCATCGCCGTGATTGGCGCCTCCGCCACGCCCGGCAAGGCCGGCTATACGGTTACGCACAATATCCTGGTCAATGGTTATCAGGGAAAAGTCTATCCGGTCAACCCCAGAGGCGGCGAAATCATGGGCTTACCCGTCTGCCCGTTAATCGCCGAGCTGCCGGACGGCGTTGACCTGGCCGCTATCGTCATCCCCGCCCGGGCGACGGTTCAGGCGGTAAAGGAGTGCATCGCAAAGGGCATTAAATCATTCGTTCTCTGCGCCGGCGGCTTCTCCGAAGTCAATGAGAACGGCGAGGCGCTCCAGGAGGAGCTGACGCGCACCATCGTTGAGGCCGGCGCCAATGTCATCGGCCCCAATACCTCCGGCCACACCTCAACGCCCTATCACTTCACCACCAGCATTTTCCCGCTGGGCAAGGTCCCGCAGGGCAAAATCTCCTACATCGCCCAGACGGGCAACTTCGCCACCCACACCATGTACTGTATTATCATCGACGAGAATTTTGGGGTGGCCAGGGTAACCGGCCTGGGCAATAAAATCGACGTTGATGAGAGCGACGTCCTTGAATATTACGCCGAGGACCCGGAGACAGAAGTTATCTTTCTTTATCTCGAAAGCATAAAGCGGCCAAGTCGCTTCATTGAAGTGGCGCGCCAGGTTACCAGCCGCAAGCCCGTCTTCCTGCTCATGGGGGGCAGCACCGGGGCGGGAGCCAAAGCCGTCGTGACCCATACCGCCTCCATGGCCTCGAATGAGCGCATCCTTGACGGCGTCATCAGGCAGGCTGGCATCACCCGGCTTTATGAATACTCGCACCTGGTCTCGGTAGCCAAGGCGCTCGCCTGTATGCCACTGCCAAAGGGAAATCGAGTGGGCTTCCTGGCGCCTTCCGGTGCCTTGCTGGTGGTGCTCTCGGACCTCTGCGAGCAACGGTGGGGTCTTGACCTCCCCGAGCCCGAGGAAAAAACCAGAATGCGCCTTCAGGAGATAAGCCCGGACTTCATCCGCATGCGCAATCCGGTGGATATCTGGCCGTCGGTATTCGAGCACAGCGTCGAGTTCAGCTATAGAGAGGCTATTGAAGCCCTGATGCAAGATGAAAGTATCGATGCGGTGGTGCCGATTCTTATGCTGGCCGAAAAAATTGGCATACCGCCTCTGGACTTCCTGGTCAGGCTGGCGCATAAATACCCGGAGAAGCCGCTTTATGTCGCTTTCAGCGCCGAGAGAAAGCAGATGGAAGCAGCCAAGGCATTCTTGGAACCAAAAGGAGTGCCCACTTTCCCGATGCTGGAAGAGCCTTTCGAGGTCCTTTCCATACTCAACCGGTGCCGACAGGCCATGCAACGACCCATGTAGAATAATGTTATGTCAACTGATGGTAATCTGAGGTGATTTATTGTACCAGAAAAGCACGCTGGATAACGGGCTGCGCATCCTGACCTCACCCATGCCCGAGACCCGCTCCGTATCGGTCAGTTTTTTCATCGGCACCGGCTCGCGCTATGAAGCTGATTCTCAGGCCGGCATCTCCCACTTCATCGAGCATCTGTGTTTCCGCGGCACGGAGAAACGGCCTGCGGCCAGGGACATCTCCACCGCCATCGAAGGTGTGGGCGGCATCCTCAACGGGGGCACGGACAAGGAACTTACCGTTTACTGGTGCAAGGTGGCCCGCCCCCACCTCGAGATTGCCCTTGATGTGCTGGTGGATATGCTCATCAATTCCCGGTTCAATCCGGAAGATATGGAAAAGGAGCGCCAGGTCATCATCGAGGAGATAAACATGAGCAACGACTCTCCCTCGCAGCGGGTGGGGATACTCATTGACGAGCTGCTCTGGCCAGGACACCCGCTGGGTCGCGATATCGCCGGCAGCCGTGATTCAGTGCGCAGTATCACCCGGGAGCTTATGCTCGATTACCTGGCGGACCAATATCAGCCGGGCAATACCGTGGTCGCCACCGCCGGCAACATCCAGCACGAGGAAATGGTGAGCCTGATAAATCAGGCACTTGGCAAATGGACGGGACGGCCGTCCCGGGCGGGATACCTCACCTACCGAGAAAAAGAATTCCCCAAGCTGCACATTGAGAACCGTGAGCTGGAGCAGGTTCATCTTTGCCTGGCGTTGCCGGGCCTGCCGCTCCTCCACCCCAGGAGGTTTGCCGCCGACCTGCTCAACGTTATCCTCGGCGACGGTATGAGCAGTCGTTTATTCACCAATATCCGGGACAAGCTGGGACTGGCCTACAACATCAGCAGCTTTGTTGACCATTTTCTCGATACCGGCTCGCTCATCATCGCCGCCGGCGTGGATACGAAAAATTTGAACCTGGCCCTAAAGGCTATCATTGAGGAGCTGGCCCAGCTCAAGGAACCAATCCTGGAACCGGAACTGAACAAGGCCAAAGAATTCGCCAAAGGACGTCTGCTGCTGCGCATGGAGGACAGCCGCAGTGTGGCGGGCTGGATTGGCGGGCAGGAACTGCTGACCGAGCATATCCTCACTGTTGACGAGGTCATTTCCATAATTGACCAGGTCACCGCCGAAGAGCTGCAGCAGCTTGCCCGTGAGCTTCTGACCGGCGAGAAACTCCGCCTAGCGATAGTGGGGCCGGTCCCACCGGACGCGCCTCTGGAAGAGTTGCTGAAGCTTTAGGCTTTCCATTTACCTATGACTGAATTATTCTGGGGCGGGTCAGCGGTTGCCGGTTGCTTTCGGTATCTTGGAAAGATAAGACCGTGCTTTTTGTAATGTCTCCGGATTCTTGCAGAAGCAAAACCGTATTTGAAATTGTCCGTAACTGGGGTCGGAATAAAACGAGCTTCCCGGCACCGTAGCAATGCCGATATTCTTGACCAGGAAATAGGACAGCTCCAGTGAGTTCGGCAACCCGTGCTGCCGAATGAAGTCACTACATTCGCACATGATATAGTATGCCCCGGCCGGTTTATATGGGTGCAAATCGGTTTCCATGAGGGAGTAATACAGGGTATCCCTGGCGTTGCGGTAGAATTCTGCCAGCCATTGATAGTATTCCTCGCCCAGCGATAAAGCAAAAGCGGCGCCTTCCTGCAAAGGAGTGGCCGCGCCCACCGTCAGAAAATCGTGAACCTTCCGTATCTCTCTGGTAATCCGGTCGCCGGCAATGGCCCAGCCAACCCGCCACCCGGTCAGAGAATAGGTTTTCGAGATTGAATTTATGGTAACAGACCGTTCTGCCATCTCGGGGAAAGAAGCAATCGATACGTGCCGGTGATTATCATACAGGATATGTTCATATATCTCATCGGTGACGGCTATGACATCATGTTGCACACAAAGCCCGGCGATGAAACGAAGCTCTTCCTCACTGAATACTTTCCCGGTGGGGTTATTTGGCGTATTAATGACGACGGCCTTGGTTTTTGAATTGAAAACGCTTTCCAGTTCGTCAAAGTCAAAAGACCAGTCAGGCGGTCTCAATCGAACATATCGGGGAGTGGCTCCGGAAAGAAGACAGTCTGGGCCGTAGTTCTCATAGAAGGGCTCAAAAATTATGACCTCATCACCGGGGTTAATAATCGCCTTCAGAGATGCCATCATGGCTTCAGTCGAGCCACAGGTTACGGTGATATTCTTATCTGGGTCCGCTTCAATTTTATTGCAACGATGGGCTTTTGCGGCAATGGCTTCCCGGAGCGAGTCCGTCCCCCAGGTGATGGCATATTGATTTTTATCTCTTTGGATAGCTTCAATTGCCGCTTGCTTGATGGGTTCGGGGGCGGGGAAATCTGGAAATCCCTGGGCTAGATTTATACTGCCGGGATGCCGCAACGCCACCCGGGTCATATCCCTTATGATGCTCTCGGTAAACTGCTTGGCAATCTTGGATAAGTCCATCTACATGAATCCGCCAATTTAAAAAAAGACCCAGATAAGGGTTATATTAAAAAGACTACATGGGCTTCCCATGCTTGTCAATATCGCGTTCATATGACGGATGGCTTGGCACGGCACCACCCCCGACACCTAGAAAAGAGCCGCGGCCTTTTCGGCCGCGGCTTCTCTGTTTTCCGGCGATTCTACCGCACCGGCACCTGTTCTTACATGCCGTAGTCCATGCCGCCGCCACCACCGGGCATGGGCGGTGTCTTCTCCTTCTCTGGGATATCGGTCACCAGCGATTCCGTGATGAGGACCATAGAGGCAATGCTGGCGGCATTCTGCAGGGCGCTCCGGACCACCTTGGTCGGGTCAATGATGCCCTTCTTCACCATGTCGCCGAATTCATCCGCCTCAGCGTCATAGCCGGTGCCGACCGGGCTCTTCTTGACAGTATCAATGACCACCGAACCGTCCCGGCCCGCGTTGACCGCAATCCAGCGAATCGGCTCCTCCACGGCCTTCTTCACGATATCAACGCCGGTGTTCTCATCACCGCTGACCTTCAGTTTAGCCAGAGCTTTGAGGGAATTGAGCAGGGCAACGCCTCCGCCGGGCAGAATACCTTCCTCGACAGCGGCGCGCGTGGCGGAGAGGGCATCCTCAACCCGGTGCTTCTTCTCCTTAAGCTCAACCTCAGTTGCGGCGCCCACCTTGATTACCGCCACTCCACCGGCCAGCTTGGCCTGCCGCTCCTGAAGTTTCTCGCGGTCAAAGTCAGAGGTGGTCTCCTCAATCTGGGCCTTGATCTGCTTGATTCTAGCCTTGATGTCCTCGTCTGCCCCCTTGCCTTCCACAATGGTGGTCTTGTCCTTGTCCGCGGTTACCCGGCGTGCCCGACCCAGGTCCTCAACGGTAACCGAGTCCAGTTTGCGCCCGACTTCCTCGGAGATTACCTTGCCACCGGTGAGAATGGCCATGTCCTCGAGCATCGCCTTGCGCCGGTCGCCAAATCCGGGTGCTTTGACGGCGAGGACGTTGATAGTGCCGCGCAGTTTGTTCACCACCAGGGTGGCCAGGGCCTCACCATCCACATCCTCCGCTACCACCAGCAGGTTCTTCGATACCTGCAGTATCTTTTCCAGCGCCGGCAGGAGGTCGGATACCGCTGATATTTTCTTATCTGTTATCAGGATATACGGGTCTTCTATCACCGCCTCCATGCGGTCGGCATTGGTGATGAAGTAGGGGCTGATGTAGCCGCGGTCAAACTGCATACCTTCAACATATTCGGTCTCGTAGGTAATGCCCTTTGACTCCTCGACGGTGATGACGCCGTCTTTCCCCACCTTGTCCATCACCTCGGCAATGAGGTTGCCGATTTCCCGGTCTTTGGCGGTAATGGTCGCCACCTGGGCGATTTGCTCCTTGTCTTTGACCGATGTTGAAGATGCTTTCAGCTCGGCAATGATGGCACTGGTTGCTTTCTCAATGCCTCTTTTCAACGCCAGGGGGTCAGCCCCGGCGGCCACATTCTTGAAGCCGCCGGTGATAATGGCGTGCGCCAGAACCGTCGAGGTGGTGGTGCCATCACCACAGGCATCATTGGTCTTGCTGGCCGCTTCCTTGACCAGCTGTACGCCCATATTCTCAAATGGTTCGGGAAGCTCAATATCCTTGGCAATGGTCACCCCGTCATCAATGATGGATGGTGCCCCCCATTTCTTATCCAGTGCCACCGGATGACCTTTGGGGCCCAGCGTTACTTTTACCGCGTCGGCCAGAATATCTATTCCCTTTTTCAGCGATTGCCTCGCCTCTTGGCCAAATATTATCTGTTTCGCCATTTTTGCCTCCTTACAGTATTTCGGTACTTACTTGCCCTTCTTGGCCAGAATATCGCTCTCGCGCAGAATCATATACTCCTCATCATCGAGCTTGATTTCGGTGCCGCCATATTTGGCATAGACTACGATGTCACCAACCTTGACCTCCATGGCAATGCGCTTGCCATCATCGGATAGCCGGCCGGGGCCAACGGCGACTACTTTACCTTCCTGCGGTTTTTCCTTGGCCGTATCCGGCAGGTAAATGCCGGTCTTGGTTTTTCCCTCCGCTTCAATTGGTTTTACCACCAGTCGGTCCGCCAGTGGCTGCAACTTGATTGCCATTCCTGTCCTCCTTATTAGAAATTAAACGATGATTGATTTTTCATTATTTAGCACTCTCGTGGTGAGAGTGCTAAAGATATAATAGCAGCAATGCGATGCTCTCATCAACACCATAGATTACCATATTTTGTCTATTAGCACAATTGCCAGCCATTTATATATTATTTTTGCCCTTTTCCTTCAATAATTTCCATATTTCTTTATTTTTCTGAATTTATCTATTGCCCACCATGGTCGGCCTTTTGACAGCCTACACTGAATCGTGTAAGATGAGCACGATGGCTAAACCGTATGAAGCCCAAAAGAAAAACTGGGACCGCCAGCATATCCAGGCTTTGCGCCGACATATGGGGCTCACCCAGCGTGAGCTTGCGGAGCGGCTGGGAACCCGCCAGCAAACCATCAGCGAATGGGAGACCGGCATGTACCAGCCACGCGGCGCCTCCACAACGCTCCTCTCCATCATCGCCGAGCAGTCTAAATTCAAATATACCGCATCTGCGCCAAAAAATAGCCTGGCCGGCTCTTGACTTCGTACACGTTACCGTGTATTATTAGCCCACGGTGTGAATTTTTATTCCCTTATTATTTCCCACATTTAAATGGTGTATTATGTTCAGTGTGCGGACGACGACACCAAAAAGTCAGCGGAAAACCGGCCGCAGCCGGCAAAAGGACAGGGCGGCTGCGCCTGGAGCCGAAATCTCGGAACGATTTCTTATTCAGGTCTGGCAACGGCTGACGGGCCGGGCCGGCCTCATTACTGAAGAGGGTGAACTGATACGCCTTATCTACCCGGGAAGGGAAAATGACGATAGGGGCGCTGACTTAAGAGACGCGGTCATTTTATCGGCTCAGGGGTTAAGGAAGGGTGATATCGAGTTTCACCGGTGGTCAAGCGACTGGCAGAGACACCACCATCATCAGGACCCGGCCTATAATGGCACCGTCCTGCACGTGGTGATGTGGCGCGATACAGAGCCGGTCACTCAGTTACAAAACGAAAAGAAAGTCCCGATTCTGGCGCTGAGCCAACACCTGGAAACAGCGGCCCAGCGGCGAATGAGGGCTGACTATCCCGCCGGTGCTTTTAACCTGCCCTGCTACCAAGCGGCTAAATCAATGCCGAGAGAAAGAATTGATGAAATGCTGGATGCGGCCGGTCAGGAACGTTTTCTGGCCAAAGCAGCCGCGTTTCAGGACGAATTAAGCAGAGACACACCGGACGAGATATTTTACCGGGGAATAATGGGGGCACTGGGATATTCCAAAAACAAGCTCCCCTTCGAGGAACTGGCCCGCAGGGTGCCCCTGCACCGTCTGGAAGTCATGGCGCGGCGTCATCAGCCGGATGAGGAACGTCTTGCCCAGCAGCAGGCGCTGCTTCTGGGCACCGCCGGCCTAATGCCTTCGCAACGAGACATCCCTAACCTTCTGTCAACAAATGACCGCTGGGTTGAATTACTGGAAAGATACTGGTGCGAATATAAGCACGGCCAAGTAATGTCAGCCGATAGCTGGCACCTGGTTAAAATCAGACCGAATAACTACCCGGTACGTCGTATTGCCGGCATAAGCTATCTGATGCTGCGCTATGGTAAAGTGAGCCTATTGGAAGAGATTATCAATCTGATATCGGGGATAAAAGTTGACCAGGCGCACCGGGCACTGGAGGCAGCCATGACGGTAATGGCCCGCGGCTACTGGAAGACACATTACGACGTCGGTGGTTACAGTCGATGCATTGCCCCGGCGCTCATCGGAACCAGCCGTGCCGCCGCCATGGCCGTGAACGTCATCCTGCCCTTTAGCTACGCCTGGGGCAGTCTCAACGCACAAACGGAATTAGCCACCAAGTCTCAGGAGATATTCCGCACTTACCCGAAGCCGGGCGCCAACGCTATTGAAAGACACGTGTCAAAGCAGCTTGGCCGGAGCCGTGTGCCCATAAATTCCGCGCTGCGGCAGCAGGGCCTGATTCACATCTATAAGACCTTCTGCACGCAGGGGAAATGCTCTATCTGCCCATTGGGCATGGAGGTGAGGCGGTGAGAGCCAGCGGTAAACGGTGTGCTCAGGCCAGGTATTCTGATATCTGCCCGAGATTCTGGAGACGGGGGCAATCACCCACTCCGGCGAAATAGTTGCCCCGGTCAATCAAAATCCCCTTCATCCCCGCCTGGTTGGCACCGACGACATCGATCTGGTACTGGTCGCCAACATAGATGGCCTCGCGGGGTTGAACGCCAGCCCTTTCCGCCGCCTCCTGAAATATCTCCGGATTCGGTTTGTTAAAGCCGGTATCCTGTGAAGTCACCACCACCTGAAGCCAGGTAATCAGCCCCAGGTTTTCCAGCAGCGGGGTGATATCCTTATCTATATTGGAAATGAGGCCCAGAGCCAAGCCCCGCTTCTTGAGCTCGCTCAGCGCGGGCAAAACGTCATCAAAAAGCACCTGCCTCAGTTTAAACTGCTTCATTTTGCCCACCAGCCCGAGGATGAGCCGGTCATCAGCTTCAATACCGGCCTCGGTGAGCAGTATGCGCTCGTACTGCGCCCAGACCGCCATCTGCTCCTCTTTGGGACGCTGGCTCAGTGAAGCACGGGCATGCTCGTGATAGATATACTCATCGGCCACGACGAGGGGCCGGCGGAGAACCTCAGGCTTCACCGCAACGCCCAGTTCCTTCAGCGCCTCGGCCTGGAGTTCTTCCCGTGGTGGGTCATAGCCGACCAGCGTATGGTACAGGTCAAAAAAGACGGCTTTAATCATCGCCGGCCTTATTGTAGCGAAAGCAGCCACCTCTGTAAAGAAAACGCCGAACAGGAGGGTGAACCATCCGGTAATAAAAGTGTATACTAGACAATGACCTTATCTTAAAGTGAAGAAAATGACCACCGTGCTGTCCCGTGCCGAAATACGTCGTCGACTGAAAGGCAGGCCCCCTCTGGTTGAGGATTTGATTGACCTGGAGCAGCAGTTGCAGCCCAATGGCATTGACCTCACCCTGCGCGAGATTGGCCTGCTCCAGTCCGCCGGCACCATCGCCGTGGACAACCGCCAGCGGCAGGTCCCCGAGGTGGCTCCCCTTGTCTTTGACGGAATGGGCTATATTGACCTGGTGCCCGGCATATACCTGATTACCTATAATGAAATTGTCCACCTGCCCGAGGATATCACCGCGCTGGCAGCACCCCGCTCCAGCCTGCTCCGCTGCGGCGTCACCGTCGAGACGGCGGTCTGGGATGCCGGCTACTCCGGGCGCTCACAATCGCTGATGGTGGTCTATAACCCTCAGGGCATCCGGCTGCAGCGAAATGCCAGAATGGTGCAGCTCATTTTCTTCAAGCTGACGCAGAAGACCCGGGGCTACCGGGGAAGATATCAGGGAGAGAATATCTAGTCGCGGCTACCTCTGCTCCACACCGGTGATGCACCAGCCTTCGGGCGGGTCTTGGCTGGTATCAACTATCAGGTGAGTGATAGCTAGTTTCGGATACAGCCTCTTCAGGTCATTCAGGTCCACAGCTTCGAACTTCTTTTTATTGTTGAGGTAAGCCTGCTCGGTGAGGGCATTTGATTCGTAATTCCCTCTGGTGCGCGCCAGTATTCTCCTGATAGCTACCGCCTGTGGACAGTCGGTTTGCAGGATAACGAATTTCAGGTTATGTTCCGCCGCTATGGCCGCAGCACGCCGTCTTAACGATTGGGCGATGAAGGTCGCATCCAGTATCACCCCTCCGCCTTTATTAGCTAAAATTTCCCCTGCCCGTCGGAACATCTCATCATAGACCGCCGTCCGCTTAGCCATATTGGCCGCCACTTTTTCGTCAAAAACATCCTCATTTTTGAGCAGCTCCAGTCGAATCAGGTCAGTCCGCAACAGAGGATAGCCGGTAACCCTGGCTATTTCTTCGGTCGTCTCTGTTTTCCAGGTGCCGGGAAGACCACAGGCGATAAGCACAAAACCTGAGCCCAGCTCGGTCTCGATAAACTGCCGAAACGGTTTTCTCAATTCACCACCTCCTCCTTTAATCCAGTTTATTCCGGCGCACTCTGTATGGTATACGAACTGGCAAGTTCGAAATAGTCCCGGGCGACAGCCAGAATCCTTTTCTTCTCCGCCTTTGAGATATGGGGGTCATCGAACTGGAAACTGGCCACCTTCCCCCGGACATACGCCCGGTAACATTTATAGAAATTGAGCAGTTCGATTAATTCCGCATCTTTGCTCGCTGACACATAGGCGTTGACAAAGTGGCGCGACAGGTCAGCCCGACCGTAATGGTCCAGGTCCATAGCCAGGAAGGCCACCTCCGAGGCAACATCGCCATAGCGAAAGCGGTCATTGAACTCAATGCAGTCGTAAATGCAGATTCCTTTCCAGAAGCAGATGTGCGCAGCATGGAGGTCGCCATGGCAGTCTCGAATCCTGCCCGCGCGAATGCGGCGGCGAAAAAGCGGGGCCTTCGGCAACAGGAAATCCTCGGTGTAGGCTTTAATACGCCGGTATCTCTCCGGGGAAATGGTGGTGCCGACGTATTTCTCAGTCTGGCGAAAATTTTCGGCGGTATTCTGTCGGATGGTGTCCAGGTCGCCAAAGGCACTGATGGCGGCGCTGGTTTCCGCTTTCCCGTGGAATTCGGCTAGCTTTTCGGCCACGGCGGCCAGCATCTCCGGCGTGACTTCACCCCGAACGAGTTTGGCATCCATCATCGCCTCCTGGGGGAGACGGCGCATCTTGACGGCATACTCCACAGGCTGGCCGCGCCCATCTAGGGTTATTTTTCCGCCCTGTTCGGTGATGGCAACCACGCCCAGATAAACGTCAGCACAGAGCCGTCGATTCAGTTCGACTTCTCTCTGGCAGAAAAAATGGCGCTTTTCCAGAGTCGTATAGTCCAGATAGCCCAGGTTCACCGGCTTCTTCACCTTGTAAACAAGGTCGCCGGCCAGAAAAACGAACGACATCTGGGTCTGGGCCAGTTCCACCCACGGCGGCGAATGCGAATAGGCTTTCGGGTCAAGCAGTGCCTGAACTAACTCCGGAAACGGTGTCATGGCTTATTTCATCCCCAACCAGTCTTTTATCTCCGCCAGCACGCCAATGTAATTGGCTCGGGTGACTTCAACCAGTTTGACCTGCGGCTGGCATTTAATATCATCGGCCCATGGATGCGGAGGCAGCATGATGGTGCCGAGCACCGGCTTGCCGCTGCGAACCGCTTCCAGAACGACCTCCCGGAAGCGATTGGAAAACAGCTCCATTTTGCCTATTTCATCGATGACGATGACATCACGCTGTCTGATTGCCGCCGCCAGCGCCGGAACCCCCACCCGGTCCAGGCTCTCAACAGCAACGCCGTATTTCCCCACCCGGTACCGGCCAGGAAAGCCAACATGAGCCAGCACCGTCTCCTGGCCATCCAGAGTGACCAGCTTAAAGCCGAGCCTCAAGCCCTGGCCGCGTATCTCCTCAGTATAGAAGCCGCCGGCCCTTCCCTTTAATTCGGCCACGGCCTGCTTTATCAGGCTGGTCTTGCCGGTCCCCGGCCGGCCCGTTAACAGGCACACTGTCTTCATCGGTGGCAATGGCCCAGCACCCGCTGAATAAGTTCACCAGGGAACTATTTCTTCTTTTCCCGCAGTTCCGCCTGGAGTTTTTCCTTCAGCTTTTTCGTTTTGCGCCGGTGTTTCAGCGCGGCAACTCGTTTCGTCTTATTCATGGTCTGCGGTACATCCTTTATCCGCTTTTTCCCCCTCAGTTATACATATCGTTTTCTGATTTGGTCCGATAGCCCGGTGAGCAGTCCCAGAGCGCTCGCTGCCGCCTCCTCTGTAGCGAGAGAAGCCAGCCCACAGCTCGGCGTCAGCAGCCCCTGCGCTACCAACTGCCGGAAAGGGACACCTTTTCGGGTAAAGGGCGCCATCGCTTCTCCAAGTCGGTCCTTGAGGCTGGCCGCGGATTCACGGTTCAGGGCTCCGGCCTCATTGGGGACAATCCCCCAGGCAACGGTGCCACCCCGGTCAAGGAACTTCTTCACCGCTTCGGGGTACAGGCTCAGGGACCGGGCATAGTTATAAGCGTCAAAGCTGATGATATCGACGTTGCTGCCCAGTATCACCGACCAGTCGGTGTTGCCGCAGCAGTGGACGCCCTTGAGCCCCTCAATGCCGCCGAATACCTCGTTCAGCAGGCTGACCACCTTCTCCCGGGAAAGCATCACGGAGACCGAGCCGAAGGCCGACATATAAGGCTCATCGACGAAGATGATGGTGCGGCGGCACAACTTCTTCAGCTCTCTCTCCTGCCAGGCCGCTTTCAGCTGCAGCAGCTTGGGCACAGCATCGCCCAGAGTGTCATCGTAGAGGACACCCTTGCCCTCCTCATCGACCACGGTAAGCCCCCAGGTTACCGGTCCGGTGACGTGCCCTTTTACCGCCCTCGGCGACAGGTTATCCAGCGCCAAAAATCGGTACAGGCCGGCGGCATAGTCCACACTGATGGCAAGTTCATCCACCTTATTTCCCAGAAAAGCCGAGTAGAGCTGCTCCAGAGGTTGGGTCAGGTCCTGATGACGATTCACGTTGATTTTTTTCTCAGCTTCGTTGACCACCACCCCGGGGAACCCCTGGCTGTACTGGACATACATGTTTTCCAGGAAAGAGCGCCGGGGCAGCTGCGGCCAGGCAGGAATATCCTTGAGGTAATGCGCAATCTGCGAGCAGGCCACGGCAGGGTCGGTATGGGGCATGCTGCCGATAACCGTGGGCCAACAGTTGAACTCCACTCCAGACATATGGTTAACCCTTTCTCAGGTACCTGCCAATTAACAGGTCGAGCTTTTTCTTCTGCGCTTCAGGCATAACATCGGGAGCGGTCACCAGCGCCGTGCTCAACGCCGTGGCACAGTCGCAATCGCGTTTCCGCGGAACCTTAGGCACCACCAGCTTGATGATTCGCTTGGCGGCCTCAATGTTCTGGCGCAGGCGACTGATAATCATCTCGGCGGTAACAGCGTCATGGCCCCGGCGCCAGCAGTCGTAATCGGTGACGCAGGCAATAATAGCGTAGCATATCTCGGCCTCTCTCGCCAGCTTGGCCTCGGGCAGCGCCGTCATGCCGATGACGTCCGCCCCCCAGGAACGGTAAAGTAAGGACTCCGCCTTGGTGGAGAAGGCCGGCCCCTCCATGACCACATAGGTGCCGCCCCGGTGCGCGGTGGCGCCGGCATCCTTGGCCGCCTGATAGACCAGCTGGCTCAAAGACGGGCAGAACGGCTCGCCGAAGGGGACATGGGCGACGATGCCCTCGCCGAAAAAGGTGCTGGTTCTCCCCCTGGTGCGGTCGATAAGCTGGTCAGGAATCAAAAGGTCGTTGGGCTGGAACTCCTCTTTCAGGCTCCCCACCGAGTTTATGCCGATGAGCCTCTCCACCCCCAGCGACTTCAGGGCGTAGATATTGGCCCGATAGGGTACCTCGGTGGGCAGGAGGCGGTGCCCCCGCCCGTGCCGGGGCAGGAAGGCGACCCCCACCCCCTCCAGCTTCCCCACCACGATTTTATCACTCGGCCTGCCAAAGGGCGTGTTTATGTCAACTTCCTCAACGTCTTTCATCCCCTCGATATCATACAGCCCGCTCCCGCCGATAACCGCTATCTTCGCCTGTGGCATGAGAGACCTCCTTACCAGATACAATTACATTTAATCTTTCTATAATCCATACCAAGACTTCTCCACATCTCCACTGTTTCTTTACAAAGTCCGATGTCAGTATAATTATAATTTTCCTTTAGGAAGCTAATAAGAGTGGCATACATATTGCGACGGATACTGAAATCTATCTTCTTTCCCCAATTGGAATTCTCCTTTAAATACTGCAGCCAACTCTTATCTGTGCTGCCATTAATGGTAGTTTGTAATCCTCTGAGTGAACCCAGAGTAATCCTAGAAGGAACAAAGCTAGAAAATATCTTTTCCGCAAGCTCCAAATAGAGTTTCTCCCACTCTGGAACTGGCACCATTGGGTCAATTCTCACCCTCACTTCATAACCAGCTTCATTAAGCTTTCTACTAGCCTCAATTCTCCTATCCACAGAAGGAGCGCCGCTTTCCCATTTCTTCGCCACCTCGTTAGCGTTAAGACTAAAGCTCACAATAACTTGATTATGCGGACTTATTTCTAATAGGTTTTTTATATTATCGGATTTTGTTAAAAACAGAACTTTATGCTTATTTTGTTTTTCAAACATAGGAATAATGAATTTAGAAAATGGAGTGTTCAAGCTTTCTCCCATTAAGGAGTCTGCTATCTCCCCTGTGTTTAGGATTTCAGGCTTTTCCACTTCTTCAAGAAACGCTCTGGTGTGTAATTCTATTTTACTTAAATCTTTAAATACTGGCTTTGTTTTAGTTGGGTGAAATCTGAAAGTCCCCTTTAGATAGCACCAAGCACAGTCAAAAGGACACCCATATGCCCATTTCAGCTCAAGAAAATGGGGACATACTATATCAGTATCTTTAGTGGGAAGAGGGGTTCTATCAAAACGGGTAATTATTGAACCGTCTCCAACTTGCTGAACTATTGAGCTTCTATTACCGTTCAACATTAAATATATGCTTTTCACAATTGTTGAGTTAGACTTACTTTTGGCTGGCTGACAAATTACTCCGCCGACAGGAATAGACATTCTTATCTGACCTGTTGCCTGCCGCTCGGTTACTTTATCCCAAAAGTCTGATCCCCTAGGGTGTCTACTAGCAAATATAAGATGATAAATCGGAACATTTCTATTATTTTTTTCGAGTACACCATCTCTTATAAAGCTATACCCTATATCCCTCAAACCTTGTTCATAAGCATCTAGTAATAAGCGCCCAGTAGGTTTACCCCCCTCCCTAGCATTTAAATATTCCTGATGCCAACTAGAATCAGGGAAAAAATCAATTAATTCCTGAGTTGGATTTGCAGCGGACCTCTTTATATTACCTATATGGAAAGTAATAGCGAGATCCATTTTCCGATTCTTGGTAAGTCTACGAATAGTTTCAAACTTGATTTCCCAATTAAGCGGGTCAATAAAACAAAAATCAAGTGAATTACGTGGTAACTTCAGTAAAAGGTTATCTATTATTGAATTACAATCCTGAGTATAGTATTCCAAATTAGGAAATCCGTAAGAAGTTGCTCTAACTCTCAGTGCATTAATGAATTCCTGTCTAACATCATTGAAAAAGTAATGTGTAAAAGGTGTCTTACAACTTAAGGCTACCAAGGGTGACCCCAAAATCTCCTCTCCCGTTTTTCCTTCTTTTTTTCTCTCAATAACACAAACTCCTGGACCTGCAAATAAGTCTATATAAGTTCTCACCGGCCATCTATTTTTCATTCCAGTGTTAAATATCTCACAAAGGTTTCTTATATAAAGTATTTTTTCCCTAGCCCAAGGGCCTACTTTGATTGCTATTTCACCATCAGTCGCTAAGACGATTTCTCCAGTAGCCATTAGATTATCCTCTTTATCCCCTCCCCATACGGCTCTTTTATTATACCCCTCTCGGTGATGATGGCGGTGATGTATTTATGGGGAGTAACGTCAAAGGCGGGATTCAGAACCGCAACGCCTTCCGGCGCAATGCGCAGGCCCTGAATATGAGTTATCTCCTCTGGCTTTCTCTGCTCAATGGGGATTTCCCCCCCGGAGGCGAGGGTGGGGTCTATGGTGGAGGTGGGGGCGGCAACGTAAAACGGAACGCTGTTTTCCTTCGCCAGCACCGCCAGGGTATAGGTGCCGATTTTGTTGGCCGTGTCCCCGTTGACGGCAATGCGGTCAGCCCCAACGATAACACAGTCGATTTCACCCCGCTTCATAAAATAGCCCGCCGCAGAGTCGGCAATGAGAGTTACCGGAACGCCGGCTTTCCTGAGCTCCCAGGCGGTAAGCCTTGCCCCCTGCAGCACGGGGCGCGTCTCGGTAGCTATCACTTTAGTCTTTTTCCCCTGCTCTCTGGCCAATAAAATTATGCCCAGCGCCGTGCCGTACCCGGCGGTGGCCAGCGGGCCGGCATTGCAGTGCACCAGAACGGTATCCCCATCCCGGATGAGCTCAGCCCCGAACTGGCTCAGCTTCCGCGTCGCCTCGGCCTCTTCGGCATGTATTTTCACCGCCTCGTCAACCAGCGCCGATTTTAGCCTGCTTACATCATCGCCAGCCTCAGCCACTTTCCGCAGGCGCTGAATGGCCCAGAAGAGATTGCGTGCGGTGGGGCGGGTGGCGGCGATGGTGGCTATCACCTGAGCCAGCTTTCTCCGAAATTCGCCCTCTTTCTCAGATTCAATTTTCAACGCCCCCAGGGCGATTCCATAAGCTCCAGCTATTCCGATGGCCGGGGCACCCCTTATTTTCAATTCTGCGATGGCTGAAGCAACCTCCCGGTAGTCTCCCAGCTCCAGATATATCTCTGCGCCGGGCAGTCGGCTCTGGTCAAGGATGCACACACGGTCGCCCAGCCAGTCTATCGGCGAAGTATAAATCGTTTTCAAAATCCGGCCCCCTTAATCTGCTCCTGTCCTTTCGGCCAACAATCTCTCTTCATCTCCATGAGCACAAAATGATGCCCGTTCTTCACCAGTTCCGCGCAGGGGGTGAAGCCGCATTTGAGGAAGCACCGCTGTGCCCGCTCGTTCCAGTCCAGAGTCTTGAGGTGGACACGCTGGAGACCGGTCTCCCGGAATATATAAGCCACAAGCGTGGCCACGGCGTCAGTGCCATAGCCCCGGTCCCAGTATTTACGGTCGCCAATCATAACCCCCAGCTCCACCTCCCCCTTTACCTGGTCAATGTTGTAATACACGCAGTTTCCGATGTGCCTGCCGTCAAGGGTCTCTATGGCGAAGGTCCGGCGCTTCGGGGAAGGGTCGCGCAGCACCGCCACGTAGTCCAGCAGATACCGGGGGAAACTGACATTCAGCGGGGGCATGGCGTCAAGTTGGACCAGCTCCGGGTTAGTCTGCCACCGGTAATCGTTGCGGGCGTCGGTTAGTTTCTTCCCACGCAGTCTGACCTTGGTGCCCAGCATAGTGCTTTGACCTCGGGTTACTACTCCTCGTCCTCCTCTTCCTCACCACGCTCCCATATCGGCTCGGTGAAATAGTCAATATACTCGCCCATCGCCTGCGAGGCCACCTGCTTCATTCTTTGCTTTGTTTCCACCGCCAGCTGCGCCAGTTCATCAAGGTCAACCTCCACACCGAGCATCGTGGTCAGCACCTCGAGCACCGCCAGCGCCGCCATCGGGTTCTGAATGCGGGTGGCGTAGACCGGCACCTCCCCGAGCAGACAGATGCCCTCGATTTCCCTCTCCTTGGCCACCCCCAATAGCAACCCATTCAGTCCCGCAATTTGCAGGTTGCCGGCATGTATCAGGTTGTACTTCTTGAAAATGGCGGCGGCCGATGGATTGGTCGCCACTCCCAGCACCCCGGGCGATTCGCTGTGATGAATGCGAGTCAGCGCCGCGGCACAGGTGAATATCCTCGGCACCTTGAATTTCTCGGCCACATCAAGGACGCAGTTGGCCAGCTCATAGCCTTTGGCAGCCGGCTGGTCCTCGCCGATGAACATGATAAGGTCGCTTCCTTTACCACGGTTCTTCCAGTAGTAGAACTTGCTCTGCGGGAACCTTGGCTCCTCAACCACATTATCTTTGACCACCACGCCGACGGGGTCGAAGAAGTAAGATGGTTCTATCTCACCAAGCTCTTTGAAATCCAGCTTCCTCTGGAGATACGTGGCCACAATCATAGCCACGTTCCCGACACCTGGCCAGGCGGCCAGCATATTCGGGGCACTCAGCCTGGGACGAATGCGAAGACTGACTAACTCATTCATTTCACCACACCTCACTTAATATGGTGCTAAAGGAAGGCAACACATGTGGACTACCCGTCAGAAAAACTATCCCTTGCTGGCCACTGATAGCGCGGGACAGTATATGTGCGGGGTCTGTAAAAAGTCAGCCACCCACCTGGCCTTGCTGCCAAGAGCAACGATTTCCTTCAGCACCTGATAGACATTCCCGGAGACCATGGTATCCTTCACCCTGCCCACTATTTTACCATTTTCCACCTTGTAGCCGAGCAGGACATTGCCGCTGAAATCGCCGCCCAGAATGTTTCCCTGGGCCGCACCCATAAGCTGCTCCACCACCAGCCCCTCCTTGATGTCGCTGACCATCTCGTCAAAGGTGGTGCTGCCCGGGGCAATGACAAAGGCGCTCGGGGAGGGTGCGGGCAGTCCACCATGACCACGGCTGCCATTGCCGGTACTACGGGTCTTGGCCAGAGCCGCGGTCTGAAGGTCGTAGAGGAAATTGGCGACTCTCCCGGCCTCAATAAGGGGGGTGCGCTGGCTGGGCACACC
Source organism: uncultured Dehalococcoidaceae bacterium (assembly GCA_964545815.1). GTDB lineage: Bacteria > Chloroflexota > Dehalococcoidia > Dehalococcoidales > RBG-16-60-22 > E44-bin89. The sequence continues at coordinate 8,159 of CAZJGR010000003.1, read as the reverse complement.
CTCGTCATCGCAGGGCCGACTGCTCGGCTGGAAATTGACCGTCGGGTCATCCCATAGCTGGAATTTCCGGTCAAAGACGACTTCACCCCGTTTTTGCCCGACCGGGGAAGCCCCTTCCAGAACGGTCTTGCCATTGAAGGCCGCCATCAGTGGCGTGATGAGGGCACTGGCCACGCCATGCGGGGTGAAGACCACCGGCATTGGTTTGGTGGACACTGATGACTGGTCCCTGGCCAGCTCCAGTTGCTGGAGCACGTTGTCAATTACGATGTCCGGTTTCAATATCGGCTGACATGAGCTGGTGCCATCGCCAACAAAAAGCATATCGGTGTCCTTGATTAAATTGCCCTCCAGGCCAACGCTGAAATGGCTTTTACGGTATTCCGCCTGCCCGCCGCGAGAATTCATCAGCCGTACTGAAATCACGCCTCGGGATACCTCCGCTTCACAGATAATGCCCGGCGTATGCCTGGTAACCGCAGAAATGAGCTCCTCACCGAGTTCAACCAGCGCTGCCACAGGTACTGACTCAACCTCGGCGCGGTAAACCTCAATCTGCGGATATGAACTCGCGGCTGGCATTTCAAACCTGGCCAGCACCCCGAATTGCGCGGTCTCCACCGCATTGTCGGTCAGATTTGGATGGTCATCAGGGTTGGTGGTGATGGCATAACCAATCCTGCCCCGGCGAATGATGCGCAACGCCGTGCTGGTCTGCTGCTTGGTCTGGAGGTGCTTCAGCCGGTTGGCCTCAAAATGAACCTGAGTTTCCTCAGAGGAGACGGAAAATACCTCCGCTTCCTCGGCGGCTTTTTTGGCCTGCATTAATATCTCTTCCACTTATTTGCCTCCCACCAGGCAGCGGCGGAGCCGGATATGGGGGCTGCCATTGGCCACCGGCAGTGGCATCTGCCCGGCCTTGCCACAGCCGCCTCCCTGGTTCATCTCAAGGTCATTGCCAATGGCATCGATGTTCCGGAGTGTTTCGAACACGTTGCCGGTCAGCACCACGGGGCGCAGCGCCTCAGCGATTTTGCCATTGCGTATCATATAGGCCTCGCCGGCGGAAAAGGTGAACATCTCCATGCTCGTGGTGCCCCCGTACCAGTTCCTGGCATAGATTCCCTCTTTGATGTCACCGACCATGTCCTCAAACGAAACTATTCCCGGCTCAATATAGGTATTGGTCATGCGGACGATGGGAGGGAAGCGGTAGCTTATGGCGCGGGCATTGCCGGTTGGTTTCTCCTTCATTTTGGCCGCCGTCTCCCTTGAGTGCAGTCTACCCACCAGTTTGCCTTCCCTGATGAGATATGTCTTGCCGGCGGGAACGCCTTCATCATCGTATTTATAGCTGCCACGAAGTCCGGGCAGCGTGGCCGTATCCACGATATTGAGCTCTCGGCTGCCGAACTGTTTACCCAGCGCCATAAGCTCACGCAGGCGCTCGTTTTCGTAGACGAAATCTGACTCAGACAGGTGGCCGAAGGCTTCATGGACAAAGACACCGGCCAGCACCGGGTCAAGGACCACCGTGTACTCCCCACCCCTGGCCTGTGGTGCTGAGAGCAGCGCCACGACGTGGCGCGACAGGTGCTCCACCTCCTGGTGGAGCTGTCGGATTGGAGCCAGGTCTCCACGACTGCCCATGCTCAGCCCCGCCTGCTGGACATCGCCATCTCGAGCGGCAACGGCCGCGATGCGCAGGGCAATGTCCGCCCTTTCCTGGTCAATATAGCTGCCCAATGAATTCAGGAAAATGGTCTTCCGGCGGCTATCACCGTAGCCAATGTTAGAAGTCCGTATCTCGGGCTGCCGCCAGATAATCTCATTGTACTCGTCCAGTATCTGTTTTTTTTCGGCCAGTGGCATGGCCACGGGGTCTCTATCCACCCCCGCCGGCACCCGGTCAACCACAGGCGGCACCGCGGTGAGCTGGCTGGTCTCACTGCCGACCAGCCTGGCCTGGCTGATGGCCATCTCAACCCGGCCCCGCATATCATCCAGACTGTTGAAGCTGACAAAGCCCCAGCCCCCCTTGACCATTGCCCGTACGTTGCCGCCGACCGCTTCCGCCCTGCCGACCGACTCCAGTTCCCTTCCCCGATACATGATGTGGCTGGTCTGGCTCTCTTCAAGATGGGCTTCAATATAATCAGCTTGGCCACGCCTGAGCAATTCGGCCAGTTCCTGAGCCACGTTTTCCAATGTCATGATGGTATCGCTCCGGACTAAAAATAGTAACAGTTCAATGCTTGGACGAAGTCAGTTTACAAAAGGAGCGAAGGCGATGTCAATGGAAACCAGAGGCTAACACTTACCAGAACTACCTGTTTTATTCGTTTAATGTTGACATTGCACAAAACCCGTTTTATACTTCCTTTACCTCTTTCATCATTCATCAGGTGACGTGATATGGCAAACGAGGCTAAAGACACCGGGAATACCAGTCTTAAAGTGGCACTTTACATCTTCTTCATCTCCGCTTTCCTGACCATCATTGTCTTTATGATCGGGGAGGGCTGGTTTAACGCCTATATTGAGCAACTCCACTGGCCCTACGAGACACTGGAGATGGTCAGAAATATCCTGGTGAAGGTCTTCGTCGTTACCGGTATTGCCTCCTTCATCAGCTCCATTGCCGCCGTCTTCCTGTTAATCTTCCGCAGTTAAACTGGAAAAGAGCCGCTTCTGGAAATAACTTGCCTTGGAAAAAACGAGTATGATATACTACGAACATAAATTTTACTTGGTGAGGCAGGTAGTTGCTCGCAAATTATGGCTCAATTGGGCTGTTCGTCATTGCCGCGGTTCTATTCACCCTTTTCATGGTAATCATCCCCATCGCCCTCAGGTTCCTTAAAATCGTTCCTCATAATCCCAATCCCATCAAGAACTCCACCTTTGAATGCGGCATGGAGACCATCGGCAAGACCTGGGTCCAGTTCAACTTCCATTACTACTTCTATGCCCTGATATTTCTGGCCCTTGATGTCCTGGTGGTCTTCCTGTACCCCTGGGCAGTCCACCTGCGAGCACTGGGCAGCGCCAGCTTTATCGCGATATTGATTCTGGTGGCCATTATACTGGTTGGCTACGTTTACGCCTGGAAAAAGAAGGCTCTGGAATGGAAATAAAGCCCGCCGGGAAATACATTTATTCCGATATCGAGCTGGACCGGGAAGAGGGTCAGGTTATCGAAAGCCTGAAAGCAGATAGCCAGGAACCGATTCCTGACCCTGACCAGTGGCTTGATGAGGAGCTGGAGCAGAATATCCTGCTGACCACGGTAGATGCGCTGATTAACTGGGGGCGGCGCTCCTCGCTCTGGCCGGCCATCTGCTTCCCGGCCTGCTGTGCCTTTGAGCTCATTGCCGCCAACGGGCCACGTTTCGACCTGGCACGGTTCGGCATGGAAATAATGCGCGCCTCGCCCCGTCAGGCTGACCTGATGATTACCGCCGGCACCCTCACCTGGAAGATGGCACCGAACGTGAGGCGCATCTACCACCAGATGGCGGAGCCGAAATGGGTCATTGCCATGGGCGCCTGCGCCATCAGCGGCGGCATTTTCGCCTCGGCATCGTATGCTGTGGTGCCGGGCTATAACCGCATCATTCCGGTGGATGTCTATGTCCCGGGCTGCCCCCCACGCCCCGAAGCCCTCATTTATGGCATTCAGATGCTGCAGAAAAAAATTGCCCGACGCAAAAACATTTATGTGAGAAAGCGGCTCGAAAGATGACGGTTTACCTTTCCGGCAAGGAAGTTGCCCGTAAAATAGAAGATAAGTTCCCCGGCAGCGTGGTGGAATCCAGCCAGGATAGCCTGGTGGTGAGGAGCGATTCCCTGCCTGATGTCGCCCGTTTTCTCAAGGATACCGAAGGCCTGGATTTCGACTTCCTCAATTTCATCACCGCCGTCGATTACTACGACCACTTTGAAGTTGTTTATTGGCTCAGTTCCCTAGAACACAACCACAGCCTGACCATCAAGACCCGATGCTACGACCGCGAGAACCCGATTACGCCTTCGGTGGTGGGACTGTGGCAGGGGGCTGATTTTCAGGAGAGAGAGATTTACGACCTCTTTGGCATCAAGTTCGAAGGTCATCCCAACATGAAGCGCATCTTCCTCTGGGAAGGTTTTGCCGGACATCCCCTGCGGAAGGACTTCAAGTAATGGCACTGCGAACCGAACCTTTTGTGCTCAATATGGGCCCGGTGCACCCCAGCACCCACGGCGTATTTCGCATGCGGGCCACCCTCGATGGTGAGGTGGTTATCGATATTGAGCCGGTTTTCGGCTACCTGCACCGCGGCATAGAGAAGCTCGCCGAACAGCGGACTTACACCGGCATCATCCCGCTTACCGACCGGCTGGACTATATCTCATCGATGAACAACAACTTGGCCTACTGCCTGGCCGTGGAGAAGCTGGCGGGAATCAGGGTGCCGGAGCACGCCGAGTATATACGGGTGATTATGGCCGAACTCCAGCGCATCGCCGCCCTGCTCATTGCCGTCGGCGCCTTTCTGAACGACTGCGGTGCCTACTTCACACCCTTCCTCTATATGTTCCGGGAGCGGGAGCGAATCGTTGATTTATTCGAGATGGCTAGCGGCCAGCGACTGACCTATAACTACATGCGGGTGGGCGGTGTCAGCCAGGACCTGCCCGAGGAGTTCCTGCCCGCCCTGCACAAGTTCATGGCCATGATGCCGCGCTTTCTTGACGAGTACGACCAGCTTCTGATGCAGAACGAAATACTGATTGCCCGCGCCAGGGGCGTTGGCATTCTGACCAGAGAACAGGCGATTAACAGCTCAGTCAGCGGTCCGGTGCTGCGTGCCAGCGGCGTGAAGTGGGACATCCGCAAGGCTGACCCCTATTCCGTCTACGACCGCTTTGACTTTGACGTGCCGACGCAGACAAACGGCGACTGCTATGACCGCTACCGCCAGAGGGTCGAGGAGATGCGGCAGAGCCTGCGCATTATCCGGCAGGCGATGGAGCAGATACCTCCCGGCCCGGTGAAAGCCGACGTGCCCCACCTTGTCCGGCCCCCAGCCGGTGAAGCCTACGCCCGCATTGAGGCACCGAAGGGTGAACTCGGCTTTTATCTGGTGTCCGATAATTCAATAGCTCCATACCGCTGCCATATCCGCCCGCCGAGCCTGATAAATTTGACGGCGCTGCGCGATATGGTGCGCGGCTGGAAGGTGGCCGATTTAATTATTATTTTTGGCAGCATTGATATCACCGTGGGTGAGATTGACCGCTAATGGCAACATTTAATTTTGATATTTATAGTCTGGTCGCTTTTCAGGCCGTCCCTCCGGACTGGCCGGGGGGGTTCTGGTGGCACTGGCTCTTCTTCACCGTGGTCATCATCGGCTTTGTGCTGAGTATGGTGATGGGGGTCATCTACATCGAGCGGCGGGGGATGGGGAGGATGCAATCGCGCCTCGGCCCCAACCGCACCGGTCCTTTTGGCCTCCTCCAGCCTGTGGCCGATGCGGTCAAAGTGCTGCTCAAGGAGAACATCGTGCCCAGCGCCGCCGACAAGCTCGTCCACTGGCTGGCGCCGGTGATTGCTTTCGCCCCGGTGCTGGTGATATTTGCGGTGATACCCTTCGAAAATGGTGCCCTGCTGGCCGACCTGAACATCGGCATCCTCTACGTGGTGGCCATTAGCTCGGTGTCCACGGTGGGCGTCTTCATGGCCGGGTGGGGCTCGAGCAACAAATATTCCCTGCTCGGCGCCATGCGCAACGTGGCCGCCATCGTCAGCTATGAAATCCCGCTGGTGCTGGCCATTGTCGGCGTGGTGCTCATCGCCGGCTCATTATCACTGAACCAGATTGTGGTGGCACAGAGCATCCCCTTTATCCTGCTCCAGCCGCTGGGCTTCCTGCTCTTCTTCGCCGCCGGCTGCGCCGAAATCAACCGCAGCCCCTTCGACCTCATGGAGGCCGATTCGGAAATCGTGGCCGGCTTCCATACCGAGTACTCGGGCATGAAGTTCGCCATGTTCTATCTGGTGGAGTACGCCGAGGCGGTGGCCATAGCCGCCATCATCACCACCCTTTTCCTCGGTGGCTGGAAAGGCCCTTTGCTGCCGCCGTGGCTCTGGTTCGTGGTCAAGGTGGTCCTCGTCTTCTGCACCATGGTCTGGACGCGCACCACCCTGCCCAGAATCAGAATCGACCAGTTGATGGCCTTCGCCTGGAAGTTCCTCTTCCCCATGGCGCTGCTCAACCTGTTTATCACCGCGCTGCAGGTGCTGGCCGGCTGGCCCACGCAATTGATATGGGCCATGATTATGGTCAACTTCGCCGTGACGGCGATTATGGTTCTCATATGGTCGAGATTTTTCTTCAGGTTAGGATGGGGCAGAATTGAAGTTTGAACGGTACGGAATCGGCATTGCCAAGGGCCTGACGGTGACCATCAGACATTTGCTCCGCCACCCGACGGTGAACCAGTACCCGGAGCAAAGGCTCAATATTTCGCGGCGCTTTCGGGGCAATGAGCTCGTCTGGAATCAGAATAAATGCACCGGCTGCGGCACCTGTGCCAAGACCTGCCCTCAGGGCGCCATCGAAATCGTCACCGCGACCGATATGACGGAAAACAAATACGTCGTTGAGAAATACCAGGTGGACACCGGCTACTGCATCCAGTGCGGCCTTTGCGTGGAAGCCTGCCCGTACGAGGCGCTTTACTTCAGCCACACCTTTGAGTGCGCCCGGTACCGCCGCGGCGAACTGGTGCAGGGCAAAGAGACCATGCTGGAAACACCGGAGCGAAAAGTCAGCGGCTACTTCTATCCGGATAAAGCCCATAAATTGCCGAAACAGACATTGCTCGTGGAAAAGGTAACGGAGAAAAGGTGATGGGACTGGCTATCTCTTTCTGGCTCCTGGCGGTGGTGGCGCTCATCGCCGCGCTGGGCGTGGTTCTGCTGCGGAACGTCTTCCGCGCGGCATTATCACTCATACTTTGCTTTTTAATGGTGGCTGGATTATATATCACCCTCAGCGCCGATTTCCTAGCCGCAGTCCAGATACTGGTCTACGTTGGCGCCATATCGGTGCTGATTATCCTGGCCATCATGATGACCCGGGAGGTACAGCGGGGCAGCCCGAACAGCCGTTTCCAGATACCCGCTTTCATCGTCGCCATACTGTTCCTGGAAGTGCTCGTCCTGACGTTGATTAACACACCGTGGCCGATATCAAGCATACCCCCGACGGCACCAACCACCTCGGCGCTGGCGAACAGCCTCTTCGGGGAGGGAGGGTATCTCCTGCCGGTGGAAATCGCCGCGGTGTTACTGCTGGCTGCCATTCTGGGCGCAATTGTCATGGCGAGGGAGAAATGAGCCAATGGTCATAGGCCTTGAGCATTACCTGATACTGTCCGCCATCCTGTTCTCCATCGGACTTTACGGCGTGCTGGCCAAGCGCAATGCGGTCATCATCCTGATGTGCGTCGAGCTGATGCTCAACGCGGTCAACATCACGCTGGTGGCCTTCTCGCGCTACGTGGTGCCGGCGCTGCTCACCGGCCAGGTCTTCGCCATTTTCGTCATTGTCGTGGCCGCGGCCGAGGTGGCCGTGGGGCTGGCGATTATCTTCGCCATCTACCGCGGCCTAGAAGATATTGATGTGAGCAAAGTAGACTTGCTGAAGTGGTAAAGAGATGTGGGTAGAAGTTAAAAAGGCAAGCAGCCTGATGGTCGCCGAGATGTGGAAGGAGCTCTTTGAGGGAGAGGGGGTTCCCGCCCGCATCCTGCCCGCCTCAGGCATACCCATCGGACAGGAGTTTGCCGAATACTCCATCCTGGTGCCAAAAGATAAAGAACACGTGATACGGGACGTATTGAGGAAGCTATGATACCGCACCAGTTTATCTGGCTGATATTCCTGCTCCCGCTCTTCTCGTTTGTCATCATCGGGTTTTTCATCCGCCCCTTCGTCAGAGCAGAATCGAAGGTGGCTGGCTATATCACCATTTTATCGATTGCCGGCTCCCTGGCCCTCTCCATCTGGGCATTGTTCGCGGTAATGGCCGCACCCCACCACGAGGTACCCGTCCCTGACGTGACCTGGGCCGTCATCGAGGACGGGGTGACCATTCACCTCGGTCTGATT
>CAZJGR010000002.1:0-60759 GCA_964545815.1 uncultured Dehalococcoidaceae bacterium | reverse complement strand
GTAGTAGTATTGCCAGCCCTCCTCGTAATCATCAGGTTCCTCGTAGTCATCAAGTTCTTCCGGGGCACAGGCAGGAGGCAGGGTAGGGTGGGCGGGCAGGAAACGGGCCGTGGGAATCCAGACCGTGACAGGTCTGGTCTGGAGTTCTTTGGCCGCCAGGCGAGCGACGTCCTCGCTGACAGGGGTCAGGCTGTAGATCGCTTCTTTCGAGTAGAAACGGGTAAAGGTGACCTCTGCCCCATCTCCAGGAACGTCTACCCGCAGAAAGCCACCACCCAAGATAGAGGTCTCCTCTACCTGTCCCGCTATCTTCTGATGGCCAAACAGTTCTACAATTGCCCATGACCTCTCAAGTTTCTCAGTCGCTTCCATCGGTTTCTCCCTTCCGTAATTTAGCGGCCGTCTCTCCGACCTGTCACGCTTTTGGCTGTTGCGTCACCAGGGTGGTTTCGGTGCTGGCCATTGGTCTGCTGGCTCCTGCATACTGTCCGATATTCCCCAGGGCTGCCACGCCTCGGACTTTCCCACCTGCCAGGAGGCGGCCCACAGAGGGCCTCGAACCCTCACCTCACGGTTTTGGAGACCGTTGCTCTCCCATTTGAGCTATGGGGCCTCTAATAGCTCTAGTTGCCCGGCTTCCACTTTCCTTCTTCGCCTGGTCTGAGCGGCGTGGTGTAGGTGTTCCTGCTGATCGTAGGCCAGATGACACTTTTGGCACAAAGCCGCCAGGTTGTCCGGGTCGTTGTTTTGCGGGTTGTGGTCCAGGTGAGCCACGGTCAGGACTACTCTGGAGCCGGTGACCGGGTGCGGTTCTCCCTGTTCGGCCCTGCAAAACCGGCAGCGCCAGCCGCTGTTCACACGCTCCTGCAGGCTGATTCGCCACCAGTCGGGCGGGTAAAGGTCAGGGTCCTTAATCGGCATCCCCCATCCCACCTGTCCCTGTTTGCGCCTACCTGGCAGGGGAGTCAAACACGGTTAGCCGCTGCCATCTGTCCCCTGCCTCAGCATCCCGTAGCTCCTGGAGCGCCCTGCAGGCGGCAGATAGCTTGTCCAGGTTAATCAGAATGGATTCGTCCCCTATTGTAATGACGGCGTCTCGTTCGATGAGGTCCAGGTGCAGCTTTCTGCCCCCCCTCTTATCTATCAATGTAATCTTGATGTCATCTCTTTCGTTCATCGGTCCTCCTCCCCCTCAATTTTCAAGAACAAGCAGCACGCGGAGGCGGGGGATACGGTGTACCAGTCGCCAGGGTTTAGTATTCCAAATCTCCCATGCTCCTGGGGTGCTACAAAATAGCTGGCCGGGATTAAGTTCCACAACGCACCCGGCCGTACGGAGTGCCCGCACGTCATGCTCAATCTTTCTCCCCTTCAGGCCGGGGACGATCAGGATCATGTTGGTCATCCCCCGTCACTCCTTAGCCGGTAATCACCGGCCAGGATTTCAAGGCGTCGGTTACGCCTGTCAAATAAGCGGCTCTGTAGCCGAGGGTCAAAGGCTCCTGGGGTGTCGTTGGAGGTGATCACCGTGGGCAGGCAATGATTGTAGCGGTAGTTAAATAACTGATAGAGCTTCTCTCCCACCCAGGGCGTGGGCTTCTCCACTCCGGCATCATCCAGGATCAGCAGATGGGCCATTTTGTAGGCAGCGAAAAGTTGGTCAAAGCCAACCTTACTTTCGGCCTTCATTGAGGCCCGCAGGCTGTCCAGCAAGTCGGGCACTACCACCAGGCAGACGGCGGATAGACGATTCTCCAGGCAGTGGTTGGCCATGGCCGCTGCCAGGTGAGTCTTACCACAGCCGGTTCCTCCGGTAAGGAGGAGAAAGTAGGTCGGGCCCTGCACAAAGTCGACGCAGTACTGTTTGACCCGTTTCACGTGTTCCTCCAGGGAGGGCAAGGCGGCGGCCCTATCCAGGCGGGCTTTGGCCCGTCTGGCCCAGGTGCTGCGGTCTCCCGGCGTCGGGGCCATCGGAGGCACGGCCCGATCGGGGTGGAAATTGTCGAAATTCATCCTGCGCAGATCAGGGGGCAGGCCCGCTTTCCCGATGGCCTTCTGTAAGGCGAGGGCCGCCAGCTCCTCCCTGTAGCAATCGCAGGGGTATATCCTTCCAAAGTCGGGATGTCCTGTGGGCACGTCCCGGGCGGTGAATCCTGCGCCGTGACAGGTCGGGCAATCTCGTTTAGCCATCAATCCTACCTGCCTGCTGGCAAGGCAGGCTCCTCGGCCTCGGCGGCCAGTTGTGCCAGATAGTAGGCAACGGTTCTTGTTTCCCAGGCCAGGCGGGGCCATAGCGTCTTTACGGGGGGGGGAATGTATCGCCGCCAGTCATGCACGTGGATGGATTTCCCATCAAGCTCTTCCCACCGCGGGGTCGAGATGTACTCCAGGTCATGCCGGGTGAGCTCCAGGATGCCGGCTACATCCTTTCGGCTATAGGTTCCAGGATTGTATGGTGATGTTGGCATGGGCAATCTCCTTTCTAATGCTCAAATTGAATACCGGGCATATCGGCCGGTTCATCCTGGGCATCCAGATAACCCGTCCCTCCGGCCAGGAGGCGGCCGATGACGGTGGCCAGGTCCCCCTGGAAACCGGGCTTGAGGGGGTGGTAGGTCCGGCGTTGATAGGTGAACTCCCCCTCCGGATCGAGGAGAATTCGCAAGGCTGCAGCTGCCGTTTCCCCATCCTGGGACAGGCCCCAGGCCTTGAGGATTTCCCCGAGGGCCAGACGCCAGGTGCGCCTGGTGTTTCCTTTCGGTTCTGCCTGGCCTTGTAGGGCGCAGTACAATTTCACCAGGTTATCGGCCAGGCTGTTGGTTTCGGGGTCAGCCCAGTTCCCTTCGGATTCCTGAGCTGTCAGGGTTGCCCTCTCAAGCTCAAAAAGAAGCGGATCGGCCCCTGTTTCTTTATCCCCTGTTTCTTTATCCCCCTTTTCTTTTGTGTGTACAGTTTCCGTACCGGTTTTTTCGTCAACCGGTACAATTTCCGTACCGGTTTTTTCGTCAACCGGTACAATTTCCGTACCGGTTCCCTTAACGGGTACAATTTCCGTACCGGTTTCTGGCACCTCAATCTCCAATTCCGTATTGAGGTAATATAAAAATGCCTGGGCGTGATCGGGCGCCGGCAGGCGGCATAGATATTCAAGGTGCTCACTGTTTTCGCCCAGGCACTCTCGTAGAGCGCGGAGTACTGTTTCCTTCGAGGCAATTCCCGTCCCGGCCATAAACTGGCTGAGGGAGATACGGTCCCGTTCTTTGCGGCGGGTAGGGTCGTCAGGGTGCACCCAGCCTATGGTACGCCGAATGGCTACACAGAGGACCTTCCATCCGTTGGGGGATAGGTGAGGCATGATATAGTCCAACGTGAAATTGGACATCATGGTGTAACCAGGGCGGGCTAGGGGTTTAATTCTCATCTACGGTCTTTCGGGGACGTCTTGGAAAAAAACCGCACCCATCGGTCGGGCCGTTGCAGGACTCCCAGGCCCATGCACAGAAAGTGCCGTCGTGTTCCTGGTATTCACACTCCTCGCCGTGGTCATGGAGTTCCTCCCTGGGCGGCCGGTCCCGGGCGATCAGGTAGTGGAGAACGGCCAGGCGGACAATGCGGGAGATAGGCCGGTTCTCTTTGCGGGATTGCGCTCGCAGAGCCTGTTCCAAGTTAGTGGTCAGGCTCACGTTGATGGGCTTTGAGCGGCCCTGCATGAGCTTTATGGGATCGTGCATGGTTTCCCCTTCCGTGCTAATCTCGTTCTATACTAATTTTAGCACAGAAAGGGGTTTCTGTCAATAGGTCCTGCACTGAATTTATCATGATAAGTCCAGAACAGGCGGACTACCTAAAGGGTAGGCGGGGCTTTCCGGACTTCTTTGACGGCTTCTTGCAAGCGGGCGCGGGCGTAGGTATCTGGCAGGTAGGGTTCGATTTCGGTGATAGCGGTTTCAAGATTCTTTCCCCCCTTCTGCATCCTATGGCGCAGGTGGATTTCCAACGCTTCGATATCGCCCAGGATGGGCCAGGCTATGGAGTGAACGGGAACCTTGTAGCCCGGGAGGCCGTGTTCCTGGGCGGCGGCGGCACAGGCCGGGCAATCAGGGCGGATGCAAAATATCTCACCCTCGAACACGACTTCTGTGGGCTTCTCCTTGCTATCGGTCAATCGCTTGCCGAAGGCCAGGGTCTTGAGGTCCACTGTGTAGATGTGCATCCCCTGGCAGAAAGTGATCGTGTCGTCCTTGTTCCTGGTTGAGATGTTCATGGGTTGGCCTCCGCTGTTACGGTGTCATCTACACTATCGGGTTGAAAGTATTGATTCCCCGCACTCGAAATTTGTGCATAGAGGTTATATCCGATAACGCTGCTGGCCCTGGCGACGGGTTGGCCGACTTTATTCACGATCCAGGTGCCGCTTTTGGTCATCGTAGGAGCCACTGTTTTACGGGTTGTAAAGACGGGGGAGCACGCGATGTAACCTGCGGCACCGCCATTGTTGTTTACGACCCAGGGCTGCCCTCCTACCGTCCCGGCCTGAATTTCATAGTACCGCTGGCATCTGTCCCACAACTCGGCGGGGTGCTCGCCCTCGTAGACCGGCGCTTGTGGCCCCAGGGTCAGGGCGCAGTTATCAATGTAGGCTGTGCAGGAGGCGGCAAGGGCCACGCCAACCAGGACATAAGTCGCATCAGTCGGCACGGTCACGTTGAGGACGGTCAGGTCTTCCCAATCGGTGTTATTGCCATGATAGCTGCTATAAGTCGTTGCCCCGCCCGTCCCATCGTAGGTGATAAAAGAGCGGACGGCGCTGGCTACACCGGCCAATAGCTTAACCGAGATGGTCAGAGAAACAACCTGGCCCAGCAGGTGGTGGTACTCGTCACTGGTGGAGATGACCAGCTTCTGCTGGTACTGTGTCGCCCCTGCGCCGTTGCCGAGGACAAAGGCACAGGCCGAGGCGTAGAGCGAGTTGGTTTTCTTAGTGGCACTCCTGGTTATAGAGAGCGTATCGGTGCCGGCCAGATAAATTTGCCAGCGGTCAGCGCAGTAGGCGTTGTTCGCCGTGAAGGCTCCGGCTCCTCGTTGCCAGAGCTCGTGGCCGCCATTGGTCAATTGGTTGCGCCCAGGCGATATGCCACCTTCATCGGCCGAGGTGTGGGCGTGGACCGGTATCTCCGCTGCTGTACCTCCCGACGCTTTTTCTTTGAGGTATTGGGTGTGTTCATCATTCCCAAGACCAGACAGGTTTGCATGGAGTAGTACGCTGCCCTCGGCAAGGCTGGTGTGGTTATGGGTCTTGATTCCAATCCAGCTAAAATCGTGCCACCACGTGCCATCGTAGATAAATCCTGCGATTTGCCACTTGAGCAAGTCGGCATTTTGAAGCCGGGTGAGCATGATGTTGCCTGGTATCTGGTACTGCAATACATGGACGATATCGGCGTAGCCCAGGGGTTGCAAGAAAAGGATGTCGCCCTCGGTTCCCCCGAGGATGGTGTGGAGGTCGGCACTGCCACCGTCAGGGTCTACTCGGTGGTATGTCTGAGTTCGGGTGATAACTCCGGCGACAGGGACCAGGACGGTGGCGTTTTCCATTTCCAACTCAAGAATCTGCCGCAAGTTCTGGCCGCCCTGTGTCGCCGCGTCCGAATGGTCGTGGGCCTTGGGCGGCTGGAGGTCGGCCAGTTCTCCCGAAAGTCCGGCGACGCTGATTTCATCGCCGGCGCCGTTTTCGTGGGAGCCATGATGAGCGGCCGGCGTTTGTGGGTCGGCCAGGACTCCCGAAAGCCCGGCGACGTTGACCTCGTCATCGCCTCCGTTTTCATGGTTCTCATGATGGGGTCCGGCCGTACCACCTCCGGCTACAACCCAGGCGCTATCGGCCGCGTTGCGCACGCGGATGACTCCGGTGGCCGGGTTTATCCAGGTGCAGCCGGGCCAGGTTTGGGTCGGCTCAGTCTCGGAAGAAAAGCTAAAGTTTCTGAGCCTTCCCCACCGGTCGGCCAGCGGGCGGATGGTCATGGTTCCCTCCCTGCCTGTCGTCAGGCAGGCAAAATTCAAGCACTGTATGGCCTGTCAGGCCTGCCTGCGACAGGCAGGTCAGGCAGGTAGCAGGTGGACACTGCATGAACAGACGGCGCTATCGGCCACGGCGGTCAATCCGATGGCCAGGTAGGGGCAGGCAATCTCCACTAGATAGACGTGACGGCTGGAGGCTTCCTGGGTCTCCAGTATGGCCAGGGTGTAGTTATCTCCGGCCGTGATCAGGCGGCCATAGACGGTGATGGCTATGTCTGCCCCGGCTTCCACCTCGACAAAGATGGCGGCCTTGCTATAGCCCGCCGAGATGACCTGAGTTCCCACGCTTTCGGCGGTGGTTACGGTTACGGCGTCATGGGTCTGGGTGGTGGCCCCCTGCCCTGCCCCTAAACTGACGCCCTGGTCGCCATAGTCCAGGGTATCAACCGTTTCCACGTTCAGGGCGCGAAGCAGGACGAATAGGGCTGTGGTCGAGTCAATTGGTGCAACAAATTTTTGGGTTCCTGCATCTACCGGAAGCGTGTCTGTTAATACCATACCCATTTGACAATCCTCTCTTTCGATGCTATCATTAAGGTGTCTAGCAACCCGATGCACTCAGGCAGTTTTTATTTTATGCCCCTGGGCTGCAAATGTGCAGGTTGCTAGACACAAACTGCCGGCAGCCCGGGGGCTCCTTTTTGGGGGGAATAATGAAGCGTTGTTCTGGCTGTAAACAAATGAAACCGCTCGATGCGTTCAATCGAGGAACAACAAATAGAGATGGCTATCAAAACTACTGTAAGCGTTGTCAGGCTGTATATGGCCGGGCGTATGTACAAACCGAGCAGGGTAAAATGATCCAACGCCGGTATGACCAAAGTGAAAAGGGTAAGGCAAAGAAGCAGAGATACAGACAAAGTGAAAAGGGACAAGCCACCGAACGTGACTATGTGCATAGTAGCCAAGGTAAGGCGTCCAGTCATGTCCGTACTTATCGTTATCGTTCGCAGCGGCCTCAAAAACACCTGGCTGTGCGTAGCGTTAATCACGCTATCACGGCAGGCAAAATACCTTCTCCTTCCACCCCCAACTGTGCTGATTGTGGCCAGCAGGCAAAGGAGTATCACCATCCAGACTACAATCGGCCATTGGATGTAATTCCGCTTTGCGTAAAGTGCCATCGCATTCGGCATCATAAACTCTAACCTCTGGACTTACCCGCCTGTCGTCAGGCAGGTCAGGATAAGTCCAGAATCATTGTGCACCACAACACGCGACCGAGGCCCACAGGTGACGGGTGTCAAGGCGCCCGCTGTGCTGGCCTCCCAGGGGGTCCAGGGGATGGGTGGCCGGCGTCAGACTGCCCCCCAGGGGGGAGATCAGGATTCGGACGTCATAGATGTCATCCTCGTAGACGGCGGCCATGCCATTGTAGAGCCGGACGGCGCAGACGGGTACGCTGCCGGCCGGCGGCATGGGTATTTCAAGCGGCTCGGCCATGGGTGGCGGGTAGGCTATGCCCTCAGCGCCGTTCTGGTAGGCCAGGGTATTAGTAGCTCCGTCCACGTAGAGAGTGACAAAGCGCCCCATGTTGGCTGTGGCCGGCACGCGGGCCGTCAGGTCCTCGCTGTCCGTTTCCTCAAAAAGCTGCCAGCCGTCAAGGAACGGGTAATAGTCGGGGTAGATATGGAGGGTCATATCAGGCGGGTCCTGCGGTGAGGCCCGCAGGGGGATGATCGCTCGCTTCTGGATGTAAACCGGGTCAGAGCCGTTCGGTAGCTGGTGTTCGGGGCCATGTAGCGGCAGCATGGGTGTCCCGTTCCAGGTCGGCAGAGCCGACCAGTCTACACCCAGCACCTGGACTAAATAGGGCTGTTCCCTGGTGACTCCGATCATGACAGGCAGGTCGGGCCGGTTGGTGGGCACGGCCTTGTTGAATACAGATGCGACAGACGATTGCAGGCCATGTACTCGCACGAAAACCTTATCAGGGTCGTCAGGGTCCTCAACCGTTCCTGTCCCGTCACCCATGAGGGCGGTCCAGACGGGTCTATACTGTTCCCTGGTGATGATCAGTTCAAACAGGGCGCGTGTCGCTTCTTGTGGTGTGGTCATGATTTCATCCTACAAAAATGATGGCGGTAATCTCTCCACTGGCAGTCGGCAGGGAGGGGTCGCCTGTGCCGTCAACCCAATCGCCGGTATAGGGGGCCTCAATCCAGGCGGCCATGACGGCTCCGGCCGCGTTAGCGCCGATGAACAGTTCATCAGCCGCCCAGGTGCAGCGAGTGATCGCTTCAAACTCTACCCCGAACGGGGCAGCTTTGACGTTGGCCCAGGTTGTGCCCTGGTTGATAGTTTGCCAGAGGGCGGGGTTGACGGCATGGTTGACAACGGCCATGAGGGTCTGGTTGTCATAGAAAACCTCCAGAGCTCCCAGGCGGTGGTCAATCGTCCAGGTAGCGCTTCCTTTGTTATCGAAGGTTGCCCCTCCGTCGCTCGAGTAAGCCAGGTGTTTGACGGCGCCGTCGTCCCAGCAACCGAAGACCCACACATAATCGCCGAAGCCGCTTGTTCCAGGCAGGAAGATGCAGCGGGGCACAATCTGGTAGGTCTGGTCCTCCATTTCGGCCTTGCTGCAAGCGCCGATGGTGGTGGTTTGTATGGCGGTCAGATCGCCGGAGTCACGCGCGGCCAGAGACAGGGTATCGTCTGCCCAGGCGGTCAGGTAAAGTTTCCCTCCGGTTTCCATGTCCAGATCGAAGGCCAGCGGCCGCATTTGTACTGTGCCCGCGATCAGATTCGTCAGGGTCAGGGCAAAAAAAGCGTTCTCAGGGACGTGCCCGAAAGCGCCATGCCCCCACACAACAAAGCGGGCATACTTATCTGCCACAACCAGAGGAACGGCGCCCGAGGCATAAGGGCAGGGTTGGTCGGATTCCCAGTAGGTAGTATAGGCCTGAACCCAGTCTACGCCGTTAACCGAGGTATAAACCTCCAGTCTTTGACCGCCTACGTTGAGGCCACCCCATTGCCGGTAAAGCCAGTTTACCGTGTCAAAGCTCATTTTGGTGGCGTATTGCAGACAGATATACGTTTCCCAATCTGCCCAAGGGCCGCCCGGCGAGACGGCGTTAGCCAACCAGTAACCATCCCCGCCGTCAGGGCAGGATGGCCAGACGCCATCGTACCAGGTTGCTATACTTTCCTGCGCCCAAAACGTTTCACCCACAGGGGTGAATCCTTCGGGTCCACCGGCCCAATCGAAGGTATAGGTTGGGCCTCCGATAAACGAGGCCAGTTCATACCAGGTCCAGTGCAGGCCGTTGTCAAGAGTCTTGGCCACCCAACCCCGCCACTTGTCCAGGCCGCTATCTACCTCCTGCCATTCCACCAGGGCATAGAAGACGTCCAGGTTGTAGATGTCGCCGTGCAGCTGTTTGTAAGTTACACCGGTAGCCGTGGGCGGGGTGGTGTCCTCCCAGGTATTAGGAGGATCATCGGTCGGGGTGCGGCCAGTCCAGGTTTCTCCCGCGTCTGGACTTACCTTGATAAAGCCAGGGCCGCAGGCCCACAGGATGCAGTTGGCCGGATCATGGTTTCCGGCGCGCTCATTGGTGAACCACCAGGGGTCCCAGATCAGGTCGAGCACCGCTCCTGCCAGGCGGTTCTCCCAGGATTCGCCCATGAAGTCACTCCAGTACACGCCGTCCTCGCTGTGAGCTGCGACGACGGTCCCGGCCTCTCCCTCATAGCCGCCAGGTGGAGGTGTGGGGGGTGGGGCAGTGGTGGTAGTCGTAACGGGCGGGACGTCGGTCGGGTAATCGCCGTCTACTCCGGCCGGTCCGAAAGAATCCTTCTCGACCTCGATGTCTACCTGGATGGCGCGGCCGCTATCCCCTTCCTCGACGCGGTAATTGACTTGCCTCGGGATGAGCTTCTGGTTGGTCCAGACGATGCCGCGTTTGGTGTCGCCGGCCGCCAGGGACAGGCGGACGTACTCCTGGGGCACGATGTCAAAAACGTCCCAATGACCAGCCAGGGGTATACTCACCTGGGGAAACTCATTGTTATCGGCGGCCAGGGCCAGGCCGGCCTTTTCGTTGCCATCGGCCTGGGTAGATAAAATCAGGCCGGAGATCTCCCTGGTCGAGCCGCCGTAGGCGGGGGCATCGCCGGGGGCTTTAGACAGGATAGGGATGACGTCGTGGGGGTAGCCGGGGTAGGCCACTCCCGCCAGGTTGATAAATGACGTCTTGGGCTCCTGGGGGCGAGGCAGGCCGAGTTTGTCCCGCCAGTCGGCGTGGGTCAGGTCGACGATGACATCAATGTCATCCCTCTCGCTCACCGGTCTCATTTGCGGGTCGAGGTCAAAGTAAAGCCGTCCCTGTTTGTCGCAGGCCACGTGAGCGAAAAGGTCATCATAGAGAGTCTGCAGCTGCTGTAGAAGGTTGGTCTTGGCAGCGAATTCCTGGGACTTGATGTACAGGGTATTTCCTGAAATTATGACGTCACAAATATCCAGGATGGTCGAGTGGTGACGGCAGAGGGAAAGGGCGGCGCGGTCGGCGGTAAGGGCCACCGCATCGCTCCAGGTGGTGGCCGTCCCCCGGGTTTTTATCCAGCAGCTAAAGCCCTCCCGGGCTGCCATGAGGCTGTTGATGGTGGCGGCCTCAAAGGTTACGGTGGAGGTCTCAGGGTCCTTTTGCGTGGACTCTCGCTGGATATAACCCACAAACTTGATATGCGACCTGAAAGGAAAGTTGCCTCCAATGCTCTGTTGGGTATCGCCATACCCGTCCTGAGTGAAATAGACAACCAGGGCACCGTCCGGAAACTCGGCCTGGTCGGCATCGCCGTAAACCTCGAATGAGGCCTGGTGTCCATGTTGGCCAATGCTTCCTGAGCGGCTGCCCATCTTGAAACGGGTATAAGGTGCGTCTGTACCGGTCCTGTCAAAGATGAAAACGGGGCGGCGGCCCAGGTGAGTCTTGCCGTTAGAATCCTCAACCTCGAGCTGTACCCAATAGGTCCCAGGGGCATCCCAGGTCACCACAATTGGGGCCGCTTCCGTGCCCGGGTCGGTAGACACCTCGGGGGTCCCGTCTGGAAAGTACCAGGTATAGTTAGCGCCGGGGATGGTCGCTCCTGGGGCGACGGCATAGCTTCTCTCTCCCACAAAGCTGCAGGTGGCCAGGCCGGTATCGGGGTCAATGAACTGGCAATCGGGAGGCCCCAGGATAGCGACCGGCGGCCAGTTGGAGTGTTCGCCGTTGTAAGCTTGCTCCCAGTCCTTGTAGATGGTCAGGGTCTCTCCCGCCACGACCAGGCGGGGATATTTGACCCACAACTCGTAGTTTTCCACGACGGTCAGGTAATCATCGTCCTCCCACTCAATTTTGGAGTCTTCGGCTATGTAGAGGATGCTATCGGCCGGCGCCTTGCGGATGCGGCAGGTTCCCTTCTGCCTCCCTCCCTCAGAGGTCCCCACATATAGAGTCATGCCGGCGATGACATTCAAAGGGTCGCCCTCATCGATGTCGCTGTAGCTGATTTGGGTTACGGGGTCGCCGGTTGGGACGCCGTCCAGGAGGCAGGTCAACATGGTGGCAGGGTGTAGCACGGCCAGGCATTCTTCGCTTTTGTGGGGATGGGTGCGCAGGAGGGCCAGGTCGCCAGGGCTTAGCTCAGGCATTACGTTACCACCTCCAGGTGAGTCATTTTCAGCACAAAGTCGGTCACGGCGCGGCCCATCTGAAAAGCGGCATCCTCCGGCATGGTCGGCCAGGTCATGACGGCGCTGTAATTGCCGTAGGTCGTCCCGTCTGCCTGGATGGTTCGGATGTACACCGGCGCACTTTTGCCGGTGCAGAAGGTGCGCAGGGCAGCCACGTGGACGGCAGACAGATAGTCAAAATGCCATTCAACCGAGGGCCAGCCGTCGCCGTAAACGCTGCCATCTCCGGCCGTGTAGGAGGTGGACCACTCCTGGAAGACGGCGGGATGGGGCGGCGGCAGGCCCAGGTCGTCCTCCAGGTTCTGTAGAGTTTCGGCCGTCAGGCCGATGGCATATTCGTAATCGGCCATTTAGTGCCCGCCCTTATAAAATCGCCTGGTGTTCATAGCAATAGATGACTTGACCAACAGAAAGGGCGCCCAGTAGCGGTTCAAAAAATCTTCCTCTGAGGACCAGGCCTCTCCTCCGGTGTAAAAGTAAATAGCTCTCCGGCGTCCCTTCCCTATCTCGGCCGCTTTAGCATGGGCTTCGGCCAGGATTTTACAACCCCACTGGATGTTGATGCGGGGGTCCTTGAGGTCCTCCTGGGTGGGCCGATCTAAAAACGGCTCTCCGGCCTCTTTGGGCATCACCTGCATCAATCCGGTGGCTTTGCTAATCCGGTTGACAGCTATAGGGTCACCCTTACTCTCCATGTAGATGATAGCCAGTACTTCGGAAACCTCGATGCCGTAGGGTTTCGCCAGTTCTGCCACCAACGGTTCCCACTGCATGGTCATTTCCAGGTCTATTCCCATAACCTCTCCTCTCCGAGCTTTTCTTGACCTGCCTGTCGCAGGCCTACCTATTAGGTAGGCAGGCAGGTAAGTCCAGGGTTATTGACGGTAGGCTCCCGGCCGGTTGCGAGATACCCGGTCGGCCAGGGTTGCTATTTGCTGCCTGACCATTTCCTCGGTCTGTTCGGCGAAGTCGGGGCTGAAATGTCTATCGGCTGTTACCCGGATGTCCAGGCGATTATAGCCTTCCTGGGTAGCCAGGCCCGCGACCCGCTGTTGAGTCAGTGTGCCGATGGCGCGCTCGAGAGCGCCGGTTGTGCCACTGCTCAGGACAAATTCCCGTCCCGTCTCACCCAGCACATAGGAGCCATAATCGGCATAGCCTCCGGCCTGTCTGCGGCGGGTAGTGCGCGTGAGGCCGTGGGCGGCCCAGGCTGTGGCGCTGGCCTCCCTGGGGGCGAGCGTGCCGACGGCCGGTACGGCGGCGGGCTGGGTGGCCAGGTCATACATGGCCGCATAGATTTTCTCCATCTCAGCCAGGTGGGCGCGCAGGTCGGCGGCGCGGTCGACGTACTTCAGCCGGAGTTGTTGTCTGATTTCATCCTCCCAGCCCATGATCTTTGCCAGCTTCTCGGCATGGCTCTGTTCCAGGTCTATCAGGTCCTGTTGGCCCTGTAGCTTTTTCTCGGCGACCTTTTCCTGGTAATCGGCTTGCCGGCCCGCTTTCTCCTGGGCATACGTGGCGTCCAATTCGGCCAGCTTGTCCTGGAGGTCTTTTCGCCGTTCCTGGCGGGTTTCCTCCAGCTTAGTTCTTTCTTCCTGCCGGGTTTCCTCCAGGCGGGTTTGGAGGTCGGTCAATTGCTCACCGAACTGGTCTTCTTCATCCCTGACCTGGCGGCTATAGCGCCGTTGTTCCTGGATGATACCCTTGGCATCCCTGGCCGCCTCGAGATCCTCCATTTTATCATCATGGTCGAGGGCCATATCGGCCAGCTTCTTCAGGTGATCTGCGGTGGCTCTTTCCACGCTCTGCTGGTAGTCCTTGAGTGCTTTGGCTTCTGCCTTGGCCGCACGCTGTGCCTCCTCGCCGGTTCTCCACAGAGGTTCCTCCTGCACCGCTCCGAGTTCGGCTTCCAGCTTGGCGCGGTCGGCCAGGTATTTCGCTTCAGCATCTCTATCCTCTTTGGCATAGCCCCGGGCCATCTTGGCCAGGTCCTCATTCTGATCTTCGACCATTTCGTTACGCCGTTTTAGGTAATCCTCCAATTCGTCAATGGCCTGTAGCTCGGCTTCGCTGAAGGCAGCCAGGCCCAGGCCGGTCAGGGCCGGAAGTTGTTCCAGGTTATCCCCCAGGCGGCGGGCTTCGTCGGCGGCGCGTTCGGTTTGCTTCTTCATGTTCTCCATATCGTCGCCACCGTCCCGCAGTTCCTTACGCCAGGCTTCGGTATCGGCAGGCAATTCCTCGACCGAGGCGGTTACGGCTTGTGTGTTCTGGTCTATCCATTGCAGGTTTTTGTCGATCAGCCCCAGGGTCTTGGCAGCTTCGAAGGCGGCGCGGTCAAAGGCTTCAGCCTGTTCGACGGCATCTTCTCCCATGATCCAGGAAGCTATACCGCCCCCTGTGCCAACGGTCAGGGCAATACTCCCTCGTATGGAATCCCACAAAAGATTGAGGGACTCCAACGGGCCGAGGAGTTCTTCGCCTTTGGCCAGGCGGAGGAGGTCTACCAGGCCGGTAGCGCCCAGGAAACCGACCAAAAGGCCGCCGACTGTCAGACCTACACCGGCCAGGACGGCGGCTGCGCCAGACAGGATAGTCCCGGCCGTACCCAATATACCTGACAGGATGCCTCCGGCTGTCGTGGCACCGGCTGTAGTTGTGGCGGCGGCAGTTACGGCCCCCGCCTCAGTCGTGGCCGCAGCGGTTATGGCTGCAGCTTCGGTCGTGGCTGCAGCAGTCAGGGCCGCGGCTTCGGTGGTTATGCCGGCAGTTATAGCCGCACCTTCGGCGGTTACACCGGCAGCCAGGGCAGCGGCTTCTTCGGTTGCCCCGGCAATCAGGGCCGCACCTTCATCGGTTACACCGGCAGCCAGGGCGGCGGCTTCTTCGGTTGCCCCGGCCGCGACGGCAGCGGTTTCGGTCGTGGCTGCGGCCGCGACGGCGGCACCTTCGGTGGTGGCAGCGGCAGCGGCTGCTGCGGCCTGTTGGACAGCAGCGGCCGCATGGGCGGCATCCAGGAGGCGTTTCATTGTGCCCAGTTGCCGCATGGCCGTTGCCACTCGCAGGAGGGTTCCTACAGTTGAGCCTAGAACTCCGATAGTGGTCAGGGTTGCCCCGGCCGCCAGCAGGGCCGTAACCACCCACGGATTCTCTGTCAGGTATTTGGTCAGGGTATCTATGGTCTGCCCCAGGTCATCCAGGTAGGGCAGAGCCAGCTCCATTGTGCTCTGGCCCAGGGAGAGCATGGCAGCATCCCACTGGACTTGCAGTTTTTTAATCTGGTAGTTCTCGCTCTCGGTGGCATCGGTGAATTTGCGGTTGAAGGACTCCTGGGCGCCTTCCAGGGTGCGATAGTTGCCGGTGGTTTCTTTCTCCCACATAGCGTAGGCGCGCACCTCGCTATCGATGACCCCCATGGTCTGGTTGGCTTCGGCGCGGATGACGTTGATACCTTTTTCCCTGGCCGCAATCTGTTTAGAGACCAAAGCGGTCAGGACGGGCAATTCGTTAGCGGTGGACAGGGTGGCGAATGTCTGGGCGCGTTCCTGGTCGGTCAAGTCTTCGGTGGCGGCCGCCAGGAGGTCTATGTAGCGGGTCAGGCCGATAAACTTGCCGTTGGGGAAAACGAGGTCTCTCCAGGTCTCTCCCAACTCTACATTGCGGCGCAGGAGGCGGTTCAGGACCTCGTCTTCTTCGGCCGAGGTCTTGGTGAACGAGATGGTCATCTGGCGAAAAGCGCGGCCGGCCATGCTCCCCCGGATATTGGCGTCGGCCAGGAGGCCAAACACACCGGCGACCTCTTCCATCGAGATGCCCAGGTCGTGGGCAATGGGGCCGACAAATTTGAAGGCTTCAGCCAGGTCGTCAACGGTGGCAAAGGTTCGGTCGGCGGTCGAGTCCAGGACGGAGACAACTCGCTCGGTTTCGGTGGATTCCATCCTGAATTCGGCCATGATGCCGGCTACAGCGGTAACGGCAGCCGGTAGCTCAATCTGCTGCATGTAAGCCAATTTTTGGATGGGGATGGTTTGGGCTATGACGTCCCTCAACTGGGCCTGGTTCTTGGCGGCGGCGCCCACGCCGGTGGCCCACAGGTACAATCCCTGCGCCATTTCTTCGGGGCGGACCAGGGCCATAGCGCGGCTCTGGTCAATGATCGCTCCTCGCAAGTAATCGCTCTCTGAACGGGCCAGGCCCATGGCCCGCGCGGCGCGGTTGGTGGTGGCGGTATAGTCGTTAAAGCGCTTCATGGCCAGGATGGGCGGGCCGGTCATAGCCGCACCGGCCATGAGCAGCGAGCGGGACATATACTGAATGTCGTAGGATAACATTCTGATGCCCATTTGTGCGCTTTGGGCTTCCTGGACGGCCCAGGACAGGGTTCCTAATCCTCCACCGCCGTAGCGGGCGATATCGGCCGCGGTGGGTCCGACGCCACGTCCACCCGCGGCCGCAGCCGCGGTTGTCTGCTGGATGGCCTTCTTCTCATTGGAGACCCGGTCATTAAGTTCTCCCTGCTGAGCGATAGTGCGCCGTCGCTCTTCCTCGGACAGGGCGAGGGTTTTCCGTTTCTCCTGCTCCATCGTGACCTGGATGGAGGCTTTGACGGCCATCTCTCGCAGGCGCTGTTGGGAGCGTTGTTCCTGGAGTAAGCGGCGCTCCTCGGCCGAGACGGCGATGGTCTTGCGGCGGGAGGCCTGGACTTCCAGGTCTGCTCCCTTCTCGACGGCGATTTCTCGCACGCGGGCATGGTGCTGGACTTCGGCCGTCTTGCGGGTTTCTTCTCCCTCCATGCCGATAGCTGTTTGCCGTAGAGCTTCCAATTCAAAGGCGGCGCTGAGGCGAATAGCTTCCTCTCTGACCCGGAGGTGAGATGCCCGGGTTGCGGTCAGGCGCTGTTCAATGGCCTCGGTCTCGACGAGGGTCTTTTGGGCGGCGACAGTGCGGCGTTTCTCGGCCTCTTCGACTTCAGCGACGGCTTTAGCGGCCGCGACGGCCCGTTCTTGCTCGGCCTCCGTGATGATGGGGAGTACACGGCGGGTCTCGGTCATGGCCTGTCCCAGGTCTCTGATGGCTGCAGCATAGCTCTCGACGTTCTTGACCTGGGTTGCGGTGATGTGAGGCATGATCATTTCGCCGGCCACGGCCGTACCTACAGCGGCGGCAGGGGCAGCGACGGGGATGGTCCGTTTGGCCAGGGCTTTGGATTGGGCCAGCTGTTCCTCGGCGGCTTCCATAGCGTAACCGGTAACGGACTCTCGCTGGTAAGCCAACTCCTTTTGTATCTCACCCAGGCGCTCGTCTTCGGCCACGGCCTCTTTGGTCAGGGCCTCGAACTGGTCAAAGTCGCCGGTCTCAAAGGCCTGTTCCATTGCCAGTTTCAGGGCCGTGACCTTACGTTGGGCCAGTTCCTGATCGAGTGAGAGTTCTACCTGTCGCATGGCCGAGTAACGGTGCTCCAGTTCGAGGAGTTTGGCCGTTTCTTCCTGGCTGAATCGTTGGCGCTCCTCCACGGTGGTCTTTATCGCCTGGTAACCCTCGTCAATGATTGCGAGTTCATTGAATTCGCCACGGACGCCGGTTCCCTTCAGGGCCTTACCCTGGGCCAGCAGGCCCATGGCGGTCGGGTCTTCTCCTCTGACCCGTTTCACTTCGGCGGCATAGCCGGCATAAGCCATCTTGTAGGATTGTGAGGCTTCGCCGGTTACAACCAGCTGGCTTTCGATGGCGTTGGCGGTGCGCTGCAGTTCGGCGCGGAGGTCCTTCAGTTCTTGTTCGGCCTGGTCGGTATTGATAGCAGAGAGGCGTTCCTGCAGGCCGGTTTGGATCATGGCTCCGGCCTGGTTGGCCTGTATGGCGAGGGGTTGGAAGGGGTTTTCGAGTCCGATTTTGGCCAGCCACTCATTGATGGCGGTGACCATATCGGGGATGATGGATTCGCCGACGATAACGGCGCGGGCTTTTTGAGCAAAGCGGATCAGGAAGCCAAAGGGTTGCCGCTTGATGCCCTCTTGTTCGAGGCGGTCCAGCTCGACAAGGGCACCTTTTTTGATGGCCTCGGTCTGCGCCATAATCTGCGCCAGAACGGGTGTTAGGGTGGCTCCGGCTTCCTCTACGGTCCGGCCACGCAGGGGGGTGGCCGTCTTGACTTCCCTGATACCGATAGCCTGGACGCGAGAGACGGCGGCGCGCTGGACCTTGTCCAGCCCTTGGGCGGCCAGGGCGGCTTCGTCCAGGGCCTTGGTCAATCCGACAAGTTCTCTTTTCTGCCTGAGTAGTTCATCGCTGGCCAGTCGGGTATCTGTACCTAACTGCCTTTCGGCGATGACAAATGTAGCCAGGGTCCCTTCGGCGGCGGCCGGTAGTTCGACCTTTTCTCCCAGGCGGCCCATTGTGCCGATGCCCCTGCTGATGCCGGTCTGCAATTTGCTGATTTGCTCGTACGCCTCCAACATCCCGCGCAGGGCTTTGGCTGCGTTCTCGTCACTGAGTGCTACATATTCGACGGCCTTGCTATGTTCTCCGGCGCTTTCGGTCAGGACTTTCCACCAGACGGTGCTTTGTTCCAGGCTCTGGGCATACTGTTTCTCTTTGGCGGCCAATTCGGCCTGTTCTTCGGTCATGCCTCCGGTGACCATGATGGACCGGAGTGCGGTCAGGTTATCTGTGGCAGCTATAATCGCCTCGCCGTAGAGCTTGATTTCGGCGCTGAGTTCCTTGTAGCGGGGCGCGATGCGCAGGCTTCTTCCCAATTCTTGTTGAGCACGCTGATACTGAGCTTGTTCCTCGATCAGCTTATCTTGAGCGGCGGCCAGTTGGTCGACTTCGGATTTGGCGGCGGCATAAGCGGGGGCGGTTTGGGTGCGGAGGGCTTCGGCCTGAGCCTCGATTTCGGCCCGCAGGGGGGCCAGCTCCTCTTTGGCCGCTCTAAACATACGGCGGACTTCTTGCCAGCGGCTGGTGGTTAGCTCCTTAAACAAAGCTCCAACTGTTTTGACTTCGCCACTCAGAGATCCGGGGACGACCATGGGTTGGGCGCCGAGTTGAGCCATGCGGGTTTGTAGGGCCTGAATCTGCGCCTGGGCACCCTTGATTTCGGTGGTCAGGCGGGCCATTTTCTGCGTGGCTTGGGTCGAGCCGGTATCTACGATGTTCAGGGCATCGAGGCCAACCACGCCGAGTTCCTTCATGGCCTCCTCGACGGGGCCGGTCCCGGCGCGAACTACCTGGTTGACTTGCTGTTGTAGCGTGCCGATATCGGTCAGGAGGAGATTAACCGACTCCCTGAATCCGGCGGTCATGGCCCGTCCAACACCGCGAGCGGACGCAGCCAGTTCCTTCAGCTGTCCGGTAGCGGTCTCAATGCCGCCCAGATCAAAGCCGGCCGCCTGGCCGAGTTCTTTCTCGACTTCCTTGCGGATGGCAATGGCCTGTTTAACGGCGTCACCGCCCTCCAGTTTTACTCGGAAAACATAGGAATCGCTAGGCATGATAAATACCTTCTGGACTTATCCTGATAAGCTCAGGGCTATTCATGGGGGAGGCGTCGCCATCGTTCCCGCAGGACGTAAATGATCGTACTTTCCAGGCGGGAGACGGCTTGTGTTCCCAGGACGGTCATGGGGCGGGCAGGGACGTTGCGGCCTGTTTCGGTGTAGCCACCGGCGTGGAGGATGGGGAAACGGGGGTCCTCGGAACCAAATAGCATGGTAATATCACCATCCTGTTCGGTTTCTTCATAGAGGTTGTAGGGGTGTCCGGCCTCGACCAGACTTCGTTTCAATTCCCTGGTCCGTTGCAGGATGGGGTGTTCTCCGGCAAAGCCGAGCTTGCGGCGAATGCCGACCGTCATGGGCGCCAATTGCCGCCAGGGTTCTCCTCCGGCCGATTCGTGGGCAAAGTTCCAGGCAATGCCGAGGCGGACAGCCTCAGCAACCTTCCGCCTCTCTTTAGGGCCCAGGTCCATGATGTGTTCTATTTGGTCCCAGGCTTCATTGGGGGCTTCAGTCATCTCAAGGCCGACGATCATCCAAACGGCGCCCCTTTCCTCCCCCGCGGTAAAGCGGCAGTGGGGGATGTTATCAACTGGCGCAGGACCCCTTTACGCCAGGATAGGGTATAGAGGTCGTGAATCAACCAGTCCGGTTGGTCTAATACCCCGCCAGGGAATGGCAAATGCCGCCACTCCGTTGCCTCCATCGCTTTCCAAATGGCCAGGGAAAGATCGGGGCGGTGTAGAATCCACTCCTCATCGCCTTCGGTCGGGGCTCCACTTTGGTGGCGCACCCACTCTAGGAGGTCTCGGTTAACTCGCTCCCTGGTGCGCTCTCGTCTTTTTTTTCCTCCGGCTCCTCGGCGGCTTCGGGCTTCCAGTGGGGATTGAGCTCGAGGGCCGCTTTCTCCCACCGGGCCACGAAGCCCTCCGGCAGTTGAAGGAATAGCTCCAGGGTCAGAGCAGTCAAATCAAAGCCCTCGGCCGAAACGGCGGAGGCGCGGCAATGGGGCCAGACGTGGCGACGGACCAGGTATACGGCCCAGCCCTCTCCCTCCGGTATGTCAACGCCCTTCCCGTCCTCTTTCTGGATGCTAGAGATGGCACCTGTAACCAGGAGGGTGTGTTGCATCCCTTGTAGAACGTTAGCCTCACTAATGGTGACGGATAGGCGGTTCGCCTCGTCACCAAAAGTGACGGTTTGTGTACGCATTGGTCCTCCCGCTTACAGGGTATCAGGGGTACAATACATAAAGGCCAGGGTGGCGCCGTCCGCAGGAGCGGCGATAAAGGTCACGGTCTTGGTGGCCACGTCGAGCGTCCACCCGGCGGGTTCGTCCACGCCGTCCACGTAGACCTTGATATCGGTGGCGGAGGTAGGCGTGTGGGTCAGCACAAAGTCATCGGTGGCGGCATCCCCTTCGTCAAAGTCATAAAAAATCTTGCCGGGTCTGGCCACGACGGGGAAGATGGTCGCCTTGGTGCAGCCGTGGTCGAGTTCGGTAAACTCTTCGCCGACGATGCGGGTAGCCACCTGCTGCATAGTCACGGCATAGCGCATTTCGCCCACCGCCGATTGCTCCTGGGAGGGCGGCATGGGGGTCGCCTTGCAACAGAGAATCTCGTAGGCTTCCCACACTTCCTGCCCATAGGTGTCCGAGGCGGGGTCGGTATCGGCGCCTTTGCGCTGTGCCCACATGATCAGGTCAGGCTCCAGGCCCTCTTTGTCCGTGCCCATTGCGACGCCGTGAAAAAGAGCGTCTTCGCCCCAGGCCAGGACGTCGGTGATAAGGGCCACGGCCTGGATATCTCGTTTGCTGCAGGTCAGCTCCCCCGTCCACCCCTCGGTGGGGGGCATGTGGAACGTGTGGTACACCCGGTCATCGCCCCGGGCCTGGACACGTTCCGGTTCGGGTGGAGTCAGGGTCAGGGTGGCCGCCCCGCTCAGTTGGATACCGGGGTAGCAAGTCCCGACCACGTGGTCATCGGGCATGGCCATGGTCCCGGCAGAGGCGCGTGGGCCCACTCGCACGTGTCGCAGTCCGATTCCGGTTGTAATTTGGGTCATGGTAACTCCTTTCTGTCTTATCTTCTGGACTTACTAGGATAAGTCCAGATGCACGGTGGCTTCATAGGTCAACAGTTCATAATCCAGGGCCAGTTTCAGAGCGTGTAAATGCCCTGAGCGGTCCTGGAAGTGCAGGTCCAGGATGCCCGTCCGGATGCCGGCCGGGTCCTCCAGGGCGGAGGTGCGGCCATCGAGGACCAGGTAAATTGCGTTCCTGACTGCCCTGATGTTAGCATAGCCTCGTTGCCGGTCATAGAGCCAAACATTCACGGTCTGGTTGTGGCGGGTTTCGGTTGTGGCCGTCTCTCCTCCATCCTGGACCACGACGGCCAGGATTTTGGTCGGGGTTTCCACGATGCGACGGGAATCCTCGGCTTGAGCGACATAGCTCATGTCGAGGTCACCACTCTCAAAAATCCCGTCTTCTGCACCCATGATCAGGTCGGTTACAGAATCGGCGGCCTTGAGGGTTTCTATGACGTAGGCGGTGGCATCGCTGGCCATCAGGTTTTCAGCGCCTCATCGGGTGGGATAGCGAGCTCGCCTTTCCAGACGTCCACGACTTCCGGAGGCATCTCCTCTTTGGGCATCCTCTGTCCCATCCTGATGGTCGAGCCACCTTTGCGCTGGCTGACCTCTGAGATGACCTGGTATTTAGTGAAGTCGGGTTTCCCGTCTTTACCGGCAGGCCTCAAGATCATGCCCGGCTGCAGGCTGCTCAGGTCAACGTTGCCAGGTACAGTGGCTTCTCCTGTGTACAAACGGGTGCACTCCAGGGCCATGACGGCCCGGACCGCACGCAGGGTAGGGTAAATGTAGGCTCTTGGCATAGCCCCTCCTTTTATGGGGTCTGTACCCAAATGCCGCAGGTGGTGGTCGAGCCGGTCGAACCGGTCAAGCTCAAAGTCATCCAGGGTGCGATATAATTTTGTTCGCTGTATGTCCTGGTGTTGGCCGGAAAGACGAGGGTTTGGGCCAGGGTAAAGACGTTTCCTGTAGATGAGATTCTGGCATAGAGGGTCCCGGTGATATCGGTCGCACCCACATCGCAGAGAATGGCCTTGTGGTAGTCATAGCCCGAGGTGCGGGCAACCACGCCCGTCTGCGCCGTCGAGGTGATGTTCACATTGTTGTGCGTGACAATGTACTGGCCATAAGGTGCGGCGCGCTGGGCTTCCGGCGCCAACTGCCTGCCTGACGGCGAGGCAGGTTGGGAGGTGATCACCTCGTCAACGGGCCGGTTACCTGTCTGCCTGACAGGCAGGGTGCTTCCTCTGGCCAGCCCACCCCCAAGGGTGACGATCAGCAAGGCGGCCAGCACCAGGGTAGACACCAGTCTGAGGGTTCGTTCACTTTTAGACATGATTTACTCCTTTCTTTTCACTGAATGTTGGTCAACATGGCCAGTTGGCCATCGGCTATGGCGCGGACATGGATCACTCGCCAGCGGTCCGCATCGGTACGGATTTCGTCATCATGTTGTAAGGTTGGAGCCTCGGGAGTAGTCCTCATGACCCAGACCGCTTCTGTTTCTGTGCCGCTGGCCTTGACATAGCTCTCCAGGCCGGTCGAGGAGCGGCCCAGGTTGGCGATTCTGGCCCAAAACACGCCGATCTTGGTTTCGCCCGATTGCCCCGCAGCGCGGCGGTATATAACACAAAGGTCCCGCCTGTCGCTTACGATGGTGAGGGTGTCCTGCGCTAGCCTTCGGGCGTCGAGCTTATAAAAGGTTCCCATCTAACGTCCCTCTCATAGAGGTCAATCTCGGTTTGGGTCCAGATCACGGCCTGGGCGGCGGCGGCGGCGGACTTGCCGTCGACGCTTTCCTTGATAGCTTTCAGGGCATCAAGGGCGGCGCTTCGGTCCACGCTCTCCATGCCCAGGGTGTACTTGATAAATAGATCGGTGTTGGACAGCAGAGCGGTGATGAGGTCCTTCAAGACCGCGACCACGCTGTTAGAATAACGGTCCAGTAAGCCGTCAATCTGGTCATCGCTGAAAACGGACCAGGAATAGTCGACATCCACCTGGTCACCATCGGTCGGCGCTGTGGTCAGGGTCAGTAAGCCGGTTTCCTCGTCCACCGTGTAGTCGGTCGGGTCAACCACGACTCCGGCGACTCTGAGAATGACGGTATCGTTGAGAAGAGGGCACAGCCGGGTCTTGAATTTCGTGGCTGTGTCGTTACCCTGTCCCACGACCTCGTCAAAGATGACATGACGAGGTAAGGTCAGGACCAGGCGGATATAGTCCAGGTCGCTCAGCGTCATCCGTTGTGTCCCTTCCTCTTACGCCTGGGTCTGGTGGACGGCGGCGCCTCAGCTTCTACCGGTTCGGCCAGGCCGCGACCGGAAAGGCGCAGTCGCCCGGAGGTGTAAGGTAATGGTTGAAGCGGGCGGGTCACTATTTCCTCGCCCGGGGCAATTGCCGGCGGCACCTCAGCTTCTACCGGTTCGGCCAGGCCGCGGCCGGTCAGGTCTGTCCAGGTTTGCCGGTCGCTTTCGGGGGCCTCGATGACGTCGCCGATTCTGTAGTATTTACGGTGTAGGATAAGAGGTTCGAGTACCTTATACCGCATAGCTTCCTCCAAAGGTGTCCAACGTGTAGCGGTCATGTTCGCTCAAGTCAGGTTTCTGGCCAAAACGCTCCTTGGCCAGGGCCAGGGCCTGGTCAAGTGGTGCGCTTCTCAAGGTGCGCAGGAGATGGATTGCCAGGTTGTCCGCTTCCCCGGGTTTGGTTTCTCTGGCCCGCAGCTCTCCCGGGGCGCCAAAGAAGGCTTTTGCACCTGCTCTGAAAAAAGCCGCCGACATGGGGCTTCGCAGGCTGTAGCAAACCAGCGCGATAACGATAGCGCCGGTCAGGTCGGCGCATTCTACCAGGGCCGGTGTCAGGGCCTCGTGGCGCTCCCCCTGGTTATCCAGGCCGAACCAGTCCGGGTGGTCAGGATAACCGTGGAGCTTAAAGATCAGCACTTTCTTACCGGCCATCCACTGCGGCCTGAACGTGGCCGCGGTTACGGGCGGGCAGGTAATCGGGATGCGCATGGCTATCAGGGCCGCGACTCGTTGCCAGGCCTGGGAACAGTAGACAAAGCGGTCCCCCTGCAGCATTGCAACGATGCGGTTAGTGCTAGGGCGTGGGAAGGACAACTTTAACCCATCCTGTGCCGTTGCAGAGCAGCACCGCGCTTTCGTATTGAGTCATGGTAAACAGGGACCCGGGCAACAGGTTGTCATCGGGAATGTTTATAGTCGGGGTCGTGACGTCGTACAGTGACAACAACTGCCCCGGTTGGGTGCAGGCCGACAGGGTGATAGTGATTTCGCTGGCAACGTGGGGCGCCGGACTCAGTTCATAGAAACTGGCAGTCGGTGTCAAGGTCCCGGTGGTGGTAATGGTCCCGGTGGCCTCTGACAGGCTCAACGTCCCTGTCAGCAGGGTATTGCCGGTGATGGTTGCATTGCCGGCCACGGTCTCATTACCTGATATAGCCAGGGTTGTAATGTTGGCCGTAGGCGCGGTCAGGGTGCTGCTGACAGTCGTTGTGCCGGACAGCACGGTGGTCCCGGCCGCAGTCAGGGTTGTGACATTGCCTGTCGTTGCGGCCAGGGTTGTAACGTTGATGGTCGGCGCGGTCAAGGTGCTGCTGGCAGTCGTTGTGCCTGATAGCACGGTAGCTCCGTCAACCGTCAAGCCTCCGGTCAGGTCCAGGCTGGTGGATTGGGTAATCCAACTGTCAGCGGTGATCACTCCGGTCACCGAGACGTTGCCTCCAACGGTCAGGTCCTCTCCTACGATTGAGCTCCCGGCGGTTTCCACGTTGCCTTTGATATAGACCGACCTGTAGAACTTGTCTATACCGTGAGCGATCGGCCCTTCTTTGGCGCCTACCCAGGCCGGCAGGCTTGGCGGTTGGGAAAAGTGAAAGTACGCCAGGACGCAGACGGCCAGCAGGCAGGCGATGATCGCAGCATCACGCAGTCTGGTTTGGGTCATGGTTTCTCCTTTCTCTGAGCTTATCTTGCCTGCCTGTCGCAGGCAGGCAAAGTCCAGAGTAGATGGCGGGTAACGCTTACGCCACGGCAGCCGAGATCAGATAGCCCATCAGGGCGCCGGTGATCTTGAATCCTTCTCGCAGGCCCACCTCTACCCAGGTAGCGCGGGCGCCTTCGTCCGCATGGCGGTAGGTCCTGGCCTGGTAGATCACGCCGTTGGCTGCGCCCGGCTGGTTCTCGGCACGCACCCGTCCCTGGGCCGCTTTGTACGGCCAGATAAACGAGTAGTTGAAGCTGGGCACTTTCTTGTTGGGCATGACGTTGTTCACGTAGCAGATGCCACAGTACTTGCCCCAAACGTAGCCCAGGCTTTCGGTCTGGCCCTCGACGGAGGTATCATAAAGCGCTTCGCCGATGCAAACCTGGGTGATTTCCTCCCATATCGTCTGCAGGAGTTTGGGAGTTACGATGCGGGTTTGCTGGTCCGGCAGGCGGGCGATGAAGTCTGGGTGGTGCTTTAACTTGCTCCAGACCTCGTAGCCGAGCCACAGGGTGTTGGGCCGTTTGCCCTTGGCGGCGACAGCATCAATCCCCGTCTGGATGACCCCGATCGGGTCGGAGGTGGTGTACTCGTTCCATTGGTCATCGCCCACCAGGGTCGTCCGCATCGTGGCGTCATAGTTGGCAGCAGTGGTCAACTGGGTAGCGATGCGGGATTCCCTCGAGAGGCGTAGACGCTCCGAGGTATAGAGAGCGGCATCGGCTTCCGGTTCAATGGGCGAATCGGCGGCCTCAATCTCCTCGTCCGCGATTGCCTCCCGCATGGCATACTCCTGGCAGACATACTGGTCGGTCGAGACGGTATGCTCAATCTCGACCGGGGTCGTCATGGGTCGGCGGACAGCATCTACCACCCGGAAGTGCTCACGGCCAAAGACGAAATAATAGTCACTTCCTTTGGCCACCTTCACAGGTGGGGACACCTTGTCTGCAATGAACCCGGCCTCCGTTTGAAAGTAAGCCAGGGCCACATTAGACAGGGTGGTTTTTACATGCACGGTCTCATATTGCGGCATGGTTAAGTTCTCCTTTCTCTGTCGGTTATCCCTCTATAGGGCTTTACGGGATTTGGTAGCCACCGGGGATGATCATGACAACGATCAGGTCATCCTGGGTAGCGGAGGCCTGGGTAGAGCGGGCGACTACGTAGTCGCCTGAGGCGGCGGTGTCCAGACGGCCCGAGGTATCTCCTACCTGGAGCCAGTCGCCGGCCACGATGTTGCCATCAAAGGCCAGGGCATGACTAAAGCCCATGGTCCGCACCCGGACGTGGTGCTGCCCTTCGGAGTAGTCAACCTCTTCCTGGGCGATCCCCCAGATGGCCGCTCCGGCCGCGGCCGGCACGTCAACCTCGCCGTCTTCGCCCGAACTCTGTATCACGGCGGAGTACTTTACGATGTCCACGTCGGCTTTGACCTTGAAGGTGCGATCAGCACCGGTAACTTCAGCGGGTCCCACTTGGTACATGGTTTGCTCTCCTTTCGTATGGTATTAAGCCAGATGGCGTCAGGCCGCCTGGCGTGGGCTGGTGGCCGCCACGGCCTTGAGCGCCTCGAGGTAAGGCACTTTGTGATCGGTGGCATACTTCTGCGCCAGGAGGTCCAGCGCGGCATCGGGGCTGGCCGGTGCACCGGAAGAAGCGCCTAACTCGCCATAGAGGGCCACTTCCTTCAGGGTGTTCTCCAGGGTGGCCAGCAGGGCGGCAAAAAAGGCCCAGTGCTTTTTCCCTTCGGTGCTGTCCGAGTCACGCAGCCATAGCAGGTGCTCCTGGGTCGTCATGCTTCCGGCCGGAGCGTCCTTGGGCAACTCCACCGGCAGCGGCAGGTGGGAGAACATCTGGACAAAGCCCCTCATTTCCTGCAACTGGCGGGCATAAGTTTCGGCCGCGACCTGTTGCTGCAGGGCGGTCTTCTCCGTGCCCAACGTTTCGACTTTGGCCTTAAGCTGCTCGACCAGGCCCTGCATGGCCGTGAACTCCTCCGGCAGTTCCACGTCCGGTTTCTTCTCCTGGCCTTTTAACAGATTGCCCAGGCCGGTAACCAGTTGGCGCAGGAGGCCTCTTTCCTGTTCGCTGAATTCCACTGTCATGTCGTCATCTCCTTTCTCCGAAAATAGTTGTTTGGGGATTTGGTCATCCTCAACCTTAAGTTCATTGCGGTAAATGGCCAGGAGCTTCTTCTTGGCGGCGGCGCGGTCCTCCTCGGAAAGCTGTACCTGTTGCCCCCGGAATCCCTTCGGGCCGAGGGCGGCGGCGGCCTTACCGCACATATTAGCGGTGTATTCGAGCTTGCCGTTGACTCGCTCCTTAACTCTGAGATGCCAGGTAGTCGGTTTCTCAGGGTCCTCTACAACCAGATAAGCTTCGGCGGGGTAGTCACCATCCCCTTCAGCTTTGGTGGCGGCATACTTGTCTTGATCATCCCGGCCGGCCGGTGCTGTGTAGCGCCAGGAATAGCCCATAACGGGCAGGCGGGTAGCGTCGCCCAGGACGGGGTAGTTGGTCAATGCGCCTCCGACTATCTGGTTCCTGACAATCTCTCCGGTAACGGCATCCTCTATTTGCCAGGCCACGGCGGGGGAGAAAAAGGAAAAGTCCCGCTCGGCCAGGAGCTTTTCTCCGGCATTGCTCAGGGCAATGGTAGCCCACAGGCCGTCTTGACCGCGGCTGAAGATGGCCGTGTACCAGCCGATGCCACCGGTCTGGTGTTCGGCATCAATGACCACTCGCTTGCGGCGGATGCCCCGTTTCTCCCTGTTGAGCCAATTTTGGGCGAACTCTTCAATGGTTTGAGGAGTTACCTGTCGCCGGCCCATCCGGTGGATGTCGCCCACCGGCAGGATGCGGAAGGGCTGGGAGAAGTCGGGCTTGCCGCTCTTATCAGAGGGCAGAGCGGACAGGAGGTCTACGATATAAGGTTGGTCGGGTTCCTCCTGGCCTCTCAGGAAGGCGCTAAATTCGGCCTCGCTCCCCTCGTTCTTGACCCACTTGTCCTCTTCCACATGGTGAGTCTTTTTGAACAGGCTTATAGCCACGGCCCAGGGATTGGCGTCCTGGCCCTTGGCCTCGATCTTATCGGCCCAGGCCGCGATCATGTTGGCCTGTTCCAGGGTAATGGGCGGCTCAATACCGCGCAGGGCGGGATTGGCTTCCTCAATCGTCTTGTATGGCATAGTTTATCCTCCCTTCTGGACTTATTAGGACAAGGGCAGAATTTCTTCGGTCCGCCAGGCAAACATTTCGCAGCCCTGGTGTTGCTGCATCGAACCCGCCGAGCGCGTACACGGCGCCGGCAAAAATGGACAGGTGTAGCCGCCATTTGTGGCGTGCCGTATCTCTACGCAATTCCAGCAGGTCCGCTTAAGCTGCCCGCCTCCGGCATTGCGGCCGGCAGAACGCAAGGCGGCCCGTCGCTTTTCAGCGGTCTCGGACTGCCTCCGTTTGCGGCGGGCGGCCATAGACGGCTCTTCCCACGAGGGCACAAATAGGCAGCCGGCCTGCCTCATGCCGTTCTGATAATACTGGCATTTGGTACAATACAACTCCTCTCTGGTCGTGGTGGGCAAAATGGGGTAAAGGCTTCCCCTGTCATCCCTGCAAGCATAATCCTTGAGCTGTGAAGTGACGATGAATATCGGCGGTATGCCGGTTGTAACTCTCAAGGCCATATCCAGGCTCCTTGGGATAGGATCATGAATCCACAGCGGCAGTTTCCGTCACATTCGTCCGAGCCATCGCCCGGAATTCCGGCCTCGGCGACCATGGCCTCCCAGGATGGGTATTGTTTGGCCTTGGGCGGGCAGGTGGTGCAGTGTCTGGCCAGGGGGTCCAGATAACGCAGGACGGGAGGGCCGATAACTGTGCCGCGTTCGGTGATGCGCATCCCGATGCCCTCATGGATCATTTCCCAATAAGTGCCCCCGTAGTACGGTAGGCGGTAGTCCAGTGTCAGGATGGTCCGTTCTATTAACTGGAAAGCGTCGTCTTCACGGCCCTGTTTCAGCAGTAGTAGAATAGCCGCTATCTCGCCGTCCAGCTTGCCCCGGATGTCCTTAAACAAAGACCCGGCCAGGTAGGTATCATTTTTTTGCTGAGCGCTCTCGATCAGCTTCAGGCCCTCCGGTCCGATCGAGGGGGCGCCAAAGCCTAACAGGTAGGCGGCCAGGAGGTCTTGATAGCCTTTCTCCATCAGGAGGAGAAGGCCGACTCCCAGGTAATCGTCCAGTTTGTCGCCCAGGTCGACCTCGGTGGTATCGGGGCCGACGTCGAGATCTCCGGCTTCGGCTGCCCACTCCCGATAAATTTGCTGCAGGTCAGCTTCATACTGTTTGGTAGAGTCTCTATAGGTTCGGGCTTTCTTGCCGAGTCTGGGTGGCGGTCCGGCCAGCGGGTCACCTGCCTGACGGCGAGGCAGGTAATTGGCCATGCTCTCCAGGACGGTTTCCAGGTCTTCATCGGGTATGCTTTCGGTTATATCTTCTTCACCCCAAGAGGGGGTTTTTCTCGTTGGTATCGCTTCTTTCTTCTTGGCCTGTTCGGCGCGGGTCATGTCCACCGGCAGTTCAGGGAAACCGGCCACGCTCCGAATATAGGCTTCCAGGCTATCGTCTATGGTCAGGACTTGGGCCTGGGCCAGATCGTTAACCGCCGTGGCCACTGCTCCGATGTCAGGCTTGTAGACGGCCGAGGCCCGTATTTGTGGGATCGCAGTCAGGCCAGGGAAGATATTTAATCTGAAGAGGCGGTCGACCGCGAATCGCTGGATGACATCGGTCATGGCATCCAGGTAGGCCATGACGGCCATCAGGAACAGGTCCGATTCGTCTTTGGCCAGGCTGTAGCTGCCTCGTTCCTGGAGGGCCAGGACAATGAAATGGGCCAGGGTGGCGCGGGCCATCTCGTGATCTTTGCGGGTGATGGCCGCCGTCAGGGCGTCAAAGTCAGTGCCTTTCGGCCCCTCCAGGATACCGATCTTGACCGCTTCCGTTTCCACGGCACCCACCAGGCGGTCATTATAAGCATCCTTGATTAGCTGCCGGGCTTTGCCCTCGTCAGACTCCTGCCCCGAGTCCTGAATGGTCGAAGCTCCAGGCCCGAGGGTGACCTTCAGGATTCCCGCCAGGTTGCGGGTGAGGGCCATGCCCTCCACCATCTCCAGGCGTTTCCTGTGCAGCCAGGGTCGCCAGGAGGGCCTGAAGATGGATACCCCTTCGGGGTAATTGCCCTCAGTGGTAGTTCTGAACAGCAGGGCGCGTTGAATTGGAATGCGGACCGGCTCTTGCTGTTTGGGTACGGTTTGGGCCAGGCCCTGGATGCCACCGCTTTCATCTATCACCCAATAGGCGAGCGACGTCTGCGGCCGGAGGGTGATCTTGCGCCAGCCAATGCGGCCGTCGCTGTACTTGCTGGCCGCGGCGTCTTTTCCGGCAGGGTTTGGGCCGTCCCGGCGCTTCATGACCTGTTCCAGGAAGGCCCAACCAAACGGGAAAAAAGTCAGGGCATCAACGATCATTGAGCTCCAGGAGACAGACATATCCTCCATAGCCTGTTCCAGGAACTCGGCGGCTTCCTGGTCAATATCTTCTTCGCTGGTTGGTTCTACGGTCCAGGAGGCGCGGCGGATGGGCAGGGTCAGGCCGGCGATGATAGCGGCTGCGTTGTGGTCTGTGCGGCGCATTTCATCCCAGGTAGCGATGCCCTGAGTCCCCTGCAGGGCGGCTTCGGTTTCAATCTCCTCACCGCTGAGCGCCCAGATTGCGGCCTGAGATACCCCAAATTCTTGAAGGATTTTTTTGTCTTCTTCGGCCATAGCTTCCTTACCTGCCTGTCGCAGGCCTACCTATTAGGTAGGCAGGCAGGAGCGATGATCAGAAGTTCTTTGGCTCCGGTGTCGTAATGGTCACCGGCCATGTTCATGGACCACTGATGGCGTAAAGGCACAACTCGGGGTTTGCGCCCGAATTGGGCAATAAGATCGCATAACTGTTGAGCCGTGAACGCTCCTACCTGGTCGGCGAATGAAAATATCCAGGTAGGGATGTGCTCGACGACGGCAAACATGGCGCACAGGCTGTTCCAGGCCGTGGCCGGTCTATTAAACGGGCTGGGGCCTGAATAGGGCAATTTACGACCGGCCAGGATGCAATCCAGGTGGTAGTAGGTGCTTTCATACGCGGTCGAGCCGCTGTAAGGCGGGTCCAGGTAAACGATGTCCCCCTGCTGTTCAGGGAGCCAGGCGAAAGCGTCCTCCTGGAAAACTTGGGCGCGGCCGGCGAAGATCGCCCGGTTAATATAGGTCTGCAAGGTGCGCAAGCGTTGGGCCAGGGATTGAGTCCATCCTCCGCGAGTCGAGGTCTGGCCCGGCGTCAGGGCATCAAAGTTGCCGGTGGAGATATTGGTCATCCAGGCCCGGTTAGTCATCTGGCCGCCGATGCGGTTGATCAGCATCAATCGAATCAGGGTAGCATACAAAAGCGCGTCGTGGTGTTCCTCTCTCTCTTCCTGTCTGATATTGGCCAGGGCGAGGTCCAGTTCACGCGCCAGCCTGGGAGAGAAGGTGTGAGGCACATAGTGGTTTTCCACAAAGTGGTCATAACCTCCTGCCTCCCGTAAAAGCAAACTCAGGTCTTCGTCAGTCAGGGTACGGCCATTGTTCTCGATGATGCCCTGTCCGATTTGGTAGCAGCGCCAGGCGTAGTCATTGGCCAGGACATTGAATCCCTGGGCTTTGGCGTACAGACTAACACTGCCCGCGCCCATGAAGGGGTCCAGAAGGGTCAGGCCCGGCCAGGTTCGGGGCGGGTAGATTCTGGCGATTTCCCGAAATATAACAGGGACCAGGCGGCGCTTCCCACCATAGTAGTTAGGCAGGGCTGAAAAAGGTTTCCAGGTCATACTCTGGGCTTCTCCTACAAAGCTCAGACCTCAAAGGCGGATTGCTCAGTGGTTATGCCGGCCGTCAGGTTCAGCAATGCCGGCTTGAGTCGCTCCCTGGCCGCCAGCTCGTAAACGCTGGCATGATAGTAGTGGTCCGGTCCGCTCTCCAGGTAGACGGCTACACTGTAGTGGGTTCCATCCGTTTTGGTTCTGGTGGTCATTACGCGCACCGGCGCGCACAGGTGTCTGAAAAACCCTGGGACGGCATGGGCCTCAAGCGGGAGGACGTCCTTCCCCTCCCGGTGGTTGGCGGCCACGCGGTCCATCGCCTCGGTGCGGGTGATTAGCACCTTGCCCGCCTCTCTGTGTCGTTCTCCCTCTGGCGGGTCTTTCCAGACATAGACCTCTTTTTGGGTGTCAGAGTAGTAGGCCATCCAGGCTCGTCCCGGCCAGCGCAGGCAAAAATTTCTACTCGACCGGGTTTCGGGTAGGGCATCGATGACCGCGGCCCGGACTTCATAGCGGGTCATGAGTTCGTCTAGCTGCTCGAACTCGTCTACCTCTCCTATCCAGACGGTTTGCCAGGTTCCCT
This sequence comes from uncultured Dehalococcoidaceae bacterium, assembly GCA_964545815.1. Lineage (GTDB taxonomy): Bacteria > Chloroflexota > Dehalococcoidia > Dehalococcoidales > RBG-16-60-22 > E44-bin89. The sequence goes on along the minus strand of CAZJGR010000002.1, from coordinate 27,923 downwards.
TTTGGTACGAACTCACGCGGACATGGAGATTGACTCCGATGTCTACACCCATGGTGCAACGGTGGGCTCTCTGCTGCAGGTGGCAGTCGGCGGATTGGCAAGCCTGGAGATCGTCCCACTTTAGCTGCCCGCCCTCCGGGGCTTTGGGCAGGCCCAGGTCAGCTCTGTACCATTCCAGGAGGATGTCCGGCTCCTCGGCCAGGCTGCCCTTAACTATCTCTATTAAAGGAACGTAAGGGCTGACCAGGCCAGGGATACGATAGCCCCTGATCGGCGCTCCCTGGTTTTGGGGTTGCCAGCGGCCAGGACTGATATGGTGCAGGGGCGTCTGGCAACGGCGGCAGGCAAACTCAAAACAGCTTTGCAGGAGGTCGTTGCGGTCCCGTTTCGACCACTCTGCATAAGGTAGCTTTTTCCCCCTATCCACCAGGAACACGTTGTCCCAAAAATCGGGCGGTTGCCAGTCCCCGCAGGTGGGACACCGGATTTCCCATTGGTGCTGGTCGCTCTCCTGGTAGAGTTTATCAACCCCCATATTAGGCAAGGTCGGCTTGGAGATGTATCGTTTCAGCCGGAGGGGGGAGGCCCTCAACCTCTTCTCGGCCAGGGCGATGGCCCGCAGAGTGATCAGGTCGTACTCGTCCACCAGGAGGATGTCTACGGGAAAGGAGGCCAATTGTTCATCGGGCCGGTGCGCGCCTCGCAGGTAAAGTGCGCTTGCTCGTATGAAGTACAGCCCCAGGTCGCTTTCCCGTCGCAGGGAGCCGGCCTTTCGCACCGGCGCCAAGAGGGCGGACAGATACCCGGTTTCCAGAGCGATTCTTCGGACGCGGTCTTTGGAAAAATCCCGCAGGGCTATCCAGGTAGGAAAAATGTAGCCTACGTTCAGGCTTTTTTTCAGGTGTTCAATCCCGAAATAGCCCGCCCCCATATCCAGCGCATGGAGGGCGGTATTGATAAGCCACTCTGAAATTCCTACCTGGTTAGGTTTCTCTACGACGATAAAGGGGGCTTCGTCTTTGTAAAGTGCTACACTGGACGGGTATTTATCCAGGGTGAAGGGGTGGCCGTCCAGGGCGCGATAGGTCAGGGCCCAGGCCAGTAAGCTTACCGGGCGCGAATGGCCGTAATAAGCCAGCAGGTCAACTGCCTGGTCCCTGGTTAGCTGCTGGTGCTGTTGCATGAACCACAGCTGCGAGAGCGTCAAGGTAGGCCTCCCGTAGTGGGGCGGGAGCCTGGTCCAGGGCGGTCTTCATGTCATTTATAGCGATTTCCCCGCCGTGCTCAATGCGGTTAACCAAAAGGCCGCAGAGTTCCTCCAACTCCCGCATGTTTCTCATGATCAGTTTGTACAATCCGACTCGGTTTGACGGATTGTTATCGCCGGAGGACTTGCCAAGTTCCCGCCGCAGCATGGTGTCCATTTCCCGCCGTTGTTCGATGGCTGTAACCATCGCTTCCATGCCGGAGATAAAGTCTTCGGGAAACGCGGCCATATACGCTTTGCGGGCCAGCCTGATTTGTTTCAGGTAGGCAAACGCCTGGGCGCGCGACACTCTAACGGCCTGAGCGATATAGGACACGTCAAAGCCGTATTCCTCCCGCAGCGACCGGACCTCTCTTATACGGTCATCGATGGCGGGGTCGGAGTGGTAGAGAATGACTCCGTGTACCTCCTGCGGCGGTGGAGCTTTCAGGTTGCCGTTACCGTTGCTCTTTGACGGGCCGAGGGTCGTTACCCCATTCGGGCTGGCAGGGGTGGCTAGTATAGCCGAGTCGGATTGTGCCATAGTGGTTACCTGCCTGCGTCAGGCAGGGCGGCTCCCGTTACCTGATACCTTCATAGCCACCTTGTAAAGCAGGGCGGCTCCCGTTACCTGATACCTTCATAGCCACCTTGTAAAGTCCGGTGGCAGCCATACCCAGGGCCAGGCCAACGATTGCGCCGGTGATCAGCGCGGGCAAGTCAGGGGTAACCGGCCAGGCCTTCAAGAACTCGTTTCCAATGCCTGCGCATACCCCCATGATCATGCTCAAGGCAGGGCAAAGTGCGGCCGGCACTCCAATGTCTTTCTTGAGGTACTCAATCAGGCCTACGATGACGGCCATGATAGGGATGCCTCCAATACTCAGGTCCATTTGTTACTTACTCCTTTCTTCCTTTAGGGTTTGTTCGAGCGTATCAACGCGCTCTCCGTATATTTTCCGCTCCTCGGTTAGCCGTTGTTGCCAGACAGCAGCGGCACTTCTGGCTTCGAGGATGCGTTTGTTGGCCATAACCAGCTTATCCTCCAGGCGGTCGAGGTCAGCCCGGAGGCGGTCATTTTCGACGCGATAGGTTTCGATGAGCTTTTGCTGGTCATCAAAGGAGGTATCTCTAGCCTGTTTCCACCAGGTCTTCCAGGCCAGCAACAGGCCGGATATGCCGGCTGCCAGGCTCAGTAATTGGAAAGGCAGGGTTTCCAGGTTCATTTGGCACCAATAATCAAAAACTCCTTATTTGCGTCGCTTACATCGGTGCGGGCCAGGGCCTGTAAGTGAGGAAAGGCAACGGTGACAGCTCGAGCTCCCGGGCGATGAGACCGGACAACCTCTAGCAAGTAGGCCAGGGTAGTCCCCACATTACCGTAGCTGATTAGCCAGAGCGGGACCGTTTCGGCTTGCTCCAGTAGTTGGTGCAGGTGAGCAGTAAATTGTGAAGCACTGCTCCAGGGCGAGATGTCCTGTCTGATCAGCTTGCCAGCCAGAACCGAATCGATGACCCAATAGGTTTCGTACCCGGTTACCTCGGGGTATGGCGGGTCCAGGTACAAAATGTCTGCCTGGTCTGCAAACTCGCTTACCAGGTTCAGGGCGTCGGTCTGGTGGACCAGGTTATCGTAGCCGTTGGCAAAGACGGCTTTGTTTATAGCTCTGGCTAGACGGCGTACAATCAACGGAGGCGGGGTTAGCCACCAGGGTTCGATGCGTTTAGCATTATGCCAGGTCAGGCTTTCCAGGTTGTCGCTATCGGCGGCCCTGGATAGACAGGTAATGCCATGATGGATGACCGGCCCCAGCATGGCCTTATACACAACGACTTTCAAGAGGGCCTGTCTGGTTAGCGATGAGTGGTCGGCCAGGTTAGCCATAGCCAGATCCAGAAAGTCGGCGAAGGCGGCCGGGAAGTGGTTAGGCACCAGGGCGTTACAGGCAAAGTGGTTATACGCATTACGCTTCTGAAAAACCAGCGATTGGTCTTCTTCTGTTAAGGTTTCGGTATCATTAGCGATGAATGCCCGCTGAATGATATAAGAGCGTTCGGCCGCATCGCCGCAGATAACTCGCATCCCCTGGGCCTTGGCGTAAAGAGCCAGGCTACAAGCTCCCGCGAATGGGTCCAGGAGGGTCAGGTCTGGCCAGGTTCTGGCCGGGTAAATGCCGGCTATCTCTTTGAATATGGTAGGAGCCAGACGGCGTTTCCCTCCAAAATAATTGGGCAGGGCCAGGAACGGTTTCCAGGTCATGTTCTGGCCTTTCCTTGATAAGTTCAGGATGCGGCGATGGCGATTTCAGGCACCGGTTTGCGGGTTCGCTTGCGCCTGGCAGGAGGTGGGGCGGTGCGTTCCGTTTCTACCGGTTCTATGTCGACCTGGTCTTTCCATTTCAATGCGGTAGCCAGGTACTGTGCGGCTATGACCTCCAGGGCCTGTCCTCGCCGGTTCTTACCTCCTGGGGGTAGTTCTTCCGAGGCGCGCCGGATGGCCTCCTCCACCAGCGTGTGAGCGGCATTGACCAGGTTAAAAGTCAAGACAACCACGCGGCCATGTTCTCCGCCTTCCTTTACTTCAACCTTGACCATGTCTGCCCCGTAGTAGGAGGCAAAAAGTTGTATGGCCGCCGTAAACTTGGCCAGGGCCGATTTTTGGGATGCGCTCAGTACAAAACTGATGGCTATCTCGTCAGGGCGTTGGGCTTCGTCAATCAGGCGTTGTATATCGGCCAGGGGCTGTTTGAGGAGTTTAACGGCATCGGTGATGGCATGGACATCTTCGGGGAGGACGTTAGCGGCTTCTTGCAGTTCAACGGTCTTGAGAATGGCATGGAGGAGTTCGGCGCGTCTACGTGGGATATTGTCGCCCCAGGTGTTAAGGGTAGCCAGTGCGATCAGGGCCTCGTCATCGGTCAGGGGTGACCAGTCGTCAACGGCCACCTGCTCGAACTGAGTCAGGCCCTCAGCCACCAGGTCTTCAAAAATCAAACGGCGCTGGTGGCCGTCCAGTATCTGGTAGTGTCCTGGTGCGCCGGGCCAGTACTCGGACAACTCTGTCAGTTCTCTGACAATCAAGGGCGGATATTTCCCCGTACGCCGGATGTTGTTAGCAATCTTCTTTCGGTCCTTCTCTGAAACGGCATGAGCGTTCAGGGGGTGGTCCTGCATACTGTTTAACGGGACATGCTTGAGTATTGTCATCCTTTCCTCTGTCACTGCGCAAGGCCGGCCCTGGCCAAAGAGAGACGAAGGGGCGGGTGGGGCTCGGACCAGCCTTGCGCATACGGGTTAGCCAGGGGCGGCCTCCGGTGCAGGCCCGTCCGACACGCAGAGCCGCCCCAATCCAAGGGGGGTACGAGGGACGGCGGGCAAGGTACACCATCCCTTGCATCCTAGTATACTCCCGTTGGTACATTTTGTCAAGCGCCCTGGACTTATCATGATAAATTCAGAGGTTTACAGAGGTAAAAGTTACTAGTTTTATATACTTCGCTATTGACAAGAACAGTGGTTTGTGATACAATAGTACATAGTACTTATAAGGGAGGGAAGGGTACATGCCAAAGCAAAGAGTCAAGAGGTCATCTCAATCAGTGCTTGTTATCCCGGTCTCTGTAAAGACCCATCGCTTGCTAAAGCTGGTCTGCCTGGCGCGAGGACTATCTGTTGCGGAGATCGTTCGGGGGCTTGTGGATGAGTGGTTGGGCCGGCAGGACATTGGGGTCCTGACCAAAGCGATGAACGAATACGAAGCCCGACTGACCAGTGAGAAAGAGGCGGTCAAGGAAGCCCCTCCTCAAGCCCGGTAAGAGAAGGATTAAATTAAGCAATAAGGGGGTATAGTTAGATGGACTATTTGGGTATGCTTAAGGGGTTACGCCGTCTACGGGAGGACCTGGAAAAAGACGGCGCAAACCTGGCAGAAACAGAGGCGCCGGTATTGCTCGTCCTGGCCGATGTATGCGACGCTCTCGGCTTCAATGCGGCGGTCAAAAAGGTCGTCCTGGGGGTCGAAAACATGGAGAAGGTTGAGGAATGGCAAGGGGCCCGTCTGTATCGGATGCCGTCTGCTCTGCCTCGTGTAGGCGAAGACAAGCCCCTGCCCTGCCCGGATGAAAGTATGGCTTTGTTTAGGGACGACGTGGACCCACCGAGGGTAATCTGGAGGGCCTTATGAGCATGAGCAAGGCAATCGAGTGGGGTATCGCCCTGGGGTTGCTGGTGGCCATGGTGATCATGGTCTTGCCAACGGGCAGGGACGATTTCTCGGTGCACCTCTGGCCGGCCGGGAGGACTCTGCAACCGTACTCGGTGACGCGGTACTGGTACCCCGTACCGTGCACCTGGGTCTTGCGGCTCCTGGGGCTCCTGCCTCGGGAGGTGGCGCTGATCGTGGTCTGGCTGATTGACATCCTGGTCTGCCTGTGGGCATGTAAGGTCTGGCGGACTCCTGCCTGGGTTGTGCTTCTTAGCCCGGTCTTCTTGCCGGCATTGGTCTACGGGCACCTTTTCGATGCGGTATTTCTGGCCGGTCTAACGCTGGCCTTATTGGGATGGGAGTATGTGCCCTCCCGATGGGACTGGGTAGGTTCGGGGATGGCCTTAATGCTATTCAAGCCGCAGCTGGCCTGGGTCCCCTGCCTGATGTTTTTCCTTATGGTAGCTTTCTGGCCCGGGATGCGTCGCGCATTGCTCGTCCCCTTCATGATGGGGGTAGTGACTACTCTTGCCGACTATCTACTAACAGGGCAGTGGTGGATCGTCCCGTTTGTCCAGGGGTTGCAGGTTGCCGGCAGTATGAACATGGGTTGGAACGCCAGCTTGTGGAGGCTCCTGGGGCCGTTCTCGCTTCTCTGGCTTGTCCCTGTTCTGTGGTTAGCAAGCAAAGTCCAGTGCTTCCGCAGGGAGGTCTGGCTATGCTTACTCTTGGGGCTTCTGATCAGCCCTTACTTCGGTATTTTCAGTCTATGGCCGGTGCTGGCCACGGCAGGCTGTCTGGTAGGGGAAAAGACTTAATGGACGTCACAAAGGCGGCTCAGGGGTTGCGGTTCAATTATCCGGTCAAGTTCTCGGCCAGGCTGGTCGAGGTCCTGCAAGGGCCAGGGTTAGGAAAGCGGGTCAGGGTTGTGTTGCGCCAGGCCAGGCGGGCTATTCGTGACTATCTCAAACAGGACATGCTCGACCCGGGCCTGGTTATCCCGTTCCATGTTCGGTTCGGGTCTCAAAAGTTTCTGCCCGTTAAGATCGTGGGTCGCATCGCTGAGGGCGGCTTATGTGGTCTTACAATCATGTTAGCCGATGAGGGCAAGGAGGTGAGTATGGGGTGAGGTGGGCAGGCCTACCTAACAGGTAGGCAGGCAGGTTAGTTTCTCGTTAAAGTCAAATTTGAAGGGAGGTACTCGACGATGTTCGGTTTGTTTAGAAAGAAACGGGACACGAATGTAACAATCTATGATGGGCGCGAGGCCCACCAGGAAGCCGGTCTCGTTGCCGGCCGCAATGTTACGTTGTATCGGCCGCCCGTCCAATTGGACGCTAACGGTCACTCTATGCCAGGCGTCAATAAGGACCTAATCGGCCGGTATCTGGTGTCTACAATCTCAATGCTCGCTGAGACAAATGTGGGGCAGGTTACGGTGGATTGGCGGGCGCAGCAAGGTCGGTTCGTTTTGACCCGGTTTACCATTCACGCGTGGGATCAGTTCATTGACGTCCTGCACCCCGTGGCGGTCGTAAGCCAGGAGGTCGCTAACATTATGGATGTCTACAGGGCCGGTATCTCGTTTAAGGCCCGGGAGCTTCACAAAGGCCACCAGGAATTTACGCAAGCCAACCGGTTGCTGCGCCGGGCCTATGCCGGCATGGTTCGGTTGCATGATGATGACATCACTCACGTCAACGATGCCGAGTATCTGTTTATCCTGGCGTCGCTACAAGAGGCCCTGGTCCTCTCCGCTCTGGTCCCGGTAGCTCCGGGCGAGCCAGAGCAAGTAGTGGGTACGCGGCTTGTGGTGTAAGGTCAGGGCCCCAGGCGTGGGGCCCTGGTCTTCCCTGCCTCCTACCTGCGCAGGCAGGAGACAGGGCGCAGGTAGGAGTAAGGGGCACTGTTGGCTGACAATTGCGTTGGCCGACGAGGAGGTAGTCTGATGAGAAGCCGTTTAATGGATGTCGTTGCGTTTCTCAAGAGGCACGACGGGTTTTGGACGGCGGAAACCATCGCTCTGGAGGTGGGCTGTTCAAAGTCAACGGTCTATCACTGCCTTCGCAGGCTCGTCCGGGCGGGGGTAGTTAAAAACCTTCCTGCCTGGTATGGACAGAGGGGGCAGGCTATCTATCAATGGATAGGAGCAAAGAGGCGGTAAGATGGGCCTTGACTTCTATTTTCTGGAGGATATTGAGCGCGCCCTGACTGCTGCCGGTGAGGCCAGTGCGTCCTCGATGGACGCTGCCCGGCAGGCAGGCGTACAAAAGGCCGACCTGCTATCAGCCTACGAGGCGGGTTATCAACGGGCGCTGTATGTCGTGGCCCTTGCCTTTGGGGTATCGTTTGCGCCTACCCTTCAAATTCCTTACGTCAGAGATACGGGGGATAGGATTGAGGCCTCTCAGGTCCTGTTCCTTCTGCCTGCGTCAGACAGGGCTGGAGGTGTGAGATGAAAAGTTATCAGGCTGAGATAGCCAGTTTTCTCCAGCGGCACAACTGGCCCATCACATCGAAGAATATTGCCTTTGCTGTTGGATGTTCGGTGCAAACGGTACGCCGGCATTTGCGGCCGCTTATATCTAGTAGGGAAGTGAGCAAAAGGCCCTACTGGTTAGGGCAAAACAGGTATACCTGGGTGTACTTTTGGAGGGGGTGTACTTTTGAAAAGCGGAGGCAGGATAGCTAGTGGTCTGCCCTCGAGCGTACTCTATCGGGACAACAGCGGCCGGCAGATCGAGCAAGTGATCGCCGACCTGTGTGTGCAATTCAAAAGAAAGATTGGACGCTGGCTCTCGATGGTCTGGTTATCGCCCGCGGCTGCTGATGGGTTTCAGTCGCCGGAGGGTCTGGCTGTTCATGCGTGTAAGTACGTTGCACCCGGTCACTATCTGGTCAGGCCGTTGACTATCTCTGAGCTTGTCAAGACAAGTCCAGAGGCCGGAACAAGGGGAGGGGTGGATGAGGCTTAACAAGGACGTCCTGCCTGTGGCCGGCATCGTTGCGTTTGCCGGTTGTTCGGTCAATGCTCTGGCCAACTTCTTCTTCGCGATGGCCAAAGACGACACTTCGTTCTTTTGGGTTGCGGCTGCCCTGGTCGAGCTTTATACGGCGTGGGTCGCCTGGTCTATCGTGGAGGTCGGCAAAAAGCTGAGTGAGTCTAACCTTGCCCGGCAAGATCGGCGCTTCTATCGGGCCGTCCTGGGTGCGTTCATCCTGCTGGCCGTTCCATCTCTTTCGGTTTCGGTCATTGCCAATAGGTACGAGTTTGGGGGCAACCTTCTCCTCGGTTTCCTGTTCCCACTGCTCCTGGTGGCCTGTGCGGTTGGTCTGGCCATGCCACAAGTCGTCAGCAAGTACGAACTTGACAAGCAAGCGGAGCGCAAGGAAAAGGCAAGGGAGAGGCAAGAGAAGTCAATTGCCCTGCAAGCGGCCGTCAAGGTAGCTGAAAGATCAGCGCAAGAGGAAGAGCTTGCCAGGCAAGCGCTTGTCAAGCAAGAAGCAAGCAAAGAGCAAGGCGCGGCAATTGCCAGGCAAGAGGCCGGCAATCAATACGCAAGGTTGGGGCAAGGTACGAAAGCGGTCCTGCAAGCTTTTGCCGGCAATCCGCAAGCGTCGCAGGCCCAGGTTGCCCAGGGGTTGCGGGTTTCCCGTCAAGCGGTCGGCCAGCATCTTGGCAAGTTGGCGGCCATGGGCGCTATCCGTCGCAATGGAGACGGGGTAGTCGTCTTGTGGGACATCAAGGCTCTGGAGGGGGTAAGGTAAGATGGATAGAAGGCTTTTGGAGCTACAGTCAAACCGACTCGAAGAGGTTCTCAAAGACTACGGGATAGCAGTTCGCATCCTGGGTGGGGAGATCTTGCCGCAGGTGGTTTGCTATCGTGTTCAGTTGGGCCGAGGGCGGCGGGTTCGAGAGCTGGAAGGTCTTAATCGTGAGATTGCGTTGTCCCTTCAAGTCCCTAAAATTATTGTCAACAGCCAGCCCGATGGGGTGATCATCGAGGTCCCCCGTAGTGATGGGGTTTCGGTGCCCTTCAACCAGGTAATCACCCGGTTCAAAAGCGCTCCTCCTGGGCAAAGCGCGCTCCTGGGCCTGTCAAATCGAGGTGTACCTCTTTTGTTGTGTATGTCCAGTCCAACGGCAGCGCACGCTTTGGTAAGCGGCATGACAGGCTCAGGGAAGACAGAGCTTCTGTGTACCATGCTGGTTTCTCTGGTCTTGTGGTCAAAAGTCCAGGACGCCAGGTTTCTCCTCGTGGACCCCAAGGGCCGCAAGTTGGCCGGGCTGTCAAGTTTGCGGGGGGTGGAGGATTGCTGCAAGGATGCGCAGTCGGCTACAGGGCTTCTGACACATTTGCTGCAAACTCTGGAGCGGCGGGATAGGCAGGGGTTCAATCGTCCTGCGTTGTATCTGTTCGTGGACGAGGTGGCGGACCTCGTCATGGTAGGAGGTCATCCTGTCGAGGTGGGTCTGGCTCGCCTGGTGCAGCGTGGGCGTGAGGCCGGCATACATTGCATTATTGCGACGCAGAGGCCATCCGCCGATGTTGTGGCCGGTCTTATGCGAGCTAACTTTCCGGTCCGGATCAGCGGGGCAGTCAACTCGGCGGCAGAAGCTTCTATCGCTCTAGGCGTGCCGGGTTCGAACGCTGAAAGGCTCCTGGGGTTGGGCGACATGCTAGTCGTCCACCAGGGGCAGAAAACACGCTTCAAGGCTGCTCTGGTTCACGAAAGCGATCTTGCCTGCCTCCTGCCTGTCAGGCAGACAGGGCGCAGGCAGGCCGGCTTGCGGGTCGAATGTCACGCGGTTAAGGAGCCGGGGTCAGGTTCGGGCGATGAAAAGGAACTGCGGGAGGTCTTGGCGATGCCCGGGCCTGGTCGGCCTGGTGCAATCGCTGAAAGTGAGATGTTAGCCTTTATCAAGGCGCAGTTACAGACGTCGGGAGAATGCTCGCAGCGGTTGGTCCGCAGGTGGCATATCGAACAGTATGGGACAGACGTCAATCCTCCTCGTGTTGCGGCCGCGATCGCAACAGTCAAAAAGCAGTTAGTTGATGAAAGTCTGGACTTGTCTTGACCTGTCTGCCTACCTGTTAGGTAGGTCTGCCACAGGCAGGCAAGTCCAGAGTCAAGGGGCAGGGTTCACGATGGGCAAGCGTAAAGGAGAAGTCGTGGTGGCTCAGTACGAGCTTTGGCTGATCGGGTATGGCAATCAGATGCCCGAAAAGCTTTTCCAGCGGCTGGAAGATTTTCACGCCAGGTGGTTAGTTATAGATGTTCGGGCCAGTCGGCGCAGTTGGTGCCGGCTGTATGGTCCTGGGTTAGAGTGGGCCACTAAACAACGCGGGCACGACTATATCTGGCTGCCTCAACTGAGCCGGAATGAAAAGGGGCGGTTTGAAGACATCGAGTTTGGGTTGAAGGCTCTTGAGGCCAAAGTCCGCACGTCGAGGCTTCCGGTCGTCTTGCTCTGTTCTGAACGCCTATCGCATGATTGCCACCGTCTGGCGATAGCGAGGTTGCTGTCTGCCAGGTTTCGCAGTCGGGCCGATGATTTGGAAGTTAGGCGCATCGGGTAGAATGGAATGGAATGATGCCGGCATATCGTTTCTCTGTCAAAGTCGCAATCGAAGACGGTGCAGTCAATTCCATTCTGGCTGTTCTGGCAATGAAAGGGGGATTAGTGGAATGAATCGCTTTCTGGCAGGTGTTCTGATCACCGCGGCTGGTCTGGCCATCCCGGTCGGAGTCTGGTTCTCACTGGACACGCAAGCGCGAGGGGTAGTCGTAGGCGTCGCCATCGGCGGCGCTGGGGCTTGTCTGGGTGCTATCTCGGCGCTGGCCATCGTGGGCCTGGTGCTTCTGCGCAGTCTGCAATGGTCTGTAGCTCCCGGCGGCCGGCAGGGTGCACCTCCCCCACCGCCGGTGGTCATTGTAGGCCGCGAGGCGCTGGGGCTCCCTGCCCCACAAGATCAGGGCGAGTTCTCGAATACTCCTCCCTCCAACTGGCGCAAGGTCCGAGAGTGGGAGGTCTTGGGCCAGGCCGGAGATGGTCTAGACGGCCTTTTATAAAGTACGCGGCTTCACTAGTGAAGAGGGCGCGGTCATCTGCGCTCTCTTTTTTATTGCCCCCTGGACTTACTAGGCAAAGTCCAGGGGGGGGATAGGGGCAAAAGTCTAGCACGGTAAAGTGGGGGGGGGTATGTTGGCGATAAGCAGGCGCCGTGCACGGCTTATGGCTTAAAAGTGCGCAATCTAACCAAATGCAGCCTGCCTACCTCAGTCCGGCGCTCTGCATCCAGGCGCGCGCAGTCCGGCGCTCTGCCTACCTTTGACTACAGTCAGGCGCTCTGCCGCTCAAAGTCGAGCAAGCCACGCCGGTTGGCGCAAAGTCGAGCAAGTCGCGCCGGTTACAGCGAGGTCCTGCAGGTCACGCTCTGCCTACGAGGGGCGGCTGTTTTATTGCGCTACAAGGTGGCCAGCCTTTACGTTATTTGTAATTGCGTTATTCGCAAAAGCAGTGTACGAGGTATAGTACGAGGTATAGTACCTCTTTCCTATTGCATTTAATTGTAACACCTGGTATAATTAAGGTAGAATTAAAAGTGAGCAATCCTCAAGCCCCTCAGTGGGGTAGGCAGCCCGAAGGTCGCCCAGGTGTAGAAACGGAGGCGGGGAAACTCGCAAAGCCACCGGGCCAGCGGAGGGGGAAACAGCCGAGAACATGGCGGAGAAAGCGGGGGGATTGTAAGCCACAAGAGGGGTGTCAAGGTAGCGTAAGCTTCTTCTCTCCCAAAGAGTGGAAACGGAGGGAGACCGGTCCAACTCAGGCAGCCTCCAGCGATGGAGTTTCTGAGTGAAGTAACCCCGCCTAGTCGGGGGGGACTCTTCGGAGAGATGGGATAGACCAACAGGTCAAAGTTAGCTTCCAAAAACAGCCTGATGATAGTGGTACGTGAGGCCGAGCGCGGGGGTAATGCTACATCGATAGCTGGTACGTTGTACTATGCGGCCAGCGGCGGTGGATACTGTGCAATGATGGCAATCGTACACAAAGCGGGAGTTTCGGTTTATCCTTCCGCCAGGCTCTAACCTGCTATGTCAGGTAAGGCGTAAAATGTAGGAGGCTCGCCGACTTCCTAGAGCCTGACGGGTGGATAAGCCCGAGGAATCCGTAGTCAAAGGAGATTAATAAGATGAACATCCTTGATCAGTTGCGCCGAGCGGTGGAGTCACAAGAGGCCGCCGTGCGCGTCAGCGCATATCAATTTCCAGACGAAACCGATGCCGAGTTCTCCAAAAAAGTGCAGGGGCGTCTGGCCCGGGTAGCGGTCTGCCTTCCGGCGCGGGAATGCGTGGGTATCAATAGCATCGTGGCTCGGTACGGTGAGGTCACCATTGAGGGGTTGCGGATAGTCCGGCGGTGCGTGGACGAGATCGACAATGTGTGGATCAGCCGGGCAAGGTAGGGCAGGATCAGGTCTGCCCCTTACGGATTTTGCGGTAAAATGGCAAAGTCCGCAAGGGGCAGTTCTAATCTAGTCTAAAATCAAGGAGGGTACAATGTGTAGCAGAAAAAGATGGTCTGAGGTCGTGGCTGAGGAGAAAAAGCCAAGCACGTTTACAGCCTTGTTAGAAGAGGCGGATGCGCTGATAGTGGATGGCGTACGAGTTGACCTGGTTCCTGCAGGATTTGCGTGTCCGAATTGCGGCGAGCGTGTCATGGGGTTGTTAGGACTCGAAACCGACGGCGATTCGGATCGGGTGACGTGCGAATCATGCGGCGCGTCATATACGATAGGGCAGGTTTAGGTCTGCCCCTTGCGGATTTTGACCTGCCTCCTGCCTGTCAGGCAGACAGGGCGCAGACAGGCAAAGTCCGCAAGGGGCAGTTCTAATCTAGTCTAAAATCAAGGAGGGTATTACAATGGACGCGATTACGGTGTTGTGTGAAGGTACAATCAAGGCCGCCGGGATCATCCTCCAACAGCAGGGGGTAGCCCAACCGTCAAAGATGGCCACCGCTGAGTTGGAAAAACTAACGGCGGCTATCAGGGAAACGCTGAAGGCGGAATTGCCCCGCATCATGGACGAGTGGAAGACGGTCCTTGAGAGCCATACGGGCAGCGCCTGGTTACAGGAAGTCGTGAAGGCCCAATGCGTCGAGCTAGCCACTATGGCTTTAGCAGCCTGCGGCCTTCCCGAAAAATCAGAAAGGCAATTGCGATATGAAAAGTACGAACTGAGCGGCCAAGATGCCGCGTATCGCAGAAAGGTCACAGGAGGTGCGCAGATTCGATAGCAGGCTCAGGCCTGCCCCTTGCGGATTTTGACCTGTCTGCCACAGGCAGGCAAAGTCCGCAAGGGGCAGTTCTAATCCAAAATCAAGGAGGTGTGCAATGTCCGCTTATAAGGAGTTTGACAGCATCAAGTTCCTTAACGCCGACTGCCTGGTTGCAGCTCTTAAGGAGCTGGGGTTTCAGCCGGAGGTCGGCGCGACTTTGGGGCTGTATGGTTACAAGGGTGACCTCCGGCCAGAAGTCGCTCAGATCGTGATACGACGTCAGCAGATCGGCGCGATGTCAAACGACGTGGGCTTTCGCTGGGCCGGACAGGGGTTCATCCCTATCGTGTCCGAGTTTGATTCAGGTCGTTTCAATGAGACTTGGTTCTCCAGGCTCCAGGAGGCATACGCAAAACATGCCGTGCTGAAATTCGTGCAACAAAAGCGCGGCCGGGTCCTGCAGGCCGGTCAAGTCGAGGGCGGGTTCGCCCTCAGAATCAGGATGGAGGTGTAGCATGGAATTGCAGGAAGTCATCGAGCGCGTCAGGCCGGAAGACACGCGGGTGGGCACGTTCAAAAATGGCGACGGCACGTTTGGTTGCCCGGTCACACTCTACCTGGTAGATGGAGATTGGGTGTCCGAGCGTACCTTACGGGCCATCGCATTCAGAATCAAGGTTGCAGGAGGTCGCTCTGATGGAGATCATCATTAAAATCGGTGAGGGCGGCAAGGTTACCGCCGAGGTCCTGGGCGGTCATGGTCCCGTCTGTATCTCCGAGGTGTTGGCCGGTCTGGAGGCGCTCCTGGGTGGAGCTTCCAACACGGAACTAAAGCCGGAATACTGGCAAGGTTCCGGCGGCCAGGCCAGCGAGGAGGTGCGCGATGGGGCAGCGTGAGTTGGTCTTTCTCATCGTGGATGGCAAGGTCAAAATCATGGCCGATTGGCTCTCGGAGGAGCTTATCGAAGCCCTGGAGGCGCTCCTGGGCAACGGTGAGCTCAATCTCCTGGGGCCGGTTGGTCTATGCGGCTAGTGGTTCGGCCTTACCCTGGGCAGGCAGGTGATTGCTGCCTGCCCTCTGGACTTATCTGCCTGGCGGCAGACCTACCTAACAGGTAGGCAGACAGGTGAGAAAAAGTCTAGAGGGTAGTTAGCAATCAAAGGTCAAGTCAAGGAGGGTATTACAATGGAAAACGGCGTCAAGACAAATGGTGTGGCGTGGGCCAGCGAGTTGGCCGCCAAGTACGGCCAGAAGTTGGCGCACACTTTTCTCCTGCATTTCAACGTCAACGACTACGCGTCGGGGACGGTTCGAGTGCAGGACTACCTCTCGCAGATGTTAGTCCGGCGCGACATCGTGGTTCGTTACGATGTTGCGAGTGGTCTAACATTTGGGGGCGATGAGCAAAAAGCATTATTCGTCAAAGTCCTCGGTCTGGAGGCCATGGGTGCAGGCAGTCTGGCGGCGGCCATGGGGTTGAATCAGGCGGTCGGCGGCGGCCTGTCTGCGCAGGAGGTCGAGCTTCCACGCAAGGCCGGCGAGGTCTTCCCTCTCCTGGGGCGTTTGCTGAGGCTTGAGCCACAGGACGTCGGGGGCGAGGTCAGGATGTTACGCGTGGCGGTTATTCTCAACCAGGCCGAGATGCTATGTCCGGCCGGTGACCCGGGCCATCTACAGCCTGAAGATCGTGTCGCCATTGCCTCGGTGACCAACTGGAGTCAGGACATGGCAATCGGTCAAAACGGGTTGATCATCCTCGTGGCGCGCAATCTTGGCCAGGTGGCCGAGTCGCTGAGGGTTAGCGGTTCGGGCATCGAGGCCATCATGGTCCCACTACCAAACGAGGCCGAGCGGTTGGTATGGTTGGAGGCTTACGTGCAGGAGTCGGGTCAAGAGGTAGACATGCCCCTCCCGCAATTGGCCAGGTCAACGGCGTTGCTGTCCCTGGTCAACCTGGAGGACGTCTTCCTTCGGGCGCAGTACGAGGGGCGCCCGGTGGATGCCAGATTGGTCAAGGAGCGTAAAGACGCGATTGTCCGGTCTGAGTTCGGGGACATCCTGGAATTGTGGGAGCCTCAATTCGGGTTCGACATGGTAGCGGGGCACGAGGCGGCCAAAGCGTTCTTTGCGGACGTCGTCAAGGCCCTGCAGATCGGAGATCCAAAAGCGCCCCTGGGGGCCTTGTTGATGGGTCCTGCTGGCACTGGCAAGACCGCCATCGCCGAGGCGTTGGCGTTCGAGTCCGGGTTCCATTGTGCCAAAATCAACCCCGCCAAAATCCTGGGGATGTATGTTGGTCAATCTGAACAAAAGTTAGAGCGCACGCTTCTGGCAATCGAGGCGCTTGCTCCCTGCATCCTATTCATTGATGAGATCGACCAAAAGTTCCAGGCCCGGTCCGAGGGTCCCAAGGGCAGCGACGTGGGTGGTCATCAGTTGGGGCGGCTGTTGGAGTTCTTGAGCGATAACAGCCACAGGGGACGGATTTTCACCCTGGCGGCCACCAACAGGCCAGACTTGCTGGATGCCGCTTTCAAGCGTCCTGGTAGGTTTGACGTCAAGATACCCCTTCTGCCTCCGGCGTATACGGCCGAGCGGGCTGTACTGGTCAACGTCATGCTCAAAAAGTACGGAGTGACGATAGGCGATAAGAAGGGCCACAAAGCCATCGCTGTTATCGCTGAAAACACGGGGGGCTGGACCGGCGCCGAGCTCGAGGGTCTGGTTCTCAAGGCGGTGCAATTGGCGCGGCGGGCGGGGCGTGACAACCTGGTTGCCAGTGATTTGGAAACCGCGCGGGCGCTGTATATCCCTTCCACGGCCGACGTCGAGTTTATGGCGCGGCTGGCATTGGCCGAGGTCAACGACCTTGAGTTTGTGCCTGAGAGTATGCGTGTCCAGGCGGCGGCGGCAAAAAAGGAGGCGCAGGCTTCCGAGGGCCGCCGTGGTGGAGTACGTGAGCTGTAAGGTTTCTGCCTATGGGTGGGCTTATGCTCACCCCCTGGGCTTATGCTAATAAGTCCAGGGGGTGGTCATCTGCCTGTCTGCAGACCTACCTAACAGGTAGGCAGACCTACCTAACAGGTAGGCAGGCAGGTTAGCAATCAAAATCAAGTACTACAAGGAGGGTAACGATGGGCGAGGAAGTAACGATTAAAGATTGGCTGGATGAGTTTATCTCTCAGCCACCTGGGTCGGGTTTGGCGGTTGGGGATGAAGTTCCCCTGACCGATGCGCAGCGCGGCGCTTATGCCGCCAGGGACCGCCTGGCGGAGCGGATGGGCGCCGACAGCACGGATATTCAGGTTACGTTTGAAAACATCGCCCTTGAGCTGATGCAGGAGGGCGTGGTCGTGGACCTGGATATTCACAGGTGGACGGGTTTCAAGCGGCTGGAGGGCCGCGACCTGGGGTTGGAAAGCCATGCAAAAAATAAGGCCTTCAGGCTGGGCGACAAATTGCTGATGCCTCCCATCCTCCACAAGATGGCCAACTCCTTAGTCACGCAGATGAGAGCCAACCTGGAGCGGTACTCCTACCGCACCTTTTGGGGTCGCTTCGTTCCTGCGGGGGCTTATGCGGAATGGAAGGCCAGGCAGGACGAGCTCCAGGTGCAGTTTGAGGCTATTGGTGAAACGCTGGCCACCAACCTGGAGGCCATCAAGGCTGGCAGCAAGGGTTGGGGTGAGTTGCGGCGGCTGTATACGGATCAGGCGCGCGTGGCCTGGTGTCGTGCTAACCGCCTGGCCGCCACGGACTACAACCTGGACGAGGTTCCTGGGTGGTTTGTCGAGGAGTATGTGGGGCGTATCTTTGCGGCCATGCCCGAGGCCGAGGAGTTACGGCGGTCCTTCGACGTGGTTGTCAAAATCAACTTCATCCCGCTTCCTTCGATGTTGCTGGAGGATGACCTCCGGTCTCAGCGGCTGCGGGAGAAGTCGCAGATGGAGCGCGACCTGGAGCAGTATGCTCAGGAGCAAAAGCGGGGCAGGGTGGATGAGTTCATGTCTGAGATTGTAGCCACAGCCTACGGTTACGTCTACGACGTTTCTTCTCAGGTCCTGTCCACGATGGGCCGCAACCAGGGGCGCTTGCTGGAGCCGTCGCTCAGGCAGTTGCAGAGCTTGCTCTCCTGGGGGTCCTCTATGAATATCCTTGAAGACGCCGAGTTTACGGCTATGTTGGCCAAAACCAGGGATATCGTAGAGGGCCGGGAGAGGGAAGACATGGTGGAGGTCCTGGGGGCTATGGGCAAGGTGGCCAAAGGGGTTATGGATAATCTCGGTCGCCGTCCGCAGGTCAAGGACCCCGACCT
Organism: uncultured Dehalococcoidaceae bacterium; assembly: GCA_964545815.1. Classification (GTDB taxonomy): domain Bacteria; phylum Chloroflexota; class Dehalococcoidia; order Dehalococcoidales; family RBG-16-60-22; genus E44-bin89. The sequence continues at coordinate 9,870 of CAZJGR010000002.1, read as the reverse complement.
GTCACTCGAGCAGAGAGATGCCGTCCTGGGTGTGGGCAAGCGGGTATCTCGGCGGGACGTCCAAAGGTCCCGGCAGGTGTTAGGCACGCAGGATGTGCCTGAATTGTTAGTCATCCAGGCGCGCCGTGGGCAAGTTAAGGCTCAGGCGGCGCCGGAGTTGTAGGTAAATGGGCAGGATTGAGCTAAACCTTTTTAAGGAGGTGTCAAGGGCTTTCTGGAGGGGCCACCTTACCCCGGATCGTTCAATCTATTCCGTGGAGGTACAAATGGACAAGAATGTGTTATCCGGTCTTTACGGCCGGCTGACGGAGCCTCTCCCCCGCGAGGCTTTGTCGGTGGATGACAGCCGGGGGTTTAACCTGACCTCTATCAAAGCCGCGTTCATCCTGGAGCGGCTGAATGGGGTCTTCGGCCTGGCGGGCTATGGGTGGAGGTATGTCCACTCCCCCGTCATCCTGGACGGTCAAGAAGCCACGTGCTGGCTAGCGCTGCAATGGCGCCTACCAGATGGCGAGGCAGGATGCCCCCCGGTCGAGTGGTCGGCCGAGGCGCAGGGCTTCATCTGCCGGCCGGCGTTCACGACGGGCCTGGTCTGGTCTGAGGCGATCGTTGCTAACGGTGGCTCGGGGACAGTCAAGCGCAAGGGCGCCGTCCCGATGACCGACGCCATCAAGGGCGCGGTCACTAACGCCATCTGCAAGGCGGCCTCCCGATTAGGGGTCGGCCAGGATGTTTTCAAAGGCGAGGAGGAGCCTCGTCCGGAGGTCGTTCGGGCGGCAGCCGAGCGCCGCAAGGCGCGGCCAGGCAAGGGTGGGCAGGTAGGCGCGGCCGGGCAGGCAGGCAACGGAGCGGGGTATGGCTCCCTGTCCAAAATGCAGGCGGCCGCCAGGGCCGAGTATGACCGACTGGACAAGGTCCAGGAGGACAAAGTCAACCTCGATAAAATCTGCGCGTCATTACATGCGGAGATGGAGCGGCAGGGCATAGATATAGAGCCGGTCCTGCTGGTAAAGGGGCTCCTGGGCATGGAGTTGGGAGCGCGTTCCGTGTTTGCGGTGTCGTCCTGGTTGCATTACAAGCGACACAACGCGGCAGACGTCACGCTTCTCAACAAAATGGGCACGTCATAGTGGGACTTCGTATAGCCCGCGAATCGGATTCGGAAACCGGCCTACCGGCCGGGTAGGCAGGCCCGGAGGGGTTATGGGACATGGGTGGTGGCGGAAGGGTGGCGAGGTTGTGCCACTCACAGCCACCAAGGGGGCGGGGTGACTGGGCCGACTGCCTGCCTACCTGTTAGGTAGGCCTGTCGTCAGGCAGGTTCCACAAGTGGGCGGCTCGGTTCCCGCAGTACGGGCCTCAAAAATACAAGGAGGTGTTTCATGGACAGAGACGAGTTGTTTGTCACAGTCAAGGCACCCTGGGCGCCTAATCTCAGCGTCAACCATCGAACCACGATAAGAGCCATCGGTAATCGGGTATTTCTACGTCCGAGGGTCAAGGCCTGGCAGGAAGCATTAGCCTGGTCCATCACGGCGGAGCTTCTGCGTGGTGGTGCCCGCCGTGGGGCCTTCCTGGACTTACCCGCAGACGTCCAGATCATGGTTGATGTCGTCATGATCTTTCCCAATGATGGGCGGACCAGGGATGCCGACAATTACCTCAAGTCAATCTTCGACGCTGTTTCCTGGGGCATCGAGTTGGACGACAGCCGGTTTATCCCTTACGTCCGCGCGGCGCGGGCAGCCAGAGAGGGCGAGGAGCCAGGCTTTACCATCGCCGTGTACCCCACTTCTATCCAGGCGCATGGGATACCGGGTATGATCGAGGACGGCAGCAATCTGCGACGGGCCGACCTCAAGGGTAAAACGGTCGTTGTCCTCGATGGGGAATTCCGGCAATGGGCGGGCCGCAGGGTTCGGTTAAACCTGGGAATGCTCTACCACAACCCGGAAGATTTCGGGGAGGAGGATAGCGATGGCTGATACACAGGTTGCAATCGGAATCCTGGTCGGTCAGCACTCCGGTCCGGCGCTGTACTTGTCCTTCATGGAGGCGAAGGTGGCCGCGGCAGAATGGGCCGTTCTGCAACATTGCCAATACTGGAATGTCACGCAGCGCGGCGGCGAGCTACACGTCACCGCCTATGGTGAGCAGTTTCCCGTTGGCCCGGGCGTCGTTCAGCCGGACGGCCAGGTCCTGCAGGCAATGCTACAGCCCTTCTGGTCAGGGGAATGGTCCTTGCCAACCTCGGACATTACCCTGTTTGTGGACCTGGTGGATGCAGCGGGTGCTTTTTGGGTTGTGCCCCAGCTTCTGCGTCGTGATGTCAACCTTGCCCCGATTCTGGCTCAAGTGGACCGGAAACGCAGCCAGTTCAACAAAAAGGAGGTAAATTAAATGCCCCAAGAGCTAACAGTCAATGGGGTCATCGTCACAGGTGACACTCTCTGGTACGAACGGCGAGACTATGGTATAAGCCGACGACTGGCCAATGGGATAGTCGTGGGCGTGGGCGGCTCCGGTGATGTCATCGCCACGGTCAATCACGCTATCATAGCCAGGAGCGTTACCATCCATCCGCTGGTAGGTGAATGGCATCAAGGTAAGGGGTGGATTCTCGGTGTGGAGTATGCGGAGGACCAGCGTTGTGCCCTTAGTAAATGGCTGCGGTCTTTGTCTGCCCGCTCCCGGCTAGATTGGGATGGGCTTCTGAAGCCGTTCTGCGAGCTGGCAGAGACGGTCAAAGTCAAAATCCCTAACTACACCATGGACGACCTCGCCGTTCTCTGTAACCATCAATGGCTGGTCGGCTTCTCGGCCTCGTGGCAGACGGTTTATGGTCTGCTGCCAGAGAGGAGTATGTCCGCAGCGATGATACCCGCCGACCTGTTTTTCAGCAAGGTCAAGTCTCTCAAGCGTTGGGGGCCGGTCTTCTGGCTCCCTGCCTGCCTACCTGTTAGGTAGGCCTGTCTCTAGGCAGGTCTGCCGTGTAGTACCCTCTGACTTTGCCCTGGACTTATCAAGGTAAGTCCAGGGCAAGCCTCAGTGGGCACTCAAATTAAATTAGGTTAAGAAAGGAGTACAAAAGATGAGCAGCAGCATTATGAACGCGGTCCGTAACCCGGCGCTGGTCTATCGGTTGGCGCACGGCGGGTTCGTCCCCGGCAATCAACAGGCCACATGGGCCGGAGAACAACAGGGTTGGAGTGACGCCCTCCAGGGGTGTCTTTTGGAAGGGGTGAGGGGCTTGCCTAGTAAGCACGCCCTGGTTGTCATCTACCGGTTCGGGGATGGACTGACCCTTCACGAGTGCGGGCTTCTCCTGGGGATCACTCGGGAACGGGTACGGCAGATTGAGGCGGCGGCCTTGCGGAAGTTGCGAGGCGCGGTTCGCAGGCGTCGTCTTGAGGGTCTTCTGCGGGAGGTAGTGGTATTGATGCCAACCCACGAGACGCTGGTCAGGGAGGCTATGGTCCAGGACCCGAATTGGATCACGGTTCGGGAGGCAGTGCGGTTGACCGAGCTAACCGAGGCGCACATTTGTTACCTGGTCAAGCAGGCTTATATCCATGCCCGGCCGCATCCTCAACGGGGAGGCGTACTCCAGGTATACAAGCCGGAGTTAAAGGTCTATGTCCTGGGGTCCGCTTCGCATGGACGGCGGAAGGGGGTATGGCATGGTGAATAACATCCTTATCGAGAGACAGATTACCCCTCTCCATCTATATGTCGCCGTCTTGACCAGTTTTGAGCCGCGCCGTGGGGCCTTAATATGCCTCCAGGTCGTGGTACTGGCCGAGAACGAGGCGCAGGCGCAGGTGTTAATTGCGATGAGGCACCGGCAGTGGGAGGTGCAGTCGCTCTTGTGTATCTCCGATCAGGTCTGGTTCAAAGCGATCATCCTGGACGGCTCCTGCCCGCCAGTCCAACGGCTGGCGGAGGCTTTTGCTATTCACGGCATACGAGAGGAGGTGGTCAAGCGGATTCGTGATAGTTGGGACGGCCAGTAAAATCTACAATTAAGGAGGTTTACAAAATGCGCTGGTTAGCGTTTGACTTAGAGATTGCGGCCACTATACCCGAGGGGGCGGACTGGGAGGCTTATCGTCCTTTTGGCATTTCGGTAGCGGCCACCCTTCCCTGTGACGGGGAGGTCAGGTTGTGGTACGGGGTAGGCGCTCCCGATGGCAAGCCCTGGCAGTCTATGCCACAATCTCAAGTGCAGGTCCTGGTGGCATACCTGGAGCGGATGACGGGCGATGGGTATACCATCGTTACCTGGAATGGCCTTTCGTTCGACTTCAGGGTGTTGGCCGAGGAGTCGGGCCTGTGGGCGGAGTGTAGAGCACTGGCACTGAGGTCCATAGACCCGATGTTTCAGTTCTTTTGTGAACATGGTTTTGCAGTTGGCCTCGAGGCCGTTGCCCATGGCTTTGGCATCCCTGGCAAGACGGCGGGGATGGGCGGCGCACAGGCCCCGGTACTGTGGGAGGCGGGAGAATACGACAAAGTCCTCGAATACGTCAGCCAGGACGTGCGGGTGACCGGGGCTGTGTTCGACAAGATTCTATCTTTGGGGGGAAGCGACAAGGGGAGACATTATATATGGTGGCAGGACCGGCGTGGAGCGGATCACGTTCAGTCCCTCGATGGGCTTTTAACGGTCGCCGAGGCTATGGTCTTACCGGAGCCTGTCCCTCCCCACTGGATCAAAAATCCCTGGGAGAGGTCTCGGTTCACAGGGTGGTTATCCGATGGATGAGCAAGACAGGGCATTGATAGAACTTGGACTTCTCCAGCAAGGCGACGAGCGGGTAATACTTTCTCTAACTCCGGTACAGGCCTGGGTCGTGATGTCTAATATCCAACTCGCTATACGGCATCCTGGTAATACAGGCTCTACGGCTCAGATCGCCGAGGATGTGGCGCGGCAGATACAGCGGCTTATTGCTCCCCCGGGTTCGGCGATGGGGGCGGTGGCCGAGGCGGGTTGGGTGCGGACGAAAGGAGACAGTGAAGATGCACGACGTCCGAAAAAGAAAAAGGGCCGGTAAGTTCACCAGGATGTACCACGAAGGCTTTTGTCCATCCTGCCAGTTTTACAAAGGCCGCGCGGACGGGCCGACGCTGGAGGAGCTTCTGAGCGAAGGTGGCGGGTATTACGGCCACTGTTTTGCTCCCTCTCAACGCTCGGGGCAGGGTTTTGTACGCGAGCTATGGGATGGGACGGCGCGGCCTTGCAGTCAGCGTCGTTTGGGGCCTGTCTGACCTGTCTGCCCTGTCTGCCGACAGGCAGGCGACAGGCAGGCGGGCAGCAAACCCGCCTATCTGGGCAGGGTTTTCAGCCCTGCTCTCTCCTGGCCCCCACGTTGCGCGAGAGGCACAGTCGAGGAGGCCCGCGGGAGCGCGGGCCGAGGTTGTGTGGGTAGCGAGGTGGGTAGGCATACCCACCCTGGCAAAAGAAACATGAGCCAACGCCGCAGAAACTGAAAGTTTCATGGCGAGCATGGTGAGCTGGGGCGGGGGACCGGGAGAGAGGAGTGCTGAACTCCAATTTCAAGCATCGTCTTGAAATGCGTTAAATTGGTATTTAACGCAATCCACCGGAAAGGGGGTAACGTCTTATGAGTATCGTCTTCGGTTCCACAAAGGCCCGCAAGATCGCCGAACTGGACCTCAAGACCAGAGGGTGGCTGCAGGAGTCCTATTCCTGCCCGCTCTGTTTTCCGGATGACGAGGGGGCGGCCCTAACGGAGAATGGTGAGTGTGTCTATGACCTCTCGCTCCGTGTAGGCGAGCCGGACCTCGATTGCCCGCTCTGTGATGGGGGGGGGGAGGCTTCAGGTTTCGAGGTTGCCGAATGGGCGCTCCTCCACGAGATGGACCTCTGGCTTCTGCCAGCCTGGTTTCCCCGCGAGGGCGCTTTGTATAGTATCTTGAAAGGGGGTTAATCATGCCAAGATGCCGTTTTTGTCGCATCGTTCTTCTCACCGCTGATGAAAAACTCAAACGGCAGAGGAGGCAGTGCGTAAGGAGGGGGGATACGCACTGTGTCACACATTGCTCGTTCTTCCCCCTGGACCAAAAATCTTGCAGAGCAAGGAGGTACAGGTCATGATAGTTCAGTTTGTCTGCGCCACCTGTGGCGCAGTCCAGGACGTCCCTAACGGTACGGTCCTGCAGCCGTCGACCATGCTTAACTGCATCCGTTGCGAGCGGGTGACGGTCGTAGGGCTGTATACGCCGGAGGAGGCGAACCGGCTGCCCGATCTTGTGGGCGCCGGTCTGGAAAACGTCTATAATCGAGTCGGGGAGGGATAATGGACGAGGTAATGAGGTATCAGGTGCCCTTTCTGTGTTTTGGTTGCGGACAGGTTGTCCCGGGCGAGGTCGAGGTCCTGGATGCCGGTACGATTCTGGTCTGCCCTCTGTGCCAGGCGGAGACGGTGGTGGACCTATTCACTCCTATAGAGCGGCGTGGGCTGTATGCCGCGAAGGGAGCTATGGAGGACCTGCCCCTGGAGGATTTCCGTATCATGTTCCACGAACTGGACAAGGGGGCGCCAACCCCGGGGGGTCTCGTGGATGGCCTTCAAGCGCTTTACGACTGGCTGGACCGGTCTAGCACACTGCTTATGGATGCGGACCATCCCAAATCAGCAGGAGGGGTAGAATATGGCCGGGTGGATTTGGCGAAAGTACCATCATAAGCGGGCCGTTAGCAAGGCGGCTTAAAGCAACAAGGCCGCAGGCTGAGGCCGAACGCGCCAGGGGTGAGTCAGCATCCCCCGAGGGCAACGCGGGAAGCCCCGGATGGCTGTAATAGCCAATACGGGCAATGGAAGCCGGAGGAGAACTGAAAGCCTAAAGGAGACGGCCCGGGCGGAGAAAGCCCACAAGCAGGCTGTCAAGAAGTGAATCAATGGCGGACTAAAGCCCGCCCCCTGGACTTATGAGGATAAGTCCAGGGGGCGGTCTTTAACACAATCTAATCTAAAAGAAGGGAGGTTCATACCAATGGAAAACGACTGCCTGGTCTACGAGGTAGAGTTTCACGGAGGGGAGGCGGCTCAACGGTTAGCGCGTTGGGTCAATCGGCATTTCGGGGCCGGGCGTGCCCGCAAAAAGGGCTGTAACGTGGTCTTTTCTTCTGCCATTCGCAGGGGCACGCTGGCCAGGGGGTATCTCAGTTTAGGCATCGCACCTCACCACGAGTGGATGCAATTCTAACCTACCTGTCAGGTAGGCAAGCCAAGAAAGGGGGACGGTTCTATGCCGTACAAATTCGATGTTGTTTTGACGCAGAGTAAAGTTTTTGTCTTGTGGCCGTACACCAACCTGGCCAATTACCTGCTGATGGCCGCCGAACGGGGGGCGCGGTACGAGCTGCGCCGGTCTCATCCCAATTCGGCCGCAAAATGGATTGAGGTCTGCTCGGTCACAGGGTGCTATGGAGAGGACACGCGGGACCTCTGGTTCGGGGAGCCTATCCATCGCCTGGGGCAGCACCTCTATAGGGCTTTCTACCACTCCAACAATGGCCACCAGATCGTCCAGCATGGGTTAGACGGGTTGCCGCAGGCGCTGTTCGAGGCCGCCGTGTTGGGGCAGGATAACCAGGGCAATCCGGTTGAGTTCACTTTTCGGCTGATCGGCGGGGAACGCCCCGGCTCCTGTATTCCCTTCACGCGGTGGATGGACTATTTTGTTTCGGGGAGGGGCGGTTCCATCCAGGAGGTGTTCTATGGCCGATGAAAACAAAGGCAAGGGCACCCACGTGGGAAACTGCATCTATTGTGGGGAGGGGTGTTATAAGGGCAGCGGGTACGTTCAGTTCCCCCGCCCTGGCCAGGGGGTGGCTCACGTCGCATGTTACCTGAATAGGAGAATCAGTGGAAAGGAGGTCACTCAAGATGCCAACTCTACAGGCATGGAGTTTGTATCTAAAGGCCCGCTATAGTCCGCAAACCGTCAAGGCATATCTCTACGAGGTCACGCGGTTTTGGCGGTTCCTGGCGAGTAGGGGAGTCCGGCCACGTATCTTCTCTGAGCCTCACAGCGAGCTTCTGATGGCCACGCCGCGGCACATAGAGGAATTCATTACATCCCAGGGTCAACGGTTGGCGCAGGCCAGCCTTTGGCGGATCGTGGCCGCTTTGAGGGCTTTCTACTCTTGGGCTGTAGTCAATGGATGGATGGCATCCTCGCCGATGGAGGGGATTTCCCTCGGGAGAGGGGGGGCGCAGTATCGCTTGCCCCGAGTCCTGACCGGGTCGGAGGTCCTGGCTCTGATCGGGGCCACCCTGTCGAGGCGCGACAGGGTGATCATCTACCTCATGCTTTTTGCCGGTCTCAGACTGTCCGAGGTCGTGGGACTGAAGAGAAGCTCTCTGGACCTCGAGAGCGGGCAGATTCGAGTCAGAGGCAAGGGGAACAAGGAGCGGACCGTTCCTATCAAGGACACCTTACAGGAGGCCCTCCTGTTCTACCTTCAATCCGTCCCCTATAAGGACGGCGATCAGCCTTTGCTAAAGGGGTATCAGGGAGGCGGCCTGAAAAGGCGGGCCGTGGGGCACGTCGTCCAAAAGGCGGGCGAACAGGCCGGGTTTAAGCTCTCTCCACACATGCTCAGGCATACCTTTGCCACCCGCCTACTCCAACGGGGAGCTAACATCAGGGTGGTACAGGTCCTTCTTGGGCACAACTCCCTGAGCACCACTCAATTGTACACCCACGTCGTAGATTCTGAACTGGCCGAGGCCGTGAGGTTGCTGTAGCCTGCCCGCGCAGGCAGGAAAGGAGGTCAATGTGCCACAGGTATGGTTATACACCGTTGAGGGTATTCGGGCCGTCCTGGATGCGGCCGGCGAGGTGGAGGATTATCCTACCATAGACAAAAGCATGAAGGCCGTAGCGGACATCCTGGACAAAGCGCCTTGTTTCTCTGGCTTTACGGCCAGGTCTCTGTTCCGCCGCATCCCCCGGCGGGACGTCCTCTTTTCTCCGGTTGAGTACGCCAACAGATTGTTGGACCTGATGTATGACTTCGCAGATGTGCACCGTATCTGGATCAAATAAAAAAGACCCGCAGGGTTAGGGGCACCCGCCTGTCGCAGGCAGGCCCCCCTTCCCTGCGGGTCTTTTTTTTGCCTATCTCCTGAACTTATCAGGCAAAGTCCAGAAGCGGGTAAAGAGAAGGGAGCCGGTTGGCGAGGCCGGCTCCCTTAAGCAAGGAGGAGAATGTTGAGAGGATGAGGTCTCAGGGGCCGGTTGGCGCCTGCCCGTCGCCTGCCTGTCGCAGGCAGGCAGGAGGCCGGCCCCTTCCACAAGGAGGTAGGAAAAAAGGATGAAGGCTCAATCACGAAGGTAGGAAAAATAGGATACTGGCTCCTGTATTCGCTCTACGATAAGCGGCTGAGGCACGTTCTCGATGGCCGCCAGCGTCTCAATGGCGCTGGTCACATAATGGTTGATGTCCCGAGGATGCGGATCGGAAGAGGGCAGAACGATAATACTCCCTTCCCTCTCAAAAATCAGATGGCGGGCGTTGGGCTGAGCGGCTTGTTTCCAGCCCGTCCTCTCCAGGTAGGTCAACAGCTTCTTGTATGAAATTTGGACCTCACAACGGTAGGTGAAGGTCACCAGGTCATCGTCATGGTCCTGTTTCATATTCGTCCCACTCCTGTTGGTTGTCACCGGCCTTCCTGAGTAGTTGGCCTTGTATCTCACAGATGGCCCGCTCTATACGGTCAGCATCCTCGTCACCAAATTCATCATAAATATCCAGGCTGTCGAGGTGCTCGGCGGCATGTTTACAGACCGCCTTATAAACCTCCCTATAATTCATGCCTCTTGCCAGCCCTCCTC
>CAZJGR010000001.1:37830-82857 GCA_964545815.1 uncultured Dehalococcoidaceae bacterium | reverse complement strand
TGAATGGCGAGCACTTGACAAACGGATAACCGGCTGTTAAACTTACCAGAAATAATCGGGCAAAGGCTGCGAACAGGACTAGTAGGCTCCAGAGCGGAGCTCAGAGAGTCGGGTGAGGTGTGAGCCGACGCCAGCGCCGGAGCCGAATGGACCTGGGAGCCGCAAACCGAAAGCTATTATAGCGAGTAGGCCTTGACGCAGGGGGAGCGTTAGCAGACCCCGGGGTATCGTCCTTCCAGAGAAGGGCCGTACCTGAGAGAGATGGTCAGTTATTTTCTTTTTACCTCGTGACCAGAAGGGTGGCACCGCGAAGCAGCCCCCGCCCCTTCCCGGGCGGGGGCTTTTTCATTGCCAAATAACTAAAGAAGGGGGGATATGGCCATGGCGACGATGTCCTGGAGGTGGCCCCTCCGGGGCCAGGAATAAATTAATCAGGGGAAAAACTTTGGAAAAATTAAGTAAGAAAGGAGACAACAATGGAAAGAACCAAGTTTATACTCGATGAAAAGGATATGCCCACCAAATGGTATAATGTGCTGCCTGATTTACCTAAGCCATTGCCAGCAGTCCTGCATCCGGCCACGGGCAAGCCCATAACACCGGATGACTTGAAGCCTGTCTTCCCTATGGCCGTAATCATGCAGGAGTTCAGTCCGGAGCGCTATATAGAAATCCCGGAAGAGGTACAGGCTGTATACCGTACCTGGAGGCCAACGGTTCTGCACCGGGCGCACCGGCTTGAGAAAGTGCTGGATACACCGGCCAAGATTTTCTTCAAATACGAAGGGACAAGTCAGGCAGGCAGCCACAAGCCGAATACCGCCATCGCTCAGGCCTACTATAACATGAAAGAAGGCGTTAAACGGCTGACCACGGAGACCGGTGCCGGACAATGGGGCAGCGCCCTGGCGATGGGCTGCGCGTTCTTTGGCATTGAATGTAAGGTTTACATGGTCAAGGTCAGCTACAACCAGAAACCCTACCGCCGCATTTTAATGGAGACCTGGGGGGCCAAGGTTGTTCCCAGCCCTAGCCAGGATACCAAAGCCGGGCGTGATATACTAGCCAAGAGCCCTGATTCTCCTGGTAGCTTAGGCATCGCCATCAGCGAAGCCATAGAGGATGCCGTGACCCACAGTGATACTAAGTATTCTATCGGCAGTGTCGTCAACCATGTCCTGCTTCACCAGACCATCATCGGCGAAGAAACACGGAAGCAAATGGAGATGGCCGATGCCTATCCGGACATCATCGTCGGCTGTGTCGGTGGCGGCTCCAACTTTGCCGGGCAGTTCCTGCCCTGGCTCAGGGACAAGCTCAGCGGCAAGAAGCCGAACCTGCGCATCATCTGCGTTGAGCCTCAAGCCTGTCCCAGCCTTACCAAGGGCCTATATGCCTATGACTATGGGGATACCGCCGGGCTTGCGCCCATACTGAAGATGTACACTTTAGGGCATACCTTCATGCCGCCTCCAGTCCACGCCGGAGGCCTGCGCTACCACGGTATGGCACCCATCGTCAGTCACCTTTACCGACTGGGCTTGATTGAAGCCAGAGCCGTGCACCAGAGGGCTGTTTTTGAGGCTGGAGTACAGTTTGCCCGCACCGAGGGCATCATCACCGCACCCGAGCCGTGTCATGACCTCCGGGTGGCCATTGATGAAGCCCTTAAATGCAAGGAGGCCGGGAAATCAAAGACCATCCTGATTGCACACAGTGGACATGGGCACTTTGACCTGGCTGCCTATGATGAGTACCTTTCCGGCAGGATGCAGGATTACGCATACCCTGCGGCAAAGGTGAAGGAGGCACTGAAGCACTTGCCCAAGGTGCCTTCCGCCTAGAATCCGTAAACGGGGGCCGGTTTATACCCGGCCCCCGGCGTTTTGACCCTCTTTATTGGCTATGCTACAATTAAAATTGTAATGGTAATGGGACGCGTAAAAATAAACTTCATACTCCCAATTTTCCTCTCCATTTTCATGCTGGCACTGAGTGTCGGTTGTGCCGTGCCCGAGATTACGATAACGCCAGCACCGGCGCCAAGTCCGGCGCCGGCCCCAGCGCCAGCACAGCCACCCCAACCGCTCAATCCCATCTGGATACCACCACCCACAGCACCATCAGAAAACGTTACCCTGATATTGCCCAATATTGCCGACGTCGTGGCCAAGGTAAAGCCATCGGTGGTTGCCATCACTACCGAGGTGGTTACTGTCGATTTCTTCAATCGTCCCTTCACCCAAGAGGGGGCCGGCTCAGGATGGGTTCTGGATAAAAACGGCATCATTGTCACCAACAACCACGTGGTCGAAGGTGCCAGCAGCATCACGGTTACCATGGACGATGGCACCTCTTTTACCGTTGACCAGACTGCTGTCTTCACTGATAGCCTGAATGACCTGGCCATCATCAAAATCAATGCCCAGAACCTGCCCGCGGTAACCATCGGCAATTCCGCCGCCTTGCGGGTTGGGGACTGGGTGATTGCCATCGGCAATGCGCTGGGCCAGGGGATACGAGCCACAGAAGGAATAATCAGTCGTAAGGGGGTTGCCTTACCGGTAGCACCGGGGCAGACCCTGTACGACCTCATCGAGACCACAGCCGCCATTAACCCCGGCAACAGCGGCGGACCGCTGGTGAACTTGGCCGGAGAGGTAATTGGCATCACCAGCGCCAAAGTCGCCACGGTTGGCGTTGAAGGCATGGGGTATGCCATCAGCACCGACACCGCCATCCCCATCATTGAGGAACTGATTACCAAGGGCTACGTTATTCGCCCATGGCTGGGGGTGGTGCTCTACACCGTGGACCAGTTTGCCGTTGCCAGATATGAGCTTGCGGTAGAAAGCGGCGTCCTGATAACCCAGGTAGTGCGGGACAGCCCCGCCGACAAAGCTGGACTGAAACCCGGAGATGTAATCACGCGCTTTGCCGGTCAGGAAATCGCCACCGCAGAAGATATGATAAGAGTCATTCACCTCTCTGCCATCGGACAGAGGATACCCGTAACTTACTGGCGCGACAAGGCAGAATATAATACCGAGGTTATCCCATCCGAAAGCCCACCACCCTAAGTTAGCCTCTTGACCCCAAGCAGCAGTTCGTGGCCTTCCAGTTTGAAGCTTTCGGTGTAAGCCTTTTTCCCCGGAGCTCCATCGACAAGCTGTTCCGAAAGGGTTTCCTGCTTGATATAGTCGTTGAAATCGGCTATCACGCGCTTTAGATACTCATCGCCCTGATAGCAGGTGGTGATATGGTCGGCAATCTCAAATCCGGCGGAGCGCCGCATCATCTGCAGGCGACGCACAATCTCACGTGCCATCCCTTCCGCGGCCAGTTCCGGGGTGATATCAGTATCAATAAAAGTAGCTGAACTCCCTGAGGAACTGGAGAAGTATCTCGGTTCAGTTAAATGAGCTACCTTATCGGTTATTTCTATCTCTTTCACATTAACTTCTTCTTTTATCTGAGGAGCCAGACGCAGTATCGCCTTCTTAAGCCTATCGGACTTTACATCCACCATAATCTTGGCAATTGGCTGCCTCACTTTGATTCCGGCTTTACTTCGTGCGGCTCTACCCAGACTTGAAATTTCCTTGGCGATACGGATGTCCTGCATGATATGCTTATCAATCTTCTCCATATCCGCCACCGGAAAATCGGCCAGGTGCACGCTTTCCGGCTGGTCCGGGAATACCGAGCACACCAGGTTCTGGTACATCTCCTCGGCGACAAAGGGCGTGAACGGGGCCAGCAGCTTGGATAGCGTCACCAGGCACTGGTAGAGCGTCGTGTAGGCAGCCAGTTTATCAGCGTCATTCTCGCTCTTCCAGAAGCGCCGCCGACTCCGCCGCACGTACCAGTTTGACAGGTCATCAACAAAGTTCTCAATCTTCCTTCCGGCACCGCTGGGGTCGTAGTTCTCCAGCCCGCGGTCAACATCGGCCACAAGCTGGTTAAGCTCGGAGATAATCCAGTGGTCCAGCTCAGAATGGGACAGAGCTCCCTCTCCACCCGGAGTGAACTGGTCAATATTGGCATAGTTGACGAAGAAGGAATAGGTGTTCCACAGGGTCAGCAGAAAGCGGCGGGTCACCTCTGACACCATATCGGCACTGAAACGGCGCACGTTTCCGGGCGGTGAGGAGGTGAAGAAATACCAGCGGAGGGCATCGGCGCCGTACTTGTTGATTACGGCCGACGGCTCAATGACATTTCCCTTGGCCTTGCTCATCTTCTCGCCTTTGGCATCAAGGATATGCCCAAGGCAGATGCAGTTCAGGAAGCAGGGCCGATTGAACAGCAGGGTGGATATGGCATGCAGGCTGTAGAACCAGCCGCGGGTCTGGTCCACCGCCTCGCAGATATAGTCCGCCGGGAAGCGCCCGTCCTCAAGCAACGTCTCATTCTCAAACGGGTAGTGTACCTGAGCCACCGGCATAGCGCCCGAGTCAAACCAGCAGTCTATGACCTCAGGCGCCCGCCGCATGGTACCATGGCACTGGGGGCAGTCATAGGTTATTTCATCAACGTAAGGCCGGTGCAGGTCGAGCGGTTCTTTCAGACCACTAAAACCCGGCTTGCCCTTCAGGTCATCGATGCCGCCGACACACTCCCGGTAATCACATGATTCACAGCGCCAGATGGGCAGAGGCGTGCCCCAGTAGCGCTCGCGGGAAAATGCCCAGTCAACATTGTTCTCCAGCCAGTCGCCGAAGCGACCGTACTTGATATGCTCGGGGTACCAGTTAATCTCTTTATTCCCGGAGATAAGTCTCTCTTTTACCGCCGTAGTCTTGATATACCAGCTCTCCTTGACATAGTAAAGGAGGGGGGTGCCACAGCGCCAGCAAAAGGGATAGGTGTGGCGAATGGTCTCCCTACGATAAAGCAATCCCTTCTCTTTCAGTTCCTTCATCACCAGTGGGTCAGCATCTTTAACAAACTTACCCGAAAAAGAATAATCGCCGGTGATATTACCCTGCAAGTCCACCGGCTGTACAAAGTCGAGCCCCTGTTCTTTTCCGGCTTCAAAGTCAACCTCACCAAAAGCCGGCGCCACATGGACAATGCCAGTCCCTTCTTCTAAAGACACAAAATCAGTGGCAATAACTTTATAGGTTAAATTTTTATCCGGTTCTTGTACCTGGAGGTCACTTCGCATATGTCCACTGGCCCGGTCATGGAAGAGAACAAAACGCCTCCGCTCAACTCCATACTCGTGAGGGTTATATAAAGGTTCATACTCAATCGCTTCCTTACCATCGCCATTTACCAAATCACGCCCCGTTAACTCGGCTACCACCTGACTGGCTTCAAAGCCTAAAGTGCTGAGCAAAGCCAGAGCCAAAACCAGGTATTCCTCATCGGTTTCCACCACCGCATATTCAGCGTCAGTATCTACCGCCAGAGCCGTATTGCCGGGCAAGGTCCAGGGGGTCGTCGTCCAGGCCAGGAAATAGGCCGGTTTATCTGACGATGCGAAGAGCTTAAACATTCGCCCCCGTGTCTCAGAACCAACCAGAGACGACAGGACAATTTTAAACTTTATGTAAACCGACGGGTCTTTCGTGTCCTCTTCATAGCCAAGAGCAACCTCATGCGAACTCAGCGATGTGCCACAACGAGGACAATGGGCCGCCGTTTTGTAACCGAGATAGACCAGTCCCCTGTCCCACATCTGTTTTATCGCCCACCAGGCCGTCTCAATATAGTTGTTCTCCATGGTGACGTAGGGATGTTTAAGGTCACACCAGTAGGCAATGCGCTCGGTGAGTGAGTTCCAGTCCTTGAGATACCGAAAAACGCTCTCACGGCAACGAGTATTGAATCTGGCGATGCCGTATTCCTCAATCTGCGTCTTGCTGGAAAGGCCGAGCTCCTTTTCCACCTCCAGTTCCACGGGAAGGCCATGCGTATCCCAGCCGGCAATGCGCGGCGTATAGTAGCCTTTCATGGCCCGGTGGCGCGGTATGATATCTTTGAAAATGCGTGACAGAACGTGGTGGATTCCGGGACTGCCGTTGGCCGTTGGCGGACCCTCATAGAGGGTAAAGCGGGGGCCACCCTTCCGGTTCTCCACACTCCGCTCAAAGATTTTATTTTCCTTCCACCAGTGGAGTATCTTCTCCTCAACCTGCGGCAGATTAAGCTGGCTGCTCACCGGACGGAACATGTTTTTTACTCCCCATAAAATAGTAATCCCGTCCCTAGGGACGGGAATTTTCGACCCGCGGTACCACCCTATTTCCCCGATGATTCGGAGCACTCGGCAAAAGCACCCTCTGATGCCCTCGTCCTAGATAACGGCTGACGCTGCCGGCCAATTCTACTGGGTGTCAATTTCTACCTGACCGCCGTTCGATTGACGGCTCAGGAGGGATTTTCGGGAAGGCGTTCACGTCTGCTTGCACCGCACCAGACTCGCTGGGTGACCGTAATCTCCCCTACTCTTCTCCGTCAAAGCCTTTATGGCTAAAGGTTAGCACACTTCAAAAGGCAAGTCAATCTGACGGCAGGCCTTTCGGTAAAATGACCACCCGCCGTGCTTCACCCTCCCCGCTGCTCTCGGTGGTCACGTCCGGATGGTCAACCAGTGCTAGGTGGATGATGCGCCGGTCGAAGGCGGGCATTGGCTCCAGAGCAAATGGTTCCCCCCTCTGTGCTACCTGCTCTGCAATCCTGAAGGCAAGAGCCTGTAGTGCGTTGCAGCGACGTTGCTTGTAGCCTTCAACATCGATGACAATGGGCAACCATACCTTCTTCTGATGACCGACGATAAGCCGTACCAGATACTGGAGACAGGCCAGGGTCTGTCCCCGCCGGCCAATCAGGATACCCAGGTCATCACCTTCCACATTAAGGCTTATGGAGCTTGGTACCTCCGCCTTGCTTTCCTCCAGCGCTCCGTGCACCGGACTTACCGAAGCCGGAATCCCCATCAGGTCAAGCAGGGTCTCCAGGATGGCCCGTGCTACCTCAGCAATCTCGTGTTCGTCCTCATTCATTTTGAGTTACTCACTATGGCGATTACCCTTGCTTCGGGCGTTTGCCTTTCTTGGGATGGCGCTTCATTGCCCTCAGGCTGGGTTGATACCTGGCAGCGGTCGTGTCCCCTTTCTGTGACACATCCGCCGCAGCTGCATCGGCGCCAATATCAGCCTCAGTCGCCGCGTCGTCGGCCTCTTTTTCCTCTACCTTGGCAATGCGCTTCAATAACTTTTTGTCCTGCCCCGCCGGTCTGGCCGCCTCTTTAGAGACCAGCCCGCCCCATCCGGTAGTATAGTACTGAACCCCAATGCTGATGACATTGGAGACCACCCAGTACAGCGCCAGCCCGCTCGGGAACTGCAGGGTGAGGAAGGCGAACATCATCGGCATCATCCACAGCATTATCTGACTCTGTGCCTGCTGCTTGGGGTCGCCTGTTCTCGGCGTCACCATCTTTTGCTGCAACCACATCGTTCCCCCCACCAGGATTGGCAGCATCAGGTATCGGTCTGGTGTTGCCAGGTCCAGCCAGAGGAAGCGACTGTTAAGCGGCACCAGCGAAAAGACCTGTGGCCATGAAGCATAGAGATGTCCGGAAAGCTTCAGGAAATCCTCGGGGATGACGGCTAACACGCGGATGATGGACTGGAAGAGGGCTATCCATATCGGCAGCTGGACGAGCATGGGCAGCATGCAGCCGGCAGGGTTGACGCCAGACTCCCTGTAGAGCCGCATCTGTTCCTGTGCCAGCTTCTGCTTGTCCCGGCCGTATTTCTTCTGCAGCTCGGTCATCTTGGGCTGCAGCTCCTGCAATGCTTTGGTTGACTTGAGCTGCTTGAGGGTAAGCGGTATCGTCAGCGCCCGCACAATAATGGTCAGCACAATTATGGACAGGCCAAAATTATAGAACAAAAAGCCGGACACGACGATAAGGATATTTATCACCGGCGACAGGATGATTAAGTCCCAGATCTCACCAATCAAAATAACTTACCTCACTCGCTCTCTACTTTAAAACTCCACAGCGTGGTCCCGGACCTAGCATCCACCGCATAAATGACATCTTTGGCGCTGTGAATATAAATAACGCCGTCGCTGGCGGCCAGGGGCGCGAAAACCTTGTCCTTCAGGTTGGCCAGCGGCTTTTTCTGCCCCGTATTGGCATCCAGAGAATACACCTGTCCCGCCTCCACCACCACAATTACGTTGCCTGCAACCAGAATCGGAGAGGAACTTATTGGGCTTTCCAGGTCAAAAACGGCGACCTTTTCCCCGTTCTCCGTCCTCAAGGCATGCATCTTGCCATCAACCGAACCGGCATAGATGATGCCATCATCGGCCAGGGAACGTGACCAGAACCAGTTTTCGGCCTGATATTTCCAGCGCAGACTGCCGTCTTTTTCACTGAGGGCATACAGATACCGGTCAAAAGAGCCAACGTAAACCGTATCGTCATACACCAGCGGGGTGGCAACAATGGCGCCCTTCGTTTCAAACTGCCACTTCAGGCTGCCATCGGCCACGTTCAGCGCGTATAGCTTTTTATCAAAGGAACCGATATACAGGGTATCACCGTTTACGTCTGGTGTTCCCCAGATTTTCCCCCCGGATTCAAATATCCAGAGCCTGTCCCCCGTAGCGGCATCGAGGGCGTACAGTTTACCATCAGAACTGCCGAAATACACTTTACCCTCCGCCGCCACCGGCCCGCCCACAATCGGTTCAAGCTCACCTTCTCTTGGGTACACCCAGCGCAAGGCACCGTTTTCCGCATTCACCGCATAAAGTTTGCCATTATAGCCAGTGATGTAGACCAGCTCAGATGTCGCCGCCGGCGTTCCGTAAATGGCCACCGCTGCGGTTGTCTGGGTACAGCCAAAACCGCCTGACTTCTTCATTTCAAACGGAACATCCGGCCAGAGGCGCTGCTGGGTGGATTTATCAATAGCGACCAGCTTGCCCCCCATTGAACCCAGAAATAGAGCGCCATCGCTAACGGCAACCCCGGACCATCCTCTCGGCACACTTTTAGCCGGACTACAGGTGGGAATGGCCAGCCCGCTGGCCAGCACGAAAAGCAGCACTGCCAGAAGCAACACCTTAGCAACGGTTCGCTTTTTTAACAACTATCTTGTACTCCTCGCCTTGTTTCCTATGGAGAACCAGCCCCCCCTGTGTTCATGGCACCGGGTCATATCCCCCCTCGTGGAAGGGATGACAGCGGCAGAGGCGTCTCACTCCCAGCCAGCCCCCCCTCAGCAGACCATGTCGGGTAATAGCCTCATACGTATACTGCGAACAGGTAGGAGCAAATCGGCAGGAATGCAACGTGACCTGGGACAGGGTCATCTGATAAAGCTTAATGAGACCTAAGGCCAACTTTTTCATAATTTTCAACCAACAAGCCGGCTCTCGACAGTAAACCCTTAACTGCTGCCTCGAGTTCAGCGTAATTAACACCAGCCGAATATGAGCGGGCAATGAAGATAATATCCCACCCCGGTTGCAGGCAGGTCGCCCGCAGAATCTCACGGAGCAGACGTTTCACCCGATTTCTCACCACTGCCTTGCCTACCCGGCGGCTAACCGAAAAACCATATCGGGACAATGTCAATCCGTTGGATAGCACCTTCATCACCAGCAAATTATTCGCCCACGAATTACCTTTATTGTAGACCAGCGCATACTGCGCGGTTTTCGTCAGATACTGCTCACCCCTCACGGCACACGCCCCCTTATTCAACTGGCTAGCTAGGCCTTACACGACGGTCAATCTCTGGCGACCTTTCAGCCGCCTTGATTTTAAAACGGCGCGTCCGCCTCGCGTGCTCATCCTCTTCAGAAAACCGTGCTCTCGCTTCCTCGGAATCTTCTTTGGTTGATATGTTCTTTTCGGCATTTCAGCTCACCGTAATAAATAAAACCATTTTTCCCCCTTTACCCGGGAAAAGCAAGTGGAAATAACGCTATCTATCGTCGCCACCAATCAACCGGTTTTTTCCAGTTCACGGATATGAACTGGTGCGTGCGGCAACAGGGCCAGGTGACGGGCCCTTTTTATCTCCCTTGCCAGAAGGCGCTGATGCCTGGCACAGGTACCGCTTTTACGACGCGGCGCAATCTTTCCCCTATCGGTAATGAAGTGAAACAATTTTTCCGGATTCTTGTAATCTATGACCAGCGTCTTGTCCGCACAGAACGAACATACCTTACGCTTGGGCACATACCTTGGTTTGGTCCACTTCCTACCCCTGGGTGTTTCCCTCGTCTCTGCCATTCACAACCCTTTCCAATGCATTTATCTAAAACGTAATGTCGTCAGGTTCCAGTTCGGTGGTATCACTTTCCTCGGGCTTGCTGCCGGTACCGGCACTCTCCTCCTGCCTTTCCTCGGGAAGTGGTGCCATTCCCCTGCGGTCAAGGAATATCACCTTGTTGGCCACCACCTCTGCCTTTGAATGCTGCTGCCCGTCCTGTCCTTCCCAGGTGCGAGTGTGCAGCCTGCCTTCAGCATAAACGAGTCTACCCTTGGCCAGGAACTGATTGCACTGTTCGGCAAGCTTATTCCAGGTAACCACGCTGAACCACTCCGTTTCCTGCTTGCGCTCTCCCTCGGGAGTCGTCGATACCCAGTTGGTGGCCACACGAAACGAGGTCACGGGCTTTCCGTTTGGTGTAAACCGCATTTCCGGTTCCCCACCGATATTCCCGATTATTATCACTTTATTCAGACTTGGCATGGCTCCAACGCTCCTTTTGCCCTGGCTCTTCGGCAGAGATGTCAGGGCAACCCCCCATTTTAACTACCGACCTTTAGCAACAGGTGCCGTAGAATATCCTCCGATATTTTCAGGCTGGCGTCCAATTCTTTGGCCCAAGTGGGCATCATTTTGCATCGGGTTAGCACATAATTGCCCTCCAGGTGGCGTTTAATGGGATAGGCCAGCTTTCGCTTACCCCAATGTGCTTCCTCGGATACGACGCCACCTTTACCGGCAATGAACTGGCTTACATTCTTAATCGTCGTCTCAAGGGCGTCCTCACTAACTTCAGGATTGACCACAAATACCAGTTCGTAGTCCCGCAACTGTTTGTCGGCTGCCTTTACTTCCTCTTTTTTATTCTTGTTTGTCGTCATTTCCTCAATCCAGAAAATTTTCTCGACCATTATACCACAAACAGCAGACACCCACAATGTCTGACCAGACCATGCCTTTTATCAGGCTTGCTGCCACCTATCATTAGCTAGATGGTGAACTTGACACAGTATACCACCTTTGTTAGACTCTAGTTAAGTGCCGGGAACTAAAAATCCCAAATATCTTCACAAATATATTTTAAATGGCCCCGTGGTGTAGCGGTCTAACATGCCACCCTGTCACGGTGGAGATCGCGGGTTCAAATCCCGCCGGGGTCGCCAGTGTAAGTATAGTGTGACATCTTTATAATATTGAAGAGCGAAGAAAGGTATGAATCGGGTCGTGGTATAATTGCCATGACCTTTTTATCTTTAAGCCACACGGTTTCAAATAGACAGTTTACCGGCCGATAAATTAGCTTCTTCATACCGAGATAGCGTATAATTTTTTATAAGATTAAAATAAATGTATAGAGAAGCACACACCTCTGGGACAAATCCGAAGTTGCCCCAACGTATAAGCAGGCTCGATGAGCTTGCCCATAACCTGTGGTGGACCTGGCACCCTCAGGCGCGCCACATTTTCCGCACTCTGGATTACCAGTTATGGAAATGGAGCGGCCACAACCCGGTCCGGCAGTTACATGAGGCGAGCCCGGAGACACTGCAATCAGCCGCCACCGACCCGTCTTTTCTGGCTTTATA
Organism: uncultured Dehalococcoidaceae bacterium; assembly: GCA_964545815.1. Lineage (GTDB taxonomy): Bacteria > Chloroflexota > Dehalococcoidia > Dehalococcoidales > RBG-16-60-22 > E44-bin89. The sequence continues at coordinate 71,018 of CAZJGR010000001.1, read as the reverse complement.
TGACTCAGTGATATCTCGCTTTGATAATGATATGTCAAACTGCGCCACCTGGTTTGCCACCAATTATCCTCTCCTGTCAGATGGCTTGGTAGCCTATTTTTCCATGGAGTATGCCCTGCATGATTCCCTGCCTATTTACGCGGGCGGGCTAGGGGTGCTGGCTGGCGATATCTGTAAAGAAGCGAGTGATATAGGTTTGCCACTGGTCGCGGTTGGGTTCATGTATCCTCAGGGTTACTTTTATCAGCGTCTCTGTGAGAGTCCGAACGGCTGCCAGCAGGAAGTCTATGAGCAGCTTGACTTTAATAAGGCGCCTATCAGTCGGGTGCTTTCGGCCAAAGGTGACCCCCTTGTGGTCGAGGTGCAACTAGGCGATGTTGCTTTAGCCGTGGGCGTGTGGCAAGTGCGGGTAGGGCGCACCGATATTTATCTGCTGGATACCGACCTCGAGGCAAATCCCGAACCGCATCGGCAACTGTCAGCACGTCTCTATGTCGCTGACCGTGAACAGCGTTTACAGCAGGAAATTATATTGGGCATCGGCGGTGTGCGCGTCTTAAGAGCGCTCGGTATTAGCCCGGTCGTCTGGCACGCTAATGAGGGACATACCGCCTTCATGATGCTGGAACGTATGCGAGAAGAGGTGGCCAAAGGAGCGAGTTTTGCTGAAGCCATGAGCCGGGTGCAAGCAACAACCGTATTCACTACCCATACTCCAGTTCTCGCCGGCCATGATGTCTTCACTGCCGAGCTGGTAGACAAGTATTTCCGCCGTTACCGGGAACCTCTCGGAATCGAGCGGGAAACATTCCTCCAGCTGGGGCAGCAAGATGACTCTGGAACCCAATACTTTAATATGACGGCATTGGCGCTGAGAACGGCGAATCATCGCTCTGCCGTGAGCCAGCTTCATGGGCAGGTCACCCGAAAGATGTGGCACGTCCTCTGGCCTGATGTTGCCGAAGACCAGGTGCCCATATCGCACATCACCAATGGAATACATGTTCCGACCTGGATTGCTCCCGAGCTGTACTACCTATTTAGAAAATACCTGGGAGAAGACTGGATAGAGCACCATGATGACCCCAGACTGTGGGAACGCCTCCTGAATATTCCGGATGAAGAGCTCTGGGAGGTTCATCAGCTGCTCAAGAACAAGCTGGTGAGCACGGTACGCGTGCGTGCACGGAAGCGCTGGGTGGAGAACGATATACCGCCTGCCCAGATGCTGGCGGTGGGCACATTGCTCGACCCTGAAGTGCTGACCATGGTATTTGCCCGCCGCTTCACCGAGTATAAGCGACCAGCGCTGATTTTCAGAGACATAGAGCGCTTAAAGCGAATTATAGCCAATGCCTGGCATCCGGTGCAGATTATATTTGCGGGGAAGTCGCACCCCGCTGACCTCCCATCAAAAGAACTTGTGCAACAAGTGTACCACCTGGCGCTAGACCGCAGGCTTCAGGGTCGCATCGCTTTCATTGAGAACTATGATATGCACCTGGCCCGCTATCTGGTTCACGGGGCAGATGTATGGCTCAATGCCCCGCGCCGTTTGCAGGAAGCCTGTGGCACCAGCGGCATGAAGGCTTCCCTCAATGGTGTGCTCCACCTCAGTATCCGCGACGGATGGTGGCAAGAGGGGTATAACGGCAGCAATGGCTGGGTCATTGGCAGTGACCTTGCCGTGCCGGCGACAGAGGAACAAGACGCAGCCGACGCCGAGGCGCTCTACCGTCTATTAGAAGAAGAGGTTGTGCCCCTTTACTATGCTCGAGACCGAAATGACGTGTCCCACGGCTGGATTCGGATGATGAAGGAAGCAATACGCTCAATCGCGCCTGCCTTTTCCGCCCGGCGAATGCTCAAAGAATACATCAAGGGAATGTACCAGACAGCCGCCCGGTCGCTATCAGAAACGGGGCCACAGTAGACTTCTCTCTACTATTTCTGATTTTTAATTTTAAGAATAAGTACTAATCGTTATTTCTAAACCTTAAATAGCCAGTTGCATTATAGTGTAAAAAATTATAATATAAAAAATTATTATCTAGAGAACAGTAAATGTTAGTCGTTGCCTGTATTAAACAAGTACCTGATACCACTCAGGTTGAAGTTGACCCGGTAACGGGCACTCTAAAGCGAGAAGGGGTGCCTTTTATCATGAATCCTTTTGATGCCCACGCTCTGGAAGAGAGTCTCCGCCTTAAAGACAGATATGGATTCCACATAGCCGTCATTTCTATGGGGCCTCCCAATACCGAGATTACACTGCGCAAGGGTTTAGCGCTTGGCGTTGATGAAGCGGTGCTTCTGAGCGACCGGGTCTTCGGTGGTGCCGATACGCTGGCGACAAGTTTCGTGCTTTCGGAAGCCATCAAGCGGTTGAATCAGAAGGACGAGGTGGTGGCTGTAATTTGCGGGCGGCAGACTATTGACGGTGATACGGCCCAGGTTGGACCAGGCATCGCCACCCGTCTCGGTTTCTCACAGCTAACACTGGTTGACCGCATTGAATATTTCGACCTTAAGGCGAGGAAAGTTAGAGTAAGACGCAAAGTGGGTAGCTGGCGGGAAACAGTCGAGGCACCGCTGCCAACGTTGATTGCCGTGGTACGGGAAATAAACCGACTGCGCTACCCCACGGTGCCCAGGCGGCTAAGAGCCCAAAAAACACCGGTGATTTTATGGGATAACAAGGAAATGAAACTGGAAGAAAATATGGTCGGCCTGAAGGGCTCGGCAACGCAGGTGCGCCGAATCTTCTCCCCGAAGAGAGCCAAGGGTGAGATTTTGGGTGACGGGCTAAATAAACCTGAAGAGGCAGCCAACCTGCTGCTGGGAAATCTAATCGAAAAAGACATACTCTATTTTGGTTCAAAGTAGCTAACAGAAAGAGACACATGGAAGACAGGAAGAAAGCAAAGAGACCACGTGGCATAGCCCGGCTCATTCCCGGTAAATGCATTGCCTGTGGTGCCCGCTGCCAGAGTTCCTGTCCCAAAGATGCCATCGAAATGAATGAGCAAGGCGAGCCGGTAATCATCGTTGCCAAATGTATCGGCTGCCGCAAATGCCTCAAGGTCTGCCCCGCTGATGCTCTGGAAATTTACCTCACGCCGGAAGAGCAGAAAATCCTGGCCGAACTGGCGGCACGGGAAAAGGCGGTGGCGGTTGAAGCCGCCCCTGAGGTAACGGAAGAGGAAGCCGCATTACAAGCCAAGCTCAAGGAATACCGGGGAGTCTGGGTATTTGTGGAGCAGACGGGCGGTGAACCGGCCGGTGTTTCCTGGGAACTGCTGGGGGTGGGGGCTGATTTAGCCAAAGCCCGTAAAGAGGAATTGTGCTCCGTGGTCATTGGCGACAAGATGGAGCCTCTCTGCCACGAGTCATTTACCTATGGAGCCAGTAAAGCGTACCTCATTGATGCCTCCTTATTTCATTACTACCGTACCGAGCCGTACTACAAGGCTATATGCTACCTGGTCAGAAAATACAAGCCAGAAATAATGTTGGTGGGGGCAACCGGACTGGGGAGAGACCTGGCCGGGGCGGTAGCCACCGAACTTCATACCGGCCTTACCGCTGACTGCACCGGGCTATCAATTGATGACCGGGGTTATCTGCTGCAGACCCGCCCTGCCTTCGGCGGCAATATCATGGCTACCATTCTGACCGAGCGCACCCGTCCTCAGATGGCCACCGTCCGCCCGCATGTCATGCCCCTGCCGGCAAAAGACCCTTCACGCCATGGTGAAATCGTCCGTGAGACAGTGCCGTTCCAGGAGACAGACATCGCGGTCAAGGTACTTGAGGTAATCGATGAGCGCAAAGCAGGCGATGTAGATGTGGCGGCGGCGGATATCATCGTCTCGGGCGGTCGGGGCATGCGCGCCAAAGAAAATTTCTCTCTCCTTCAGGAACTGGCCGATGAGCTGGGCGGGGTGGTCGGCTCCTCCCGCGGCGCCGTTGAGGCCGGCTGGATGCCCGCCGAACGACAGGTCGGTCAGACCGGGAAAACAGTCCGCCCTAAACTGTATATCGCCTGTGGCATCAGCGGCGCCATCCAGCACTTAGTTGGCATGCAGGATTCAGATACTATCGTGGCCATCAACACGGACAAGAATGCGCCCATCTTTGAAGTGGCCACCTACGGCATTGTTGGCGACGTGCTGAAAGTTGTCCCGTGCCTGACCAAGAGGGTCAGAGAGCTTCGGGCTAAAGGCGTGGATTTCAAGGTGGAAAGACACTAGCCAGATGGAAAGGGGCCAAGAACTAATATGAATCCAGTAAGCCATTTGGGAGTCGCCGGGTATGTCCTGTTCTGGGGACTCACTGGCTTTGCCGCAGGTGTCTTCGCCTACCGACTTTATCAGCTTTATCGCTATCTCGCTCTGGGCAGGAAAGAGGAAAGCTACCGCCAGCTACTCCAGAGGGCAGTAACGGCCATCGGTCATTTGATTTGGCAACAGTGCCAGTTCAAGAACCTGACCAAGAAAGACCGCGCCGGCCTGGGCCACATGCTCATGGCCTGGGGCTTTCTCTTATTCGTCACCTACTACTTTTTCTTCATCATCGTTGGCTCTGGATTCGGAATTTCTGATGTCATGGAACATAATCCGGTCTACAGTGTCTATACCTGGGTCATGGACATCGTTGCCCCCTTCATCATGCTTGGAGCACTCTGGGGTATCGTTCGGCGCTACATTATCCGGCCACCACGCCTTGAGGGTCACCAGACTTTTGAAGCGCTGGTAATACTGGTCACCGTTCTCATCCACCCGATAACACATCTGGGTAAAATTGCCACCCAGATTGCCGCCGGACACCCCCCGGCTGGTCTTGGCTTTCCAACCCCACCCATAAGCACCGCCTTCAGCCATGTTTACACGTCTGGCGCTTCACTGGAGATGTGGCACAGCGTCTGGTTCTGGAGCCACTGGGGATTTGTCCTGCTGGTGCTGATAATTATTGGCTACACCAGATATTTGCATATAATCGCCGCACTTTTAAATGACCTCCTCTCCACACCACCCCCCCATGGTATCCCCAGCCGCATCAATCTTGAAGACGAGGCCACTTTTGGCGTCACCAACATAGATGACTTCAGCCGCAAGCGCCTCCTCGACCTTTATGCCTGTGTTGAACCCGGTCACTGTCAGGAGGTCTGCCCCGCCTATGCCACTGGAAAACCACTCAATCCACGCACGTTGATTAAAGAACTCAAGCGTAATCTGCTGACCAATGGGCCTTTAATCCTGAAGAAACAGGAGCCATTGCTGCCGTTAATTGCGGAGAACGGGGAAGGCAGCATTTCCGAAGAGGTGCTCTGGGAGTGCACCACCTGCGGTGCCTGCATGGAGGTATGTCCGGTAAAGATTGAGCATGTGCACCACATCATTGATATGCGGCGCAACCTGGTACAGTTAAAAGCCAGATTTCCCGATGAATTACTCAACCTGTTTGAAAATATGGAACAGCGGAGCAATCCCTGGGGCATTGCGCCGTCAGAGCGTGTCAAGTGGGCCAGCGATATTAACGTAAAACCTTTTTCGGCCGCTGAGACGGAATTTTTATACTACGTCGGCTGTGCCGGCGCTTTCGATGCCCGAAGCCGGCGGACAACGGTGGCCGTGGCCAATATTTTAAATGCAGCCGGCATCTCCTGGGGCATTCTGGGCAAAGATGAATTGTGCTGTGGCGACAGCCTGCGACGCTTAGGCAACGAATATGTCTTTGACCGTATGGCGCAGGCGAACATCAAACTGTTCGCCGAGAAGGGGGTAACCAGAATCATTACCCAATGTCCCCACTGTTACAGCACGTTTAAGAACGACTACCGGCAGTACGGCGTTGAACTGGAGGTCTACCACCACACCGAATTCATCTACCGCCTCATTCAGGATGGAAAACTTAAATTGAATCCTGTGACCGATCTGGGGAAGCTCGTCTTCCATGATTCCTGCTACCTTGGGCGTTACAATAATATTTATGAAGCTCCCCGCCAGGTAATTGCCGCGGTCACCGGCCAGAAGCCAGCGGAAATGGATTTACGCCAGAGGCGTTCTTTTTGTTGTGGCGCTGGGGGTGGCCGGATGTGGATGGAAGAAAGCCTGGGCAAGCGCATCAATGTGGCCCGTGTGGAACAGGCGCTGGAAAAAGGCCCGCAGACGATTTGCGTCTGCTGTCCTTACTGCATGATTATGTTTGAAGACGGGCTTAAAGACAAGGGTGTTTCGGGACAAGCGCGGGTCTTGGACCTTGCTGAAATCACCGCCCGGGCCTTAAAGTAGGTGCCGCGCCGGTCACTTTATGGCCCTGTGCCCCCGTCACCAAATCATTTTTTACCCTGTTCGGTTCTTTTTAAAAACCAGGGATAAATACCGGTAAATTGGCGCTGATAGCAGGAGAGGGTAATCAGTATTAGAGCCAGCATGGCTATATCCAGGTAAAGTGATTGCTGTGTGGAGAGCTTACTCTGAAACAGCCGGTCAATAATGCCCAGACATCCGCAGGGCTCAAAGCCCATTCCATGCGCGATGAACCAGACATTGCTGGTGATGAAAGCCGCAATCAATAATGAGGACAAAGCAGCCACAAGTTTAGTGGCCAACCCTACAATTAAAAGAGAGCCAATGACGATTTCAACATAGGGAAGCCCGTGAAATAAAAGCCTAACCTGGTCCAGTGTTAGAAAGTCGAGATAACCTGGATAGTATGTCTCAAATAATTCTGATTTAACCAGTAATTTACCTATGCCCGCAACTAATAAGATTATCCCCAGGACTATGCTTGCCCCCAGGCCCAGCCAATGCCGGTAACGCATGAAGATTTACCTCTGATACCGTGGTGACTTTTCCGAACATTAACATATGTTATCCGCTTTTGGCAATTTTAGTAATCGGAGCCGCTATTTGTGTCCACTCGTGACTCACCGTGTTAGAACAAAAAATGAGCAAATTATATCAGGAGGTCTTGACATTTACGAAATCAAATATTATTGTATATTAACTGACCAAGTAAAACTATTTACTTGACAGATATCATTTTTGCTCAGCGCTTAAACTTGAATGTACCGTAATTACGACGAGATTCATAGTAAAGGAGGTGATTAAATTCAGTTATAATCAGGTATCGGTTAACACTGTATTCTGATTAGTTAGGAGGTAGAACTTAGTGAGGAAATCGATAATCTTTGGATTAATGGCATTACTGCTAATCGTTAGTCTCATTGCTGGCGCCTGTGCCAAACCGGCCCCAGCACCAGCGCCTGCGCCGGCTCCAGCACCAGCTCCAGCACCAGCACCCGCTCCTGCGCCGGCCCCAGCACCAGCTCCGGCTCCGGCACCCGCTCCAGCACCAGCTCCGGCCCCAGCCCAACCGGAAAAAGTATGGACTCTGGTTGGCCAGTGTCATGCTGGCGCCGGCTCCACCTTCTGCCAGGGAGTAGCCAAATTTCAGGCAAACCTCGAAGCTGCCACCGGCGGCCGGATTGTAATGCCCCCGCACAGCGGCGGCGAGATTGTCCCGTCCATGGTGGAGCTTGACGGCATCAAAGATGGCGTGCTCGACTTTGCCACCACCTGCACCATGTACTGGATGGACCGCTTCGGCCCGGGCTGCAACCTGTTCACCTTCCAGATTGCCGGCCTTTCCCCCATCGAGCAGTACTTCTGGATGCAGAACGAGGGCGTGGCTTTCCTGCAGGAGATGACCAAGGACTACAACGTGTTCCAGGGTCCCGGGTTCGTGACCGTGCCCGAGCTGTTCATCAGCACCAACAAAGAGCTCAAAACACCGGCTGACATCAAGGGCCTGAAGCTCAGGACTGCCGGCGATGACGGCGCTATTTTCACCCAGATGGGCGCCTCCGTGGTCACGCTCAGCAGCGAAGAGACCTACGAGTCATTGATGCGAGGTGTGATTGACGGCTACCAGCTCAGCTCTCCGGGGTATGACTACTCCTTAGCGATGTACGAGGTCGTCGACTACATGTACCTCGGGCCAGTCCGCCAGCCCGAGGAGTGGCAGCCCCAGATGTGGAACATGGATACCTGGAATTCATTCCCTGACGACATCAAGAAGATATGCGTCGAGCTGGGCTTTGCCTCGGGCCTGGAGTATTACAACTTCATGGTCAACACGGACCTTGAAGCTATCCCGCTGTTGAAGGAGAAGGGCGTCCATGTAGACTTCATCCCGCAGTCGATTGCCGACGAGATGGTCTCCAGGGCGATGAAGCTTTACGCGGACCGCTCCGCTGCGGACCCCGTATTCAAGCAAATCTACGAATCGATTGAGAACTTCAAGACCATCGTCCGCGGCACCTGGCAGCGCATGTAGTTGCCAAAAACCCCCTGCTCCGGTTTCTCGGGGCAGGGGGTTTCAAATATTAGCGGGAATGAAAAGCGATGAGAAAAGTCTTCAAGTTAGTTGATTCCATCAGCAATTGGGCAGGAATTATTGCCAGCTGGGCCGGGCTTGCGTTAGTACTGACCATAGTGTATGAGGTTATTGCCCGCTACATCTTTAACGCTCCGACGATATGGGGCTACGAGGTTGGCATTTTCCTCGGTATGTGTCTCTATTGTTTCGGTTATACCTATACCGAGTACAAGCACGGCCATGTCCGGGTTGACGTGTTCTATACCAAATGGTCCCCCCGCGGCCAAGCCATCGCCGATACTATCAGCAGCATTTTTTTCTTTATCCCCACCATTGGATTGGTCCTGTTCTTCGCCTTTAAAAAGATGTGGTGGTCCTGGATCGTCATGGAAAAAAGTGTGGAGGGCTACTGGTACCCGCCCTGGTACCCGACCCGGACGCTGATTTTCCTCGGCTTCGCCTTTCTGTTCATGCAGGGTCTGGTCAACCTGTCTCGCGCCTTATACCGCGTTATAAAGGGGAAAGAATATGCCTGAACTGAGTCCTGATTTAGTTAGCGCCCTCATGCTCGGTGCCGTCCTGGTGCTGGTGATGACCGGCTTCCCTCTGGGCTACATCGTCGGGTTCATTGGCATTGCCCTCGGCATCTTTCTCTGGCAAGGGGAGGTGGGCAGCACTTATTATCTGCGCATATACCGGCTGATGGTTAACCGCGTCCTGCTGGCGGTGCCCCTCTTCGTCTTCATGGGGTCGATGCTGGAATTGTCGGGGATAATCGAGCGGCTCTATGATGCCCTCTACCTCTGGCTGGGAGGATTCCGCGGCGGGCTGGCGGTGGTCACCATCTTAGTGGGTACAGTTATGGCGGCTACCGTTGGCGTCATCACCGCCTCGGTGACGCTGCTCACGCTGGTGGCCCTGCCCTCGATGATAAAGCGGGGCTACAGTAAACCCTTTGCCACCGGTTGTGTCGTTGCCTCGGGCGTCCTGGGCATCCTCATCCCGCCCAGCGTCATGATTGTCGTTTACGGGCCGATGGCGCAGATATCGGTCGGCAAGATGCTCTTCGGCGCCTTTATCCCCGGCTTCCTCCTTGCCGCCTTTTATATGCTCTTCGTTATCATTCGTGCCTGGATACAGCCGGACATTGGGCCGCCAGTGCCTGTTGAAGAGAGGGCGGTTTCCTTCACCAAGAAAACGTGGCTGCTGGCTTATTCGCTGGTGCCGCCAGCCATCCTCATTTTCGCCGTGCTGGGGGTCATCTTCCTGGGCATTGCGCCGCCCACCGAGGCCGCTGCCTGTGGCTGCTTCATGTCTATGCTACTGGCCGCTGGCTACCGTCGTTTAAACTTCACACTCTTAAAAGCGGTGCTGATAACGACGCTGAGGATATCCGGGATGATTTTCCTCGTCGGCACCATGTCCTTCGCCTTCGTCGGTGTCTTTCTGGGCTTCGGGTGCGGGGAGTTCGCGACCAAGCTTATCATGGCCGCGCCCGGCGGCAAGTGGGGCGCCTTCGTCCTCATCCAGTTCATCATCTTCCTCCTCGGCTTCTTCATCGACTGGATTGGCATCGTCTTCATCACGGTGCCCATCATCAGCCCCATTTTCGTGGCGTTCGGCTTTGACCCGATCTGGGCCGCCATCTTTGTCTGCGTCAACCTCCAGACCGCCTTCATGACACCACCCTTCGCCATGGGGATTTACATCTGCCGCGGCGCTGCCGACCCATCTCTGGGCATAGTGGTGATGGACATAATACGTGGTGTCGTCCCTTACGTTCTCATGATCCTGCTTGCTATGGGGCTGATGGTCGTTTTCCCTGAACTGGTTCTCTGGCTTCCCTCGCTGGTGATAGAATAGAAAGGTAAGTTAACCAGAACTTTGCCCGAAGACAAGCAGGACGGATAAAGAAGGCGGGCACAGTATAAAGCTGGCCCGCCTCTCTTTTTGTTAACCACCATATTTTCGGAAGAACGCCTGACCATTAATCAGCCAGAGTCGCTTATGCCTCAATCCAGCTCTATGATATACTGTTACCGGTTCAACCCAATTTACAAGTGATGGTTAACCCGGAGTATGAAAATAGACGTTATCCTGACGCCACGGCTGCTGCCACCTCGCTTTGAAGACGCGATATGTATGGTTATCGATGTCCTCCGCGCCACCACCACCATAGTTACGGCACTGGCGCATGGTGCCAGCGAGGTGCGCCCCTGCATCAGCGCTGCGGAGGCCAGGCGATGCGCCGCATCAGGAGGCAACACCCCTTTCCTGCTCGGCGGCGAAAGAAGCGGACTGCGCATTCCCGGATTTCATCTGGGGAACTCCCCTATCGAGTATCTTGATTCGGGCAAGATATCCGGCAGGGTGATTTACTTTTCCACCACCAACGGTACGCCGGCCCTGCGACGGGCGTACCGGGGCAGTGCTCGGTCTGTGTACCTCGGGGCGCTGGTCAATCTGTCCGCTGTGTCCACCGCAATGGTGAGGGCAGCGGTGAGCGATGCCATAAAAAGAGTTTTTCTCATCTGTGCCGGGCGTCACGGTGAACCAGCGCTGGAAGACTGGTACTGCGCCGGATTGCTGGTACCACGCCTGCTGTCCGAATTAGCTAAATGTGGCATATCGCCAGAGCTCAGCGATGCGGCCATATCAGCTGCCGAGTATGCCAGTATGAACCGGGGAAAGCCACTGGCTGTTCTCGCGGCCAGCGAACATGGCCGCTACCTGAAAAGCATCGGCTTTGCCGCTGACCTGGAGTATGCCAGCCAGATAGATAAATACCACCTTGTGCCGCTCTTTGACGGGAATTGCATTACCAGTGCCGAACCGCAGCCATACCGCGGGTGAACCGATGAATCACCCATATCGAAAACCACCTCAAGTCCATCGAATAAAACAACTTCTCGGCTCGCTTTACTTTTTCCGTGCCTCATTGTTGATACTTGACGGCTGGCGTACTAAAATGGTGGCGGTGTGCCAATTCTGAGTGAGAGAAAGAGAGGTGTTTCCATAATGAACCAAGTGAACACGTTCCTATCGCCAAACAAAATCATATTTGGCAATGGTACTGCCAGCCTGGTGGGGCAGGAGACAGCGCAATTCAAGGCGAAAAAGGCGCTCATTGTCACCGACAAGGGGGTAATAAAAGCCAACCTGCTGGCGAACGTCCAGGATTCACTTAAAGCCCGGAAGATAGCTTTCGACATTTTCGACAAGGTCGAGGCCGAGCCACCGTCCCGGAACATTGATGACGGTGCCCGGATAGCCATAGATAATAGGGCAGACATCATTATCGGCGTTGGCGGGGGCAGCTCGCTGGATGTGGCTAAAGGTGTGGCCATCATGGCCAAGAACAAAGGCAAAGTGCTGGATTACGCGGGCATGGAAAATGTGCCCGGCAGCGGCCTTCCCAAAATACTGCTTCCGACCACCGCCGGCACCGGGAGCGAAGTCACCCGGGTGGTCGTGTTTAAAGATGAGGCCGAAAACCTGAAAAAGTCGATTTACAGCCACTACACTCTGGCAGATGTCGCCATCGTCGACCCCATGCTCACGCTGTCAATGCCACCCAAAGTCACCGCCGATACCGGGGTCGATGCCCTGGTTCATGCCATAGAAACGTACGTATCGATGAATGCCGCGCCTTTCTCCGATATCCTGGCCATCGAGGCCATCCGTCTGATTGCGGAAAATCTGCCCACCGCTTATGCTAAAGCCGAGAATGTACCCGCGCGTTACCATATGTCGCTTGCGGCCACGCTCGCCGGTCTGGCTATGAACACCGGGGGAGTGGGCGCGGTTCACGGTTTATCCAATATACTGGGTATTAAATACCACATGTCCCACGGCCGGTCCAATGCCGTCATGCTGCCTTACGTTGTGGATTACAATAAAATCGGCAATCCAAGGAAGTACGCCAGCATAGCTCAGGCGGTGGGTGAAAACACGGAAGGACTGTCACCCTACCAGGCAGCGGAAAAACTGGTGGCCTATATATTCAGGTTGCTGGAAATCCTCAACATTCCCGCTAAATTGAGCGATTACGGTGTCACCAAAGCCGATATCCCGTCGCTCGTGGAAGGAGGCATGAAGCTGAGCCGGCTCTTCGTGACCAACCCGAGAAACCTGACTGAAGACGATGTCAAGAACATCTATACCAGCGCCTTGTAAAGTTCAATAATCGAAATTTTATCATCAATATGGTCGTGGCCAGCTTAGTCCACGGCATATCCGTTCCTGGAATAGGCAGCCAAGTCGCAGTTCCCGGGCAGGAAGCGGGCACGGCCCTGTTTCTGCTTGAGCTGCCCATTTTCTATTATCACCGCGCCGCGCTGCATGGAGAAGACCGGGACACCCATCACTTCCTTGCCCTCAAAGAGAGTGAAGTCGGAATTGCCGTGCATGCTCTCCGCGCTGATGGTACACGGCACCGACGGGTCAAAGACGACTATATCGGCGTCTGAGCCCTCCTGAATGATGCCTTTCTTCGGATAGAGCCCGAAAATCTTCGCCGGGTTTTCACACATTGTCTGTACCAGACGCGGCAGGGTGATGCGTCCGCCATTCACGCCATCTTGGTACACCACCTGGAGCATATGCTCCACCCAGGGCGCGCCAAAGCGAGCTTCAAAGATGTTGCCCGTTCGGGGCCGGGCACCCGTACCGGTGATGAAATCTTTAGAAGCACCACCCCACTCTTTTTGTTCTGTCCTGATACCGCACGAATCGCTGGCCACAGTATCGATGGCGTGGCTGGCCAGGCCTTGCCAGATTGCCTCGTTGTCTTCCTTCTCCCGCAATGGCGGTCCCACTTTGCCCAGAGCCCCCCTCTCCAGCACGGCCTGGTTGGTCCGGGACAGGTACTGCGGGCAGGTCTCACCGTAAATGCGACAGCCTTCCCGCTTCATATGGGCCATTATTTCGGGCATCTCCCTTGCGCTCAGGTGCACGTAGTAGAGAGGACTGCCAGTGATGGCAGCATAGGTGGCGGCCCGCTGCACCGCGTCAACTTCAAGAATATTTGGCTGCGACGGCATGAAATACTCGCGGGAGACTTTGCCCTCAGCGGTAAACTTCGCCACAAGGTAGTCGATACCGTAACCATTTTCGGCATGCACCATGGCCAGGCCACCTTCGACTGCCGTTACCGCCATAGCCTCCAGCATTTTATCATCGGGCATCATCATGCCCCTTCGTGGATACGTCATATACATCTTGAAAGAGGGTACCCCCATCTTGACCAGCTTTGGGATTTCCGTCCTGACATCGTCCTCCGCAACGAATGCCGCATGGATGGCGAAATCAAGGTAAGAAATGCGCTCCCCCTCTTCAATCATCCTTTTAATGATTTCTGAAGCCTTGCCGGCGGTGCCCCAGGCCGCCAGATTGCCAAAGAACGGGATAAGCGTGGTGATACCGCCATAGGCTGCCGACAGGGAAAAGGTGTCCATTTTGTCGGCATAGACCGGGTGGCAGTGGGCGTCAATGATGCCGGGGAACACGTATTTACCGGAAGCATCAATTATCTTCGGCGCTTTTGGATTCCCGCCCACCTGCTGTACCACCCCGTCGCCCACCAGAACGTCCGCCCTAGTTATTCCCTTCCCGCTGACGACCAGGCCTCCCCTGACGACACAATCAGCTTTTGCCATCGCAGAACCTCCTGATTAATAACAAACCAAGTAAAGGCAGTTTAGTGAGCCCCACCGCATTTGTCAAGCGCGGGACAATTTCACCAACCCGGAAACGGATTGTCAAAGTCTTCTTCGCGGTGTAGAATGGCTGGCTGAGGGCAGTCTGATGAATCTGGCCGCCTTTCTGGTCAGCCACAAAGTTGAATTTGAGTTCATGGAGAAAAGGGCCACCCACCATGCCGCCGAGGCGGCTGCGGCCAGCGGCGTGCCTTTAAGTGAGATTGTCAAGTCCATCGTCTTTGTTGACCAGGATGACAGGCCATTGCTGGCGGTGGTGCTTGCCGATACCGATGTGAGCCGTCACAAGCTGGAACGCGGCTCCAGTTCAAAGTCGGTGCGGCTGGCCACCGATGTCGCAGCCAAGGCTGCCACCGGTTATCCCACCGGCGGTATACCTCCCGTCGGTCACAAGAAAAAAATACCGGTATATATTGACCAGAAAGTCATGCGCCATTATTACGTCTGGTGTGGCGGTGGCACCAGGTCCAAACTGGTCAGGCTGAAGACAGCTGATATTGCCCGCTTGACGGCGGCCACAGTAAATGACCTTGCCGCCGCACATTAAACATCGGACAGTTCCCCCTTGTCATTGCGTAAGCGGCCAATGAATGTGATATACTAATATCCACGACGGCCAGTAAAACTGGTGATACTTTATAACCATTTCTTTTCAGGGGGGAGCAAGCATGGAAGGAGCGTTCTACCAGGGGAAAAAGAGCTTCCGCGTTGGTGATTCCCCACCCCGGCCACCGGGGACCGGAGAGGTCAGACTGAACATCGCCTACGGCGGCATCTGCGGGACGGATGTCCACATCTATATGGGGCATATGGACCACCGCACCAAGATACCGCAGGTCATCGGCCATGAGATGTCCGGCACGGTGGCTGAGGTCGGCAAAGGCGTCACGGACTTCAGGGTGGGTGATAAAGTGGTGGTCAGGCCATGGGCATCATGCGGTCGCTGCCCGGCCTGCAAAGCAGGGCATTACAACGTCTGCCATCAGGTCAATGTGTTCGGCGTGGACACGCCGGGGTGTTTCCAGGGCAGCTGGACGGTGCCGGCGGAGACGCTTCACCGGCTGCCAAATGATATCGACCTCAAACTGGCGGCATTGGTGGAGCCGGCGGCGGTAGCCGCACATGCCATACGCATCGGGCAGGTTGCCAAAAGAGAGCAGGTGGTGGTCATTGGCGCCGGACCAATCGGCCTGCTGGTGGCGCTGGAGTCCAGACTGAAGGGCGCCAATGTCCTCATCTCTGAAATCAACCCGTTCCGCATTGCCCTGGCCCGGGAATTCGGCCTGGAGGTGGCCAACCCCAGGGAGACTGACCTGCCAGCATATGTATCGGACAGGACTGGCACGGCGGGGGCTGATGTTGTCTTTGAGGTAACCGGGCTGGCACCCGGGGCGGAAATGATGACCAGGCTGGCCCGAACCAGAGGGCGCATTGTCATCGTCGGCATTTTCGACAAGCCGGCGCCGGTTGACCTGGGCCGGGTCTTTTTGCGGGAGCTGAGAATCGGCGGCATCAGACTGCATGAGCCGGAGGACTTCGAGACAGCTATTCCACTGGTCGCTTCCAAGGCGGTTCCATTCGAAAAACTGATTTCCGACGTACGCCCGCTGGAAAGGATACAGGCTACCTTTGAGGAGATTGAACGCGGGGCCAATTTCACCAAAGTGCTGCTGAAGTGCCGCGATTAGCAAAGGAGGTAAAAGAAAAGTGATTTTGAAAAATGCCACCAAGGCCAAGCTCAGGGCAGGTAAAACCGCCATCGGCATCCGCCTGGACTTTACCTCGCCGTCCATTGTGGAGAACCTGGGCGGTCTGGGCTTTGATTTCGTCTATTTCGACCTCGAGCACGGGCCATCCAGCGCGGAGTCATGCCAGGAGATGTTCCGGGCGGCTGAGCTTGCCGGTTTGACTCCCATAGTCCGCGTGCCGAATCACGACCCCGGGCTCACCGCCCGCTTTCTCGATTCCGGGGCCATGGGCATCATCTTCCCCCACTGCAATACCAAACAGGACGCAGAAGCTGTCGTCAGAGCCGTGAAATACCCGCCGGAAGGTGAGCGCGGCGCTGGTGGCCGCCCGTTGAGCCTGAGCGGCATGCCCGTCGCTGACTACATTAAAGAAGCCAACCGGGAGACCATGGTAATCACCATGATTGAGGAAATGGAAGCACTGAAAAACCTGCCTGAGATTGTCACTGTGAAGGGTCTTGACGTGCTCTGGGTCGGCCGGATGGACCTATCTGTCTCTTCCGGCATCCCGGGCAAGCTGGACCATCCCAAGATTCAGGATGCGGTGAAGCGTATCATCGCCGAGGGGACGGCTGCCGGCAAGGTGGTGGGGGTGGGAGCGGTGAATTCCGACCGACCGGAACAGATTCGGGAGTTTATCCAGCAGGGTGCCCGGTTCTTCTCCCTGAACGCGACCAGCATATTGCGGAGCGCTTCGCACGATATTCTGAAAAGCATCGGGGCGGAATAGTTAATATCAAAGAGTCAATATCCTTTCCCCCGGTTGGAGGAGGCCTGATGAATAACGGCTTGATGAAGCTGATTGGTAATACACCAGTTGTGGCACTGAAGAAAGTGAATGACACCGCATCCATCATTTTGGCCAAGCTGGAGGCCCTGAACCCGAGCGGCAGCATCAAAGATGTCATGGCCTTTTACATGGCTGACATCGCTGAGAAGAAAGGACTGCTCAGGCCCGGCAGCAAGATAATTGAGGAGACGAGCGGCAATACGGGCATTTCCTTTGCCATGATTGCTGCCCTGAAGGGGTACCACTTTGTGGCGGTGATGCCGGAGCACATGAGCCAAGAGAGAAGGCAGCTGATACAGTCCTTCGGCGCCGAGATTGTCCTTACCCCGGAAGCGGAGGGGTTTCCCGGCACAGTGAAAAAACTTGAGCAGCTGGCCGAGGAGAACAAAGACGCCTGGTTCCCCCGGCAGTTTGAGAACCGGGACAACATTGACGCCCACCGTGAAATCACCGGCAAACGTATTTTGCAGACGGTGGGCAAAGATATTGATGTCTTCGTGGCCGGTGTTGGCACCGGCGGCAGCCTGATGGGCGTCGCTGAAGCGCTGAAGCAGGCCAATCCCAGGGTTAAAATCGTCGCCGTGGAGCCAGCGGAATCGGCGGTGATGAGCGGCGGCGAGCCCCACAACCACATCATTCAGGGCATCGGCCCGGGATTCATACCCAAACTGGTTGACCTCGACCTCATCGATGAGGTCATGCCGATAAGAGAGAAAGATGCGGTCGCGATGGCCAGAAGGCTTATCCGCGAGGAAGGCCTGATGGTCGGCATTTCCTCCGGGGCCAATGTCCTGGCCTCGCTAAAGATTGCCCGGAGGTCAGGGCAGAGCCAGACCATCGTCACGCTCCTCCCCGACAGAGGGGAACGATACCTGAGCCTGAATGTCCTCTAGGCTGGCCCCCACGATGAAAAAAGAGAGAGCGCTGCAAAGACTGGAACAGGAGTGGCAGGCGCTTCTCCAGACGTGGCAAGGCCTGCCGGAAAATATCCTCCTTCAGCCGGGCGCCGTTGGCCACTGGTCAACACGTGACGTTATGGCCCACATCACCACCTGGGAAGAGGAAGCACGGAAAGCCCTGCCCCTCGTTCTGGAAGGCAGGCCACTGCCGCGCTACATGGGCATTGACGCCTTCAACACCAAAGAGCAGGAGCGCAAGCGGCACTTATCCCTGGAGCAGGTAAAGGAAGATTTACTCGCCACCCATAAAAGGCTGATTAGCTTTCTGGAGAATGTTCCGGAGAGTGCTTTTGGCCTTCCTCGTTTTACCAAACGACTTCGCCTTGATACCACCAGCCACTATCGGGAACACGCTGTGCAGATTGCCGCATGGAAGGCGGAGCGGGGATATTAATATCTTCGGAAAAACCGGGAACAAACTCACAATTGGGCTCGCAGCTTCTCCGCTTTCCTCGGTGCGGCAATCCAAAAGGTGATGCCGGATATACCAAAGCATACCATGGCAAAGATAAAGGCGCTGGTGTAGCTGCCGGTAACGTCATGGAGGAAGCCACCCAGCCATGGCCCGACTGCCCCACCGACGCCGAAGCCGGCCAGCGTCAGCCCAGACAGGACGCCAAAGTGCCGCCCATAGAAGATATCCGCCAGCCCGGCATAGATGGCCGGTCCGCAGAGCCCACCTCCATAGCCGAAGCATATCGCGTACAGGTAGAGAAGCCAGGGCTGTGATGTATCATGCACCGAAATCAACGCGGTAAGTGCCCCCAGAGTCAGAATGACCGCGATGGTCACCGTCTTCTCCCTCCCTATCCAGTCAGACACAGCGGCGGACACCTGTCCGACCGCAGAAAAGATACCGAAGAGAGCAAAGACCGATGCGGCCACGGTGCTGCTGTAGCCAACATCCTCGGCAAACTTGACCTGATGGCCCAGCACCAGATAGGCACCGACGCCCCAGAAGAGCGCTTGAGTTGCCAGCAGAAACCACAGCTGATATGTCCTCAGCGCTTTCCGCAGCGTCCAGTCACGAGGCTCAGATTTCGGGTCCACCGCGGTACTAACGTCCAATTTAATGGCCACCCGCTTATCTTCAGCTCCATAGGGCTTGAGGCCTTTCTCCTGTGGTCGATAACGGTAGAAAAAGAGGTAGAGGGGAAGCAGAACAGCCATCAATATCCCGGCAACAACAAAGTACGCGTAACGCCAGCCCACCTGAGAGATAACGAACTCAACAAACATACCGTAGGTAAAGCTGAGTCCACCACCCATCTGCGCCAGGCCCATGACCATACCCCGCCTCTTGGCAAACCAGTTGGCCAGCGTTGGCCCCAGCAACGGCGTGCCGCTGCATGCTGAGCCCATGGGCATTAAAACGCCGAACAACAGGTAAAAATGCCAGAGTTCACGGGCAAAAGCGCAGCCGGCCGTGGCCAGTCCCAGAACGATAACCCCGATCAAGATGAGCCGGTGCGGCTTCCAGCGGTCGCACAGACTGCCCACAATCGGTGCCATGAAACCGTACATGAGAAGGTTTAGGGAAAGCATAAACGCGGTGCTGCCGCGGCTCCAGCCAAACTCGTCGAGAATCGACGGGAAAAACACCGGGAAAGAATTGCGCGTGCCGTAGACCAGAATCCAGCCGATGATGGCAATGCCGACAATGACCCAGCCATAAAAAAAGGGCGGTCTCCTGGCTTTACCGCTCTTCTCAACAGACACAGATATACCTCCCTGTGAATTATCGGCGGGGCCCGTTTTCTGGCGATTCAAACCTTTAATATCTCAGCCTTTATCTCTTTCCCTATCGTTAGCAGGCCAAAGGAATCCCGGGCCCGCCCCGGATTGAACATGAGCGTCCCCCGAAGATACTCATTGAAGGATAAATGAGAGTGTCCAAAGATGATAATGTCCACCTCGCCAAACAGCGTCCTTACCCTTTCCGCTAGCCCCCACGGCCCCCCGGAACCGTGGACCAGACCGATTTGCTTTCCGTCGATGTCAATAATCCGCTTATCCGGCAGCATATGCCGCAGTTCGCCCGCGTCCATGTTGCCCTGCACCGCCTTTACCTCCCCAATCTCCCTTAGCCCCTCAAGCACCGCCCTTTCCGTAATATCCCCGGCATGGATGATAAGGTCAACTTTCTTCAGTGCCGCTAATAGCGACCAAGGGATATCTTCCATAGTCCGGGCATGCGTATCGGAAATAACGCCAATCTTCAATCCATGACTCCTACTGCAGGCTGGCCACCATTTTCTGACCCAGCTTCCGGGCCTCTTCGGTCAAGGCCGCGTCTTTCACTACATCTCCGGCTCTGCCCGCGTACCCGCTCACCACAAAGCGCCGGCTTTTACCAACACGGCAAACCGAATCAATAAACTGGTTCAGCGTATGCAGTGTATCCTCGATGCCTTCTGCCTCAGCGATAACGATGATGCCCACCGCCCTGGCCCTGGCCATTCGGCTCTTATTGTACGGGAAAAAATTGCGGTCCATAAAGGCCT
Organism: uncultured Dehalococcoidaceae bacterium; assembly: GCA_964545815.1. Taxonomy (GTDB): domain Bacteria; phylum Chloroflexota; class Dehalococcoidia; order Dehalococcoidales; family RBG-16-60-22; genus E44-bin89. Next base: position 50,915 of record CAZJGR010000001.1, on the reverse strand, counting down.
TCATCTGCGCGCTTACGTTGTAGTAATATACCGGGCTCCCGAGGATAACTCCGTCCGCCTCGTAAAACCGGTCGATAATCCAGCCGGCATCATCCTTCTGGGCACAGGACTCAAAAGAAGCGCAGTTATCGTGGCCGAGGCAGGGATTCACCTTATGCTGGCTGATGACTATCTTTTCCGTTTCCGCCCCGAGCTTCGCCGCTTCAGCCAGCGCCTGGTCAACCAGATAATTGGTGTTCCCGTTCAATCTGGGACTGCCCATAATCGCCAGTATTTTCAATCCACCCTCCTATAGCTCTCTACGAAAGGCTGAAATCCCTGTAATATCCTGCCCCAGAATCAGGGTATGGATATCGTCCGTCCCTTCATAGGTATAAACCGACTCTATATTGGCCATATGTCTGATGGGAGAATAATCCAGAGATATGCCATTGGCACCCAGTGTCTCCCGTGCCAGCCTGGTACACATGCGGGCCATGGCCACATTATTCTTCTTGGCCATGGATATCTGGGCGAAGCTTGCTTTCCCCTCGTCCATGAGCCTGCCCAGCCGGTAAGCCAGGAGCTGTGCCTTGGTAATCTCAATCAGCATGGTGACCAGCTTTTCCTGCACCATCTGGTAGGCAGCAATCGGGGCGCCAAACTGCTCCCTTTCCTTGGCATAGTTCAAAGCCGTCTCGTAACAGTCCATGGCAATGCCAACCGCACCCCAAGATATCCCGTAGCGGGCCTGGCTGAGACAGCTTAAAGGAGCGCTCAATCCCTTTACCTTCGGCAGCGCGTTGGCCAATGGTATCCGGCAATCAGAAAAACCAAGCTCGCCCACATCACTGGCTCGCATCGAGCCCTTTCGGTTCTGAGCGGTCTGAGTGAAACCTTCGGTGCCCCGTTCCACTAAAAAGCCTCTCACCCCTTCCTCGGTTTTGGCCCAGACTACGGCCACATCAGCAATTGATGACTCAGTTATCCATTGTTTGGTCCCGTTAATCACCCAGCCATCAGCATCCTTTTTCGCCACCGTTTCCATTGAGGATACATCCGAACCATGATTCGGCTCGGTCAAGCCAAAGCAACCTATTTTCTGCCCGCGGGCAATCAACGGCAGCCATTTCTGTTTTTGCTCCTCTGAGCCAAACCGTAATATGGCATACTCCACCAAGCCAAATTGAACCGCAATGAAGCTGCGCAGGGCGCTGTCAACCCTCTCCACCTCCTGACATATGAGCCCAAAGGTAACATAATTGGCCCCGTTCCCACCGTATTCTTCGGGGAGGCAGGCACCAATCATACCCAGTTCTCCCATCTTTGGGGCCAGCGCTCTCATATCCAGCGGCTTCTCCTCGTGGAAGGCCTCGACCACCAGCGATTCTATTTCGTTCTCGAGGAATTCCCGGACCAGGTTCCGGGTCATCTTCTCGTCTTCAGAGAGCAGTTCATCAATCTGGTAATAGTCAACGCCCTGAAATTTCATTTCCCCTCACCTCCTTTACGCCGACCGTTTTCCCCATCTCTGCTCGAATTTTTTCTTTACTTCAGTATTGATGAGCCACTGCGGCCACTCGCCATTTACCATTCGAGCAACCTCTTCAAACGGTCGTTTTCTGAGCCTGTCCACCGCTTCTTCCGAATAGTAAGCGGTGTGTGGCGTGATGATGACGTTGTCCAGCTTGAGCAGAGGGTAGTCCGGCGGCATGCTTTCTCCCTGTATCACATCCAGGGCCGCGCCGGCAATCTCTCCCCGGGACAGCGCCTGGTACAACGCTTCCTCGTCGATAAACTCGCCGCGGGCGCAGTTGATAACGTAGGCGGTCGGTTTCATTCTCCGGAACTGTTCCGCCCCCAGCATATGCCCGGCACCGTAGGCCAACGCAGCGTGTACCGATACAAAGTCCGAGTTTTCGAGCAGGTAATCCAGTTCCACCGCTTCCACGCCACACTTTTTGAAAACGCTGGCGGGAACGTAAGGGTCAAAGACAATCACCCGCATCTCAAAACCCCTGGCCTTGGGGACGAGTTTCTGGCCAATCCGGCCCAGCCCGATGATTCCCAGCGTCTGACCCCGAATCGGAAACATGGGAGGTAAAATATTAAACCTTATTTCCCGTTTCTCATATGATTCCCACTTCCCCTCCCTCACCGCCCGCTCCAGACGCACCAGCTTCCGGGCGCAGGCCAGGATTAATGCCATGGCATGCTCGGCAACCTCCTCGCTGCAGTAAGCATCGGGATAGGAGACGCAGATGCCATGCTCGGTGGCTGCTTTCAGGTCTATCGTCTCATAGCCGGTACCGATGTTGTATATCATCCGGCACCGCGCCAGCTGCCCAATTACCTTCCGGGTAAGCGGTTTCTTGAAGGTGAGGATAAAATCAGCATCCCTGGCCACCTCGATAATTTCCTCTTCTGTCTGGCATGGGCAGGTGATGAATTCCACCCCGATTTTACGGTAGGCCGATTCGTCATGGGGAATCATCGGGTTGGCCACCAACATGACTACTTTAGCGGTCATTTTTCCTCCGGCTATTTCTCCAGCTCCATCTTTATTGCCTCTTTGGGACAAAAGGCCATGCAGATGCCACAACCCTTGCAGAAATCAAAGTCAATCTGAATCTGGTCCTTCTCTTCATTCAGAGTGATGGCCAAGTCGGGACAGAGAAGACGGCACATCCGGCACTGGTTACACTTTTTATGCTCCACAACCGGTATATATGTCCTGCCTTCTACCGGCATGCCAGTCTATCTCCTTTCCTGATGTTCACCTCTAAGCTGGTTTACCGCTTCCCAGTCTAAAACCGGCCTCCACCGCCTTCAAATCGAGCTCTCGGAGCCTTTCCGCAACGGTCTCCGCTACCGCCGAGCGCAGCGCCTCTCTGGTTACCAAGCCGGTAATCACCACCGTGGCCCCCAGCATGACCATATTGGCCACGATTTCACTTTCCAGCTCCTCGATGGCGGTTCTGGTTGCCGGAACTGGCACCTGTCTCAGACCTTCCACCTTGCCGGGAGAGATAAAGTGGTCATCGTAAACCACGATGCCCCCCCTCCTGACCTCCCTGATATACTTGCTGTAGGCCGTCTGGTACATGGCCATCAAAACGTCGGCTTCAATGACGTAAGGGTAGCTGATTGGCCGGTCAGAGATGACCACCTCAGACCGGCAGGCCCCGCCCCTCGAGGCAGCGCCATAGGAATTGGTGCCACCCACCCACTTGCCGTCGTTGAAGGCAGCCCGGCCCAGAATGGTGCCGGCGAGGACAATCCCCTGGCCGCCGTAGCCACCGAGCACCGCCTGTTTGATTTCGTCCACCTAGAGCTCTCCGGTAATTATTTTATCCTTCAGTTCCTCAGGAGATAACGTCGCTGCCTTTTCCTCAGAAATGCAGCGCGACATCAGGTCTTTGAGCATTTCCGCCGGCCCGCCCAGCCTGTTCCGGCGACCAAACTGCACCGGACAGGGGGTTATCGCCTCAATGAAGGCGAAACCCTCCGTCTGCAGGGCCTTCTTGATGCCCCGTATCATCGCCATAGGCTGGGTGACCGCATAACGGGCCACATAGACGGCACCGGCCGCCTTCACCAGCCGGCACAGGTCAAAGGGACGGAAGGGATTGCCCTTATGAGTGGTCATGGTGAGGGCCCCTTTGGGCGTGGTGGCACAGACCTGACCGCCGGTCATGCCGTAGTTCATATTGTTGGCGCAGATGACGGTCATATCCATATTCCGGCGCGCGCCGTGAATAAGATGGTTGCCGCCGATATCGGCCAAGTCGCCATCGCCGCTGATGACCATGACCTTCAGCTTCGGGTTGACCATCTTGGCCCCGGTGGCAAAGGCGATGGTTCGGCCGTGCAGCGTGTGCAGCGTATCGGCATAAAAATACGGGCTCGGTATCCAGGCCGCGCAGCCTATGCCCGAGACGAACAGCATCTCATCCATATTGAGCTTGAGCTCGTCAATGGCCCGCAAAATGAGCCCCTGGAGAATCGCCTCGCCGCAGCCGGGGCAGTAGGTGGTTACCCCGATTCCCGGGCGCAGATATTTCTCCAGCTCCCTGACCACTAGATAAGCCTCCGCAGCTGCTCCATAATCGTGTGCGGGTGGATGACCTCCCCATTGACCTGGCCGTAAGGTATAACGTCACAGTCGGCGTATTTCCTGACCTCACCGGCCACCTGCCCCATGTTCATCTCCGGAACAAAGATTTTGTCCACTCTTGAGCCGATGTCTTTAATTAACTCATCAGCAAAGGGCCAGAGCGTCTTCAACCGCAGCACGCCGATTTTTTTGCCTTCCCCGCGCAACTGCTCCACGGCAAACAGGGCGCTGCGGGCGGTAAAACCATAGCCGACCACAACCACCTGAGCATCGTCAAGATAGTAACTATCATATTGGATGATTTCTTGGCTGCGGTTCAGGATTTTCTGGTACAGCCTGGTCACCAATCTCTGGTGAATATCGGGGTGGGTTATTTTCCTTATTCCCCATTCATCATGGGTGGAGCCGGTAATCAATAATTTTTCGCCGTCACCAAAGGCCGGCATTGGCGGTATGCCATCTTCCTCTTTCGTGCCAAATGGAGGTGCACCCGGCTTTTTCTCACGGTTGAACAGCTCAATTTCAGCACCGACCTCTATTCTTTCGTGCAGATGTGCGGTTGCCTCTTCAGCCATCACGAAAACAGGCACCCGAAAGCGCTCGGCAAGATTGAAGGCGTTTATGGTCTGGTCATACAGCTCCTGCACTGACCACGGGGAAAGCGCAATAACCATATAGTCGCCGTGCGAGCCCCATTTGGCCTGCATGATATCACCGCTGCCCACCCGGGTGGCCTGGCCGGTGCTGGGGCCGGACCGCTGGGCATCAACGATGACCAGCGGCGTTTCGGTAAAAACAGCATAGCCAATCGCCTCCTGCATGAGGGTGAAGCCGGGCCCGGAGGTGATGGTCATCGCCTTGGCACCCGCCCATGACGCCCCGATGCAGGAACAGATGGAGGCAATCTCGTCCTCCATCTGCATGAACACCGCCCCCACCTCACCGAACCTGACGGAAAGCCTCTCCAGCGTCTCGGTGGCCGGTGTAATCGGATAGCCGGCGCAGTAGCCGCACCGTGCCGCAATGGCGCCCTCGGCTACCGCCTCATCTCCGGAGAAATAATAGCTTCCGGGAGGAAGCAGGCTGCTCGCTTTCTGTCTGCCCAAGAAGTTAGCTCCGTTATATCCTGAAATGGCGCACCAGCCACCATTTTACACCAGAACCATATGATTTGGCTAATTCTGTTTCAGGATAGAGTCAACATCTTCCTGACCGCTTGCTTCCCAAACCACCCCGTCCTTGACGATGTATTTCCAGGTCAGTTTATCGCTGTTGGCCAGGTCGGCCGGGGTCGTTGACAGGAGCGCCTCTTCGCTGTCATCCCGCCCGACTTCAGGATTAAAGATGACATCCTGAAGCTTCTGGCCATTTGTCTCACCGTTTTCCCCCAGCACCTTGCCCACCCCCAGATAGTATGCCCACTGGACGAAACCACTGCAGATATAGGCGTTGATATCCAATCGCTGGGCAATTTTCGGTATTCGCGCCCTTCTCTGCGCCGGCTCTTTCCGACGCAGCCAGGGGAAAATCGCCGCCAGGATGAGCTGGCGCAGTATTTTGCGGGCAATACCCAGAATGAGCCGGTGGTCATACCAGTCATCAATCTCATCGAGGGCAAAGCCCCTCACCCTTCGCTGGAACCGCAGCCCACCGTCCTCGCGGTCATTCTGAAACCAGTCCTTCTCCAGTCGCTTTATCCCGACGTCGTACTTCTTCGGGTGCTCAAAATAGTGCCCGATATTATGAATGTCTATGCCCGCCCCGCCCGACTCAATGATGAAGGTATTGTCATAGCCGAGCTCTGGATTTCTAATCACGTAGACCATAGCGGCATGGTTCCAGTAACTCCCGGTGCCGAAGCGGATGAGCCAGCCCACCAGACTGCCTTTAGAGCGTGTGACCAGGATATCGGCGCGCTTCAATTTCCCCTTCGCCACCAGCTCCGACATCGCCTCTTCCGTTAATCTATTTGCCGCCATTTTCTGCCTTCGTCTGGTTGCACTTTTATTCTATCCGCTGCATTCTAGCTGGGTACTGAATAAGATTCAATCTTGATTTGACACTTCTTCTGGCGTGGGCTAAATTATGGTCTAGCGCTATCCGGGTGGGAGAGCCGCATATGCGCATAGTTTTAATCGGCCAGGCCGCCTTTGGCGAAAAAGTCCTTGAAGCCTTGGTTGAGATGGGGGAAGAGGTGGTCGGGGTTTACACCCCTCCCGATATCCCCGGCAGAGATAACCCGCTCAAGCAGCGGGCGCTTCAGCTCAGCATCGCGGTATTCCAGCCGGAAAGAATGCGCGCCCCGGAGGTCTATAAAGAGAACATTAAATTGAAGCCAGATTTAAACGTGATGGCCTTCGTCACCGACATCGTGCCCGAGCCCATCCTGAACTATCCCAAAATTGGCACCATACAGTACCACCCGTCTCTCCTGCCCAGGCACCGCGGTGGCAGCGCCATCAACTGGGCGGTCATCAACGGCGAGACCAGGACCGGCCTGACCATCTTCTGGCCGGATAAAGGGATAGACACGGGCCCAATCCTGCTGCAGAAAGAGGTTGATATTGCACCCGACGATACGGTTGGTTCGCTTTATTTCAATAAGCTCTTCCCCCTGGGCATCGAGGCGATAAAAGAAAGCATTGAGCTCATCAGGCAGGGCAGGGCGCCCCGTATCCCGCAGGACGAATCTCAGGCCACCTATGAAGGCCTGTGTACACAGGCGGTTATAGACTGGGACGAGCCAGCACCAAAGATTTACAACCTCATCCGCGGCACCAACCCCCAGCCAGGAGCTATGACGAGCTATGGCCATACCAAATTCAAAATCTTCGATTCCGAACTGCGCACCGGCGACGTCAAGGGGTCACCAGGCGAGATAATCGAGGTTACGAAAGCGGGGTTTCTCGTGGTGGCGCCGGGCGGCGCCATATTCATCAAGCGAGTACAGCCAGCCGGTTCACCAAAGATAGGCGCCGCCGACTTTATTGCTCAGTCGGGCCTTAGGTCAGGCGACCATCTGGGTGAATAGCTCTTGCCAATGCCTCACCCCGGGAGTATAATGACACCGTGATGGTAAAAGGGTACTTGCTCATAAAACTGGTCCCCGGCCTGGAGTCAGATGCCCTCTCGCAGATTCGCGCTATCCCCGGTGTCTCGGATGTCAACCTCGTTTTCGGACAGTGGGATGCCATTGCCACCACCGAGGCCAAGAGCCTTTTCGAACTCTCCCGAATCATCATCCGAGAAATTCGCGGCATTCAGGGCGTCCAGGCTACGGAGACCCTGGTACAGAGCGAGTTGTAGTTCATAAACCTGGGCCGGGGAGACACCTTTACCGTGCGAGGCTTAACCGGCGTGAGACATCAGCTCTGGCATGGTGGGCAACCATGATGCCGCATACCGAACAAATCCGGCCAGAAGAAAAACTGATTTACTGGAGTCAATAGTATGAAAAAGCAAATAACCAATCGGGAACGCTTCCGGGACATCTGCCGCGGGGAAAGATTGGGCGATTTCATGGTCATGGACTGGTTTCACCGCTGCTGGACCGACACGCTCGAGGAATGGATAAAGCAGGGTGCCCCGGAATCCATCAGAACGCAGGAAGGGCTGAATGAGTACTTCCAGTTCGAGCACCTTCACGGTCTGCAGGAAATAATTTCCGAGCACAACCGCTCGGACCTGAAGGCCCGTGCCTCCACACAGGCCATGGGCGCCTTCCATGTCACCCCGCCGATTATGCCCGTCTTTGAACTCAAGGTGCTGCGCGAGGACGAACGCCACCGCGTGGAGACAACCTACGGCGGCTCGGTGGTGGAGGTCTCCAAAGAGCACCCCTGGCGCATGCCCAAGTACCTGGACCGTCCGGTCAAAAACCGGGCCACCTGGAACGAATACAAAAAGCGCCTTGACCCGCATACTCCCGAGCGCTGGCCCTCACCCTGGAACGAGTATGCGGCGGGGAGAAACCGCGAGGACGTTCCCACCATGCTCCTGCTGGAAGGCTTTTTCGGGGTGCTGCGCGAGTGGACCGGGCTGGAACAGCTTTTATTCATGTTCTATGACGACCCCGCCCTGGTGGAAGACATGATGGACCAGGTGCTCTACCTGGATATGGAGATGGCCAAGGGCACCTTTAAGGACTTGAGAATCGATACTGTCCGCTTCTGGGAGGACATGGCCTACAAGAGCGGCACGCTCATATCTCCAGACATGATACGGAAATACATGCTGCCCCGCTATAAGCAAATCACCGACTTCCTGCACAGCCAGGGCATCGATATCATCCACGCCGATAGCGACGGCAATATCGACGAACTGATACCCATCTGGATGGAGGTGGGGATTAATTTCCCCTGGCCGCTTGAGGTGGCCGCCGGGATGGACGGCATTGCCTGGAGAAAGAAGTACGGCAAAAACATCATTATTGGCGGCAACATCGACAAGCGCGTATTTAGCAAAGGCAAGGAAGCTATCCGGCAAGAGGTTATGTCCAAAGTTCCGTACCTGGTGAAGACCGGCGGCTACTTCCCCTGCCTTGACCATGTGGTTCCGCCGGATGTCCCGCTGGAAGGCTTCCGCTACTATATCAACCTGCTCAGAGAAATAGCCGGCAAGGATAAATTACCGGAATAAGCAACGATATTGAACCGGGAAAGGGGCGAAAGCATCGATGTCAATACTGATAACCGGCGGTATGGGCTTTATCGGTGTCGGCTTGGCACATGAGCTTGTCGCCAAAGGAAAAGAGGTTGTCCTCTTCGATATTGTCACCCGGCCGGAACGCGTGGCGGACATTAAAGACAATGTCAAAATCATCCCGGGCGACCTCAAAGTCTGGCCGGAAGTGATGAATGTGGTCAAAGACAACAAGGTGGCAGAAATCTTTCACCTCGGTGCCATGCTGAGTGTTCCCTCGGAGGGGAACCCCTGGGGCTCTTTCCAGACCAACGTTGCCGGCACCATGTACGTGCTGGAGGCAGCCCGGCTTTTCGGGGTCAAAAAGGTTATCTTCCCCAGCAGCGTTGCCTCCTACGGGCTGGACACGGGCGAGGTCGTCACCGATGTTACCCTGCAGCGGCCGATTACTATGTACGGTGCGAGCAAGGTATACGGTGAGCTTCTCGGCCGGTTCTACCGCCGCAGGTTCGACCTGGACTTTCGCTGCGTTCGTTATGGTGGCGTCGTCGGTCCGGGGGTAAAGACGCCGGGAATCGCCCAGTACAATGCCTGGATGATTGAAAATGCGGCCCTTGGCCGACCATTCGAATGCTTTGTCACCGAGGACACATCCGTCCCCATCACCTACTTCAAAGATGCCATCCATGCCACATTAATGCTGTACGAGGCACCCAGAAAGAACATCAAGACGGTCTGCTACAACATCAGCGAATTTTCGCCGGCGCCGACGGCCAGGGAACTGGAGCTCACCATCAGGAAGTTCATCCCCGACATCAAGATAACCTATAAACCCGACCCGGTGGTCATGGCGTTTTATAAGAACCAGAGCATGAAGACCATTGACGACCGCCGGGCGCGTGAGGAATGGGGCTGGCAGCCACGATTTGGCAACCTGAAAGACATGGTGGCCGACTTCATCAACGAGGTGCGCACCAGGCCCCAGTATTACGGTCTGGCCGGAAATTGATTAACGCAGTTCGAAGGCGTTGAGAAGGCAATGCAGCACATTTCTACCATGTCCCCATGGCGCAGCCGTCCTTGCGCGGGTCAGAGCCAGCATAGAGCGCCCCGCTCTCAGGATGCACCATGATTATCTGCCCCCCGCCAAACTGCTGGGAGCAGGGGTCATTAAGGCGGGTAACACGGTGCTCCTTTTCTGCCAGCGCCTGGAGAACATTGTCTGGAATTCCCGGTTCGAAGGCACATTCATTGCTCGCTTGAATATACCTGAACCTCGGTGCGTCCAGCGCGGCCTGCACATCCATGCCAAAGTCAATGATATTGAGCAGCACCTGTAACTGCCCCTGCGGCTGCATGAAGCCGCCCATGACACCGAAGGTCAGGAACAGCCGGCCATCCCGGAAGACCATGGCCGGTATGATGGTATGGTACGGTCGCTTGTGCGGAGCGAGGCGGTTGGGGTGGTCAGCTTCAAGGGAAAACAGTGCGCCGCGGTTCTGCAAGCAGATGCCCGTTCCCTCAACCACGAGGCCGGAGCCAAAGGCCTGGTACAGGCTGTTGATTAAAGAGATGCTGTTGCCATCTCTGTCCGTTGCCGCCAGATAAACCGTGTCTCCTCCCCTGTCTGGAACTCCAGCCGTTACCTTTTCCCCTGCCCTACTTTTATCAATCAAATTTCTTCGGCTCTCTGAATACTTCTTGGCCAGCAATGGCCCCAGAGGAATAGCCACAAAATCGGGGTCGGCCACATAGCGGTCAGCATCGGCGAAGGCCAGCTTCAGTGCCTCTATCAGCAGGTGCAGATACGGCGGCGAGTTGTGCCCCATTGGCTTTAAATCATAACCTTCCAGCATATTAAGAGCGAGCAGCGTGACTAGGCCCTGCCCGTTCGGCGGGCATTGGAACACCTCGTATCCGTGATAACTGGTACTGATGGGCGTTACCCAGTTTGACATATGGTCGTCCAGGTCCTTCATGGAAATCAGTCCGCCGTGCTTCTGAGAGCAGGCCACAATTGCCTTGGCGATTTCACCCCGGTAAAAGATGTCCCGCCCCTCCCGCGCTATCTTCTTAAATGTTTTGGCGAGGTCCGGCTGTGCGAATATCTCGCCGGTTTCAGGTGCCCGGCCTCGGGGCAGGTAGTTCCGGGCCGCGGCGGCATCCTTTTCCAGCTTGGGCTGACTTACCTGCCACCAGTGGGCAATCGTCTCCGTAACCGGGTACCCCTTTTCGGCTAGAGCAATGGCCGGAGACAGCACCTGTTCCAGCCCCATCGTGCCACACGAATCGAGCAAGGTGCACCAGCCATCTAAAGTCCCCGGGATGGTAACAGTATGAATCCCCATTTCGGGCATTTTGGCAAAGCCCAGGCTTCTCATCTTCTCCAGGCTGGCATCATACGGGGCGCGCCCGCTGGCGTTCAGGGCTTTCAACTCCCCGCCTTTATTAAGATATATCAGGGCAAAGAGGTCACCGCCCAGACCGGTCATCATCGGCTCAACCACGTTCAGGGCGGCAGCGGTGGCGATGGCGGCATCAATGGCATTGCCGCCCTGCTGGAGTATGCTTACTCCGGCCTGCGTTGCCAGATACTGACTTGAGGCCACCATACCACCTTTGCTCATCACCACAGCACGCCGGGACGAAAATGTGTATTTCACACGCTCACCTCTTTTCTCTTTTGTCAGACCAAATAGCGCCACTACTTATAATAACATCGTCGTTGACCCGTTTCCACAGACCCGTATTCCCAATAGCTGTGGAAATTGAGCAGCGATTGGTCTAGAATAGATAGCAGTCAGCGCGGCAATAAACGGAAAGGAGATAATATGCCCGGATTATCAGAAAAGGAGATGCTGGAGAAATTACGCGGCTTCAATACCCCGTCCATCACCAATATCGTCGCCACCTACCCGAGCAACCCGCTCTGCCTGGGGCTCTACGAGCCCTGGCGTCAGAACTGGTATACCGCTGAGTCCGTCCGCTGCCTCTTCCCCGAACTGGGGGCGCGTATTGGCTATGCCGTCACGGTGGCTTTTGCCCTGCCCAACCCCAACTACAAGCGCTGGTCACTTATCGACCTGTTTGAAATCATCAGCAAGGCGAAAAAACCGACCATCCTCGTCATCAAGCAGGACTTTCCGCCCGGGATACTGCCCAAAGTGGGGCTGGCCGGGGGCCAGTTTACCGCCGCCCTCACGGTCTGTGGGGTGGTGGGGGTGGTCACCGATGGCCCGACGAGAGACATCGATGAGATACGTCACCTGAAAATGCAGATTCTCACCAGCGGTGTTACTCCGGGACACGGTGAGATGGCCATCAGCGCCATCAACGTTCCAGTTTTTGTCGCCGGAATGGATGTTTCCCCCGGTGAGGTCGTGCACATGGATGAAAACGGTGCCGTCAAATTCCCGGCAGAGAAACTGGCTGACATCTGCCAGAACATTGATGCCTTTGCCGCCAAAGAGCAGGCCCGCGCCGATGATGTGCTGGCCACCAAGACTTTTGCCCAGTTGAAAGCGGCCTGGAAACGGGAAGGCCTGCCGGGATGAAAGACCGGGTTACAGCGTTAAACTAAAGAATCAGGTCGCTCGACTATTTAACTGGTTAAGCCAGTTTGGCGTCCTGTATGATTCCCGCCATCCACCGTGCCGCCTTGCCCACCACTTCCGGACAGTGAATATCATGGGCGCCAGCATCGTGGAACTTTTGAAATTCCTGCGGGTCAGCCAGGTAATAGTACCGGCCCAGCACCTTGGTCTGGATATTGCGGCAGATGATGGAACCGTACTCGTCGATGAATTTCTGGAGGAACTTCCTTGACAGCTCATGGGTCTTGAAACGAACACCTTCGGGGTCAGTGAAGTTGTCCCTCTCCCTCCCCACCAGATGCCCCAGTACCAGGAGGGCACCAACATAAGCGCCGCAGCCGCCCTCGCCGGACAGCGCCGAGCCGCCGGAAAGCCCCGTGGCCGACTTAAAAATGTCATCGTTTCTGATGTCGAAAACGTCCTGAAGCGCAGCAATAACACACTGGCTGCAGCCGCGGTAGGTCTTCTCATAATGTTTACCCAGTTCATAGGCCTTTTCGACAGCTTTTTTCACCATAATTCCGACCTCCTTCTTACTTATCTTTGATGGCCTGACCAATTGTAGCAACTTACATTTTGGGCTTCAAGAAGACATACCCGTTGCCCGCGGGCGATACGAACGCAGTGAGCGCTTGAGTTCGGCGAGCTTTTGCCTCGCTTCGGAAACGAGCGAGGGGCTAAAAGTCGCGGGTTCATAGGCCGCCCGGCTGGCAACACCTGTTATCCAGTCTATCGCCTCACGGGCATCGGGCAAC
>CAZJGR010000001.1:22466-37730 GCA_964545815.1 uncultured Dehalococcoidaceae bacterium | reverse complement strand
ATTGAGAACCGGCCAATTGATACTCTGGAGACCAGCGGGCTCACGATGCTCGCCAGGGAAACGCCGGTATAGTCTTCAAAGCCAAAGTACAGCCAACGGCGTCCGGAGGCAAAGCCCAGGTTCGCGTCCGGGCGCGGCGTCGGGTCAAAAGCCACCCAGCCATATTTTTGAAAGTGGATTTCCACCCAGGCGTGGGCATCTCCGGCCCGCACGATGTGCGCCCCGGTAAGCGTGTCAATGTAGCCGGGCAGATATCCGGCGGCAACCCGTGCCGGCAGGCCAACCTGCCGCGCCATGACCGCCATGGCGGTGGCAAAATGGGCACAGTAGCCAGCCTGCTGTTCAAAGAGGAAGTAGTCCACCGCATCGCGGTCGGGCGGCAGCGGTTCCACACTCAAATCATAGGGGTAATTATTCATCAGAAAATGCTCCAGCCTCGCCGCCTTATCATAGTCAGTCGGTGCACCCTGCACGATTGACTCGGCGAGGGCGGCAGTACGTTCGCTGATGAACGGCAATGCCAGATTAAAGCTATCCCCTGAAACCACATGGTCCAGGCGCAGCATATCGGGGTTCAGATACGGCACCACAGATAGGGCTCGGTACAAGGAACCGCTCTCCAGGAGCACCGGCCCGACCACCGGCAGGTAAATTCTTCCCGGCCGGTAGCCGGTGAAAACCGCATTTGGCTGGTCAGTGAGCAAATAATATGTCTGCCAGTAGACCCTCTGCCCTTCCAGACTCGCTCCGGAATCCCGAAGGATGTATTCACGTCGGGCGCGGTCGATTAGCTTGAGCTGATATGAAGTATTCAGCCAGCCACGGCCATCGTAAACGTCCAGAATAAGTCCGCGCCAGTAGCTGGATATCTGACTCCGCACGTGCATTACCGGCGCATCGGCGGCCGAGCCGATGTACCCTAAAGTGGCATAGTCACCACCGACTCCTTCCCCTGGAAACGAAGGGAAAATTCCCGGAGCGACCGAGGCACTGGGCTTGTCGGGGAGCATGGCAAGACCTCGCAGGCTGAGGTCCAGCCGACTGGGCAGCCAGCTCGCCTGAGTAACCTGACTGCTGGCCAGCCTGGGCATAAAGAAGAAAAAAAGCGCGGAAACGAGCAGCGCACCGGCGGCGAAGCTGAACCAGAACTTGCCCGCGCTGAGCCAGTTGAATTCACCGACCAGTACCACCTGATTGGCCTCGCCTTCTATTCGGCCGAGCGCCACCGCGACCAGCGCCAGGATGGTAAATGGAAGCAGAAAGGCGAGGAACCACAGGTTAAGTGCGAACTCGCTGATGAGCACCAGCAGCAGCCCACCCAGAATCAGGCTGGCGACCACATTTCTCCGCCACATAAGGTCGAAACTGCCTATCACCAGCCCATAAATCAGGTAGCGCGAAAGCAGCAGACGGTCGCTCAGCCCGGTTACGATGATATCCCCACCAAGAAAGGCGGTCAGCACCATGAAAAAAAGCAGGATGGCGCTGCGCAGCACGACCTGCCTGCGGCGCATTGAGATTTCACGTCGCCGCCAGCTGTAGTAATGACCGGCGGCCAGCCCCAAAATCCCAATAATCAGGACGGTGATGTCGCGGATTGCCCAGGCCACCGCCGCAATGCTGCTGCTGACCGCCAGAAAGGCGAAAAGACGATAACTCGCGGCATATTTGGTCGCTGGCATATCTTAAGTCACCGCCGTGATAGATTTCCCCCTGAAGAATGGAGAGTCGTTCAGCTTTTTCAATGCTCCTTTCAGGTCACCCGGCGAACAATTGATGACCTCAAGGTTGCTGGCCGACAATCTGTCGCTGAATTCCCCGGCTTTTTCATAGGTGGCAAAGCCCTCCAGCCGCACCACGATTGTTCCCGCTACCCGGCGGGCCAGCCAGGTTAACGCCGGGATTAATTCCGTCTCTCCGGCCGATATGATTACGACTGCTGGCTGGTGTTTTTCGGCCAGGTCCGCCACTTCGGCGAGGCGGCCTTTCCCGGTGGCTTCCAGACGTGCCAGATATTCCATCGCCTCCTGCCACCCGGCACCGCGCCGGGGCTTTTCCCCGGCCAAAATATCAAGGCTGCGTCCGGAATCAGCGCATAATCGGGCCAGGCTGGCCGCGATTTTGATGCTGTATTCCAAAGTGGTCTCCCTGCCCTTTCCGTAATCATGTCCATTATCAAAAACCACGGTCAACGAACCCTGCTTTGCCTGTTCGAACTCTTTGAGCATGAAATCGCCGCGTCGGGCAGTATTGCGCCAGTGAATATGTTTCAGAGGGTCGCCATAGCGGTATTCCCGCGAACCATAGAACTCATCAGCCGCATTTGACTTTACCGCCTGCCCCCAGTCCGCCCATGACACCTCACTTGCCGGCAGGCCTGCCATCGGGTAAAAGCAAGGGTATACCGTCAGGTTCAGCGGCAATTGAAGAGTTCGCCGCCGCACCACCAGCCCCAAGGGACCCCCTGACTGTACGGTAACAGTGGCGGCAGGGTAATGCCCCCGCCGATAACAGTTAGCCTGATAAGTGAAACTGGTGGTTGTCCGGGGCTTGATACTGGCGATGAGAAATGCCTTTTCGCGTTTATCGGGATGCTCGAAAGGACAGTCCTCGATGAGCTTTATGAAATGCCTGGCCAGACGGCCGCGATTGGTTATCCTCAGCCTGACCTCGACCGTTTCGTCCTCCAGAGGGCCGCCCAGCTGCCACTTGTTGAAGCGGGGGAGCAGCACCTCCCGTTCCACATGCAGAGACCGCAAACTGTGCCACGACAGCACTATTGATAGTATAAGAAGGCTCCAGATAATGGCGTCAAAGAGGTAAAGCCAGCCAATCTGCGACTGAACGGCCAGGAAATAAACAATTATGCCAGCAATGACGGTAGCAACTATCCACCTTCTCATAGACGTTCAAGACCCGTTATTTACAGCGGTACGCGAACCGTATTCAGGATTTCGGCAATGCATTTGTCTGGAGAGGTGGCGGTTGAGGAGCGGGGCTGGATACGGTGGCGGAGCACGGCGTGGGATACTGCTTTGACATCGTCAGGGGTGACGAAGCCTCTGTCCTCCATCGCGGCTCTGGCCTGCGCCGCGCGCTGCATAAAGACGGCTCCCCTGGGGCTGACCCCTATGGCGATGCTATCGCTGGCTCTGGTCTCGGCCACGATGCTGGCAATATATTCCTTCACCGGGCGGGCCACTTCCACCTGATAGACCTGCGCCTGCATGCCCGCAATATCGGCCGCGGTCAGCACCGGGGTCAGCGTTAGCTCGCCATGCTCGTGACGTTCCAGAATCTCCACTTCCTCATCAATTCCAGGATAGCCGCTGCCGAAAGAGAGCAGGAAACGGTCCATCTGGCTCTGCGGCAGGGGAAAGGTACCGTGCGTCTCGGCCAGATTGCGGGTGGCAACCACGAAGAACGGTCGGGGCAGAGGATAGGCCACGCCATCAAAGGTAACATTGCCCTCCCCCATCGCCTCCAGCAGCGCCGCCTGAGTACGCGGGCTGGAACGGTTGATTTCATCGGCGAGAACGATATTGGCGAAAATCGGCCCGGGCACAAATTTGAAATCGCCGTCCTTCGGATTATAGATTGACGAACCTGTGATATCGGTGGGCAGAAGGTCCGGCGTAAACTGAATCCGCTTGAAGTTGGCCTCAAGCGACTGTGCCAGCGCCTTGGCCAGCAGCGTCTTGCCCACACCGGGAAAATCATCCAGCAGAATATGTCCCTGGCAGAGCAGCCCCAGCAGGCTCATCCTGATTACCTCCGGTTTCGCCACCACCACCTGACGTATATTATCGGTAACTGCCTGCACACGCCGGGCAAACTGTTTATCCATAATTCACTACCTCTGCCCTGGCTCACTGGACTGGGGCCGGTAAGGTGCCGAGGCCACAATTGCTTCCACATCGACCCCGGTGGCGCTTTCCGTCTTGGTGGCAATTTCCGCCAGTTTTTCGGCCGGGACTTCCTTCAGCGATGACGCTGCCGCCGGTCGGTGGAGAGAATAAATCTGGGCTTTTATCGGCTTTATTTCACCAACGCGCTCAATCCACGAAGCTATTTTTCGCTGGTCAATGTTCTGAAATGCCCCGTCGACGAACATCGTCTGCAGGGTAACATTGGGCATGGATTTCAGGCTTTTCAATATTTCCTGATACTTGACCTGAGGGCAGGGACGGTTGATTTCCTGGAAGGTCTTGATGTCCCCAGCATCGAGCTTCATTATCTTGAAGTCCAGCCTTTCCAGCGCCGCGCGCACTTTGTCCATTATTGCCGCTGAGGAATTGGTCAGCACACCGAGACGGGCGGCCGGGCAATACTTATTCTTCAACATGCCCGCGATGTCTACCAGCTCGGCGAATTGGGGGTGTAGCGTCGGCTCGCCATTGCCCGAGAAAGTGATATTGTCTATCCCCTCGTTATTATGTTCCACAAGGACGCGCTCCAGTGCCCCGGCAAAATCAGCCGCAGTCGGAAAATCCTTCGAATACGGTGCCGTATCAAGCGTGCTGACATCGGTCCAGCCATACTGGCAGTACACGCAGTTGAACGAACACAGTTTATAGCGCGCTGGCGAAATATTAAGTCCGAGCGACCGCCCCAGCCGCCGCGACCTCACCGGACCGTAAATGATGCCGGATTTCAGCGGGATACCCTGGGCTCTTGAATTTGGCTCAGACGTCTGCTTTTCGGGCATGCGGTTCCGTTGCGTAAAAACCTCCTATGCTATCTCAAGCCATTTATAACCACCATAGACGATTACGTTTACCTTGTCAAATTCACTTTACTTTGTTCCCAGATACCGCGGCGTCTGCCTGAGGACGATGAATATGCCGGCCAGAATAAGAATGCCGCCGATGAGTTCACTGGCCGTTGGCACCTCACCCAGGATGAAGTAGCCCAGCAAAGTCGCCCCCACCGGCTCGCCGAGAATGGCCACCGAGACGAAGGTCACCGGTATCAGCCGCACCGCCAGGTTGAAGCTCGAGTGCCCGATGAGCTGCGGGACGACTGCCAGCAGCACCATCATCAGATAGGTCATGCCCGAATACCCCGTAAACTGATGGCCGAAGCCAGCCGTCGCCAGCAATAAGATAACAGCCGCCCCGGCATAAATTATAGTCAGGTAAGGGAGAATCTCAATCCTGGTTCTTAGCTGGCCGGCAATAATGAGATAGCCACCCATGGCGAAGCCGGCGACTAGGGCCAGCACATCCCCCAGAATAGCCTGTGAACCAAAGGAAAAGCCGCCATAGTTGATCAGTATTATGCCCACAAAAGCAATCACCATGCCGCCAATGGTCAGCCGGTTCAGCACCTCGTGCCAGAGGAAATAGGAGGTGACGGCCACAAAAGCGGGATGGCAGGTCACCAGAATGACGGAGCTGGCAATGGAGGTATAGCTGAGCGACGTAATCCAGAGCCCGAAGTGCAGCGCCAGGGAGAAGCTGCCGAGCAGGAGAAGCAGGCCATCGCCCCCCGAGAGCCGCTTGAAACTCAGCATCGTCTTTTTACCGGCCAGCGGGATGAGGACGAGCGAGGCTATGGTCAAACGATAGACAGCGATGACCAGCGGCGGTGCCTCCGCCAGGCGAATAAATATCGCGGCAAAGGAAACTGATATTACCCCCACCAGCAGGACAAGATACGCTTTCACTGTGATGACTCGACGGCTTGTTTCTGTTACCTCAAATCCTATTGATGAAGCGCCGCTTTGTCAATACAGGTACGGGCTAATTGCGACACCGCGGCACGTTGTGCTACACTAGATAACTGATTTTTCACTTCCGCTGATATCACGGCATGGGAGGTTTATGCTATGGCCAAACGAATTCGCATCAGAGCCGGGGCAGTGGCAGCACTGGCCAAACTGAACGATACCAAGACCGCCCAGGCAATCTGGAATGCCCTGCCCATCAAGGGACGTGCCAATACCTGGGGAGATGAGATATATTTCGGCATTCCGGTCAGCGTTGCTGGAGAGAAAGGGCAGGACCTGGTGGAAGTGGGTGACCTAGGCTACTGGCCACCAGGACAGGGCTTCTGCATTTTCTTTGGCCCCACGCCGATGAGCGAAGGCGACAAGCCCCGCCCGGCGAGCCCGGTTAACGTTTTCGGGCAGGTCATCGGTGATACCACCGTATTCAAACAGGTTAAATCGGGCACCGAGATGACCATTGATAAGGAAAGCCAGTAACGGCACCAAGGGCAAGGAGACAGCATCTTGAACCGCAGCCATAATCGCTTCAAAGTGGTCTTACCACTGGCTCTCGCCGGAGAGTCGGAGAAATACCCGCAGAAGTTCCGCGAGCTGGACGCAGAGTTCATTGCCCGGCGCTGTGACCGCGATGATGAGTTCATTGCCCTGGCCTGGGATGCCGACGCCATCATTACCGTGGGCAGCATCCGCCCCGTACCCCGCAAAATCATTGCGCATCTGGAACAGTGCCGGCTCATCAGCAATACCCAGATCGGCTATGACAGCATTGATACCGCCGCTGCAGCGGAGCGCGGCATTCTGGTGACCAACGTGCCCGACTACTGCGTGGGAGAGGTATCCGACCATGCCATGGCCTTGATTCTGGCCTGTACCCGCAAAGTCGTCCGGCTTGATAACTCCGTCAGGAAAGGCCAGTGGGGGCTTTCCGCAAGCGGTGTTGAAATTCAACAGCATATATGGCCGACCATGACCAGACTGGAGGGCCAGACGCTTGGCCTTTTTGGCTTTGGCAAGGTAGCACGGGCGCTGGTGCCCAAAGCCAGAGGGTTCGGGCTGCGCATCATCGCCCATGACCCGTATGTCGCTCCGGAGGCTGCCCGTCAGATGGGCGTGACAATGGTGGACTGGAAACGCCTGCTGAACCAGTCCGACTTTATTTCCATACATGCGGCGTTAACCACTGAGACCAGGCGTATCTTCAGCCATGATGCGTTTCAGGAAATGAAGCCAACTGCCTGCCTGATAAACACCGCCCGCGGCGGCTTCGTTGACGAAGCCGCCCTCTTCCAGGCTCTTACCGAGGGCAAACTGGCCATGGCGGCGCTCGATGTCATGGACCCCGAGCCCCCCGACCCCAAAAACCCCCTTTTCAAACTGGATAATTTCATCAGCACTTCCCACTCGGCCTTCTTTTCCCCAGCCTCCGAGGCGGAACGCTGGCACCGTCCCGTGGAGGAGGTGGCCCGGGTGATGCGCGGCGAATGGCCAAAAGCCATCGTCAATCCGCAGGCCAAAGAGAAATTCGTCGCCCGCTGGGGCCAGATGAAAGAGCCAGGTTAGGCAATCACCCGCGCTTCCCCCAGAGCAATGCCGAACAGACAAGCGCCACGGCAGCCATGGTCACCGCTACCCCGGAGAACGTGATATAAAACTTATAAGTATCAATGAGGAAGCCGAGTAAAAGTGTGATGGCTGGCCCCCCACGGCTGCCCGTATAATAGATGCCGAGCACCGTGGAGCGTTTCTGCGGTGAAACATGGCCGATGATGTAAGACTCCACCACCGGCATGCCGACATGCATCGCGGTGCCCATGAGGAGCAGCACAGCATACAGGCTAACGCCCAATGATACATGATTCAAAAGGTAAATAGACGGCCCGGCGATAAGGCCAACGGCGATGACCACCGGTATCCGCCCCAGACGGTCGGAGAGATAGCCCCCCAGCGGCCCTCCCCAGATGCCGCCAAAATAGGCGATGGACAGCATCGCCGCGCCGGCCTCCTTGCTGGCGCCGAGAACGTCAACGGCATAGAGCGAGACGAACTGAAGAGAAGAATAGACCAGTACCATACTGGCGATGCCTATGGCGATAATAGCTGACAGCCGGCGCAGGTCGCCCGGCTCTGACGGCCTCGCCGTAGAGACATCTATCGCCTTCTTCCCGGCCACGTTGGCGTATCCCATTCGCCCCAGGAGCACGTAGAATACTATGCCGAAGGCCATGGCTGGAATTGAGATAGAAAGGAAAGCACCACGCCAGCCCAGAGCACCAGCGATGCCTGCAGCCACAAGCGGGGCCAGGAAAAAGCTTCCCGTGCCGCCTATCTGATGGATGCCCAGTGCTCGGCCCCGGTGCTCCGGCTTAACGGCAGCGGAGACCAGCGGTGATGCCGCGGGGTGGTAACCGCCTCCCATCAGTCCCAGAATAACCAGGAAAAGCGCCAGGACGATGTAGTTCGGGGAAAGGCCAATCAGGAGCCCGGCAAGAGCCACTCCGGCCACACCGGCAGTGAGCAGGATACGCGCCCCTAGACGGTCGGCCAGCCAGCCGGCGGGAAGCTGACTGAGGCCATAGGAAACATTGTAGGCAAAGAGTAACCCTCCCACCTGGGTGTAGGATAGAGAAAAATCGCTGCGGATGAAGGGAAGGAGGGGTGAAAGCAAGGCCATCATCAGATGGTGACCAAAGTGAGCCAGAACAAAGAGAGGCAACAGGCCAGTCAGGAAGGCCAGAACGCCGCGTCTTTTTATAATCGTATCCTTTCAAGGCGACCCTTTTTATTAAGTGCCGGTCGCCGCCAATTCTCCGGTGCTTGCAATCAGAACAGAATTATACCCTTTCCCGGTCAGATTGACAAGAAAAACAGCTACCACAGGCATTGCGGTTCAACTCTGGATAACCGCCCTGGCCCTTTTCAGTATCAGAGTAAACACCACCGCGATAAAACCGGCCCCCGCGGCGATGGTAAAAGCCAGCTGGTAACTTTGCCTTACATCAAAGATTTCGCCACCCAGCCAGGCACCGAGGGCACCTCCGATGGTGGCGCCGAAAACGGTTACCCCAACTATGGCCGCTACCGCGCGCATTCCGAAGAATTGCCCAATCAAAACCGGCATCTGTGGCACTTCTCCACCGTAGGCAAAGCCAAAGATGATTGAGAAAAGGTAAAACATCCATAGCTCTCGGGTAAAGATAAGAAAGACGAGAGTGGTCGCCAGTATAACGCAACAGATGAGCAAAACGTTATTAGCCCCGATGCGGTCGGAGGCAGTACCCATGAGCAGGCGGCCAATGAAGCTGCCGATGCCAATGATGCTGATGAAAGTGGCCGCAACCAGCGAGGTAATGCCGATATCAGTAGCGTAGTTCACCAGGTGAATCATCACCATCTGAATACAGGTGTTGAACATAAAAAAGACAATAAAGAGCATCCACAGCTGTTTATATCGCGCCGCCGCCTTCAGGTCGATACCTGTTTCTGCCGCCCGTGCCTTCTTCAACTCCTCACTATCCACCACGGCCGCGGCTTGGCTCATACCATAGGGAAGAAGTCCTTTTTCGGCGGGGTCGCGACGAAGCAGAAGAGCACTTGGAATCATTATTGTCCAAGTCACGACGCCAAGAATCAAGTACGCTGTTGACCAGCTGAAGGTAGCAATGAGACGCTCAGCCACCGGCGGCAGAATTAAGGTTCCCAGACCAGCACCACTGGCGACAATGCCCAGAGCCAGTCCCCGGCGCTTGATAAACCAGCGAGCAGTGGTGGCCATGGTGGTGATAAAACCGGCGCTCTCACCTATGCCAAAGATAATCCCATAGGTCACATAAAGCTGCCACAGAGCACTGACCTGGCTGGTCAGCGCCAGCCCCAGCCCACCGATGAAAGCAATGGCTGACATTACTTTGGCCGGGCCGAACCTGTCCACCAGCCACCCCACACCGATGGCAAAGGTTCCGTGAACAATCATAAACAGCGAGTGCACCCCTGAGGTAGCTCCACGACTCCAGCCAAAATCCGCAGTTAAATGTTTGAAGAAAACACCGTAGGTATACATGAGGCCGGTATGCATCGACATGATAACGATACAAGCAACAACGATGACCCAGCCGTAAAATAAGGCTCGCCTGGTGGTTGTGGAATCCGGTATGTGCTGAGCAGCAGGTATCAGAAGAAAGCCCTCCTCATCACAATGGGCCTCAAATTACCTCTAACAGGCATTCTACGCCATACCCGTTGAATTTGTAAAATGACATCCGCCTGAAGGTACCACCGTTCTTTGCCTAATATAGCCTGACAGTGTAAAATGGGTGAGAAATTAAGAATAGTAAAGCTCGTTTTAAGGAGGGCAGAATATTATGAAGGGTAAGTCGAGCCAGAACCCCTTGAAAATCACCGACCTAACTCTGCGTGATGGGCATCAGTCTAACTTAGCCACCCGCATGCGAACCGAAGATATGCTGCCTATTGCCAAAGAGATGAACAAGGCCGGGTTTTACTCCATGGAGGTGTGGGGCGGCGCCACGTTTGATGTGGCCTGCCGCTTTCTGAATGAGGACCCGTGGGACAGACCACGTGCCCTGAAAAAGTTGATGCCAGATACCCCGTTGCAGATGCTCCTCCGCGGGCAGAACCTGGTCGGCTATCGCAACTACGCCGATGACGTGGCGATAGCTTTTGTGCACCATGCCGCGGAATGTGGCATTGACATTTTCCGGATATTTGATGCCCTCAACGATGAGCGCAACCTGGAGACCTCCTGCAAGGCAGTGAAGGAATGTGGCAAACATGCCCAGCTTTCCATCTGTTACTCCCTCACCGAGCCCAAAATGGGCGGACCGGTGTTCAACCTAGACTATTATCTGGGAAAGGCGCGCATCCTGGAAGACATAGGTGCCGACAGCATCTGCATCAAGGACATGGCGGGGCTGATTGCCCCCGATGATGCTTATACGCTCGTCTCGGCCCTGAAGAAAACGGTCAAGGTGCCCATTCATCTGCACACCCACTACACCAGCGGCATGGGGTCCATGTCCCTCCTCAAGGCGGCGGAAGCGGGAGTGGACCTTATTGACACCTGCGTGGCACCTTTTGCGCTGCGCACCTCGCACCCGGCAGTGGAACCAATCATTGCCGCCCTGCGGGGGACGCCCCGAGACCCCGGCCTGGACCTGTCCCTCATGCTCAAACTGGGTGAATACTTTGAGTCCATAGCTCCTAAGTACCGTGATTTCCTGAATACCACGCGGATGTCAGTTATTGACACCAATGTCCTGGTGCACCAGATTCCCGGTGGCATGATTTCCAATCTGGTGGCGCAGCTGAAACAGTCGAATGCTCTGGACCGCATCGACGAAGTATACGCGGAAGTACCCAAAGTAAGAAAAGAGCTTGGTTACCCGCCGCTGGTCACCCCGACCAGCCAGATTGTCGGCGTACAGGCAGTCCAGAACGTCCTTGCCGGTCGGTACAAGCTGGTCTCAACGCAGGTGATGGACTATTGCTACGGACTTTATGGCCGGCCACCGGCACCGCTCGACCCCGACGTACAGAAAATGGTGCTCAAATTCTACAAGAAAGGGCAGGAACCGATAACCTGTCGGCCGGCAGACCTGATTGAGCCGGAACTGGATAAGGCGAGAGAGCTGGTCAAAGACTTCACCAGCGATATCGGTGATGTGCTCATAGCGGCGATATACCCGATTACCGGACTGCGTTTCCTCAAGTGGAAATACGGTCTGGAGACACCGCCGCCTGATGTCAAACCCAGGACACTGGCCGACGTGAAACGGGAAGACGAGCTCATCGCCAAGGCCAAGGCTGGCCTTCTCGTCGAGAAAAAGTAGCGCTACTCGCCTGGATTTACCTGTTTCAGCCCTGCCACAGGCACTTTGACGCGACCTTATAGTACTCATTCCGGCACGGCGTGCCTTCGGTTAAATAAAAAGTCCGTGCCGTCAGGTCCATAATGGCCGAGGAAAGCGTGGCCAGGTGCCGGGGTTCCTCTTCCCTGGTGTCAACATGCCGGCAGATGGAATTGGGGTAGCTGAAATGGTCGCGGAGGACGCGCTGGAAGCTGCCGACATCAATCTTTCCCCCTTCCCGCCCGATAAGCTGCCGCGCCCGGTGGGCACGGAACAGGGTATCCGGAGCCGTGGCCTTGAATATGTCTATCATATCGGCCCGGTTGGTAAGCGCCATAAAGTGATTGCTGTGGGTGAGGATGCCGTTATCCGGATGCAGGAAGCCGACGTCCAGCGGTGATACCTCCAAATCTATCGCCTCGCCATCGCGGTGAGCGATGAGGAAATTGAACGACACCGTCACTCTGGCATTCAGAACAGCTTTTATGGCCCGGCTTAGGCTATCGGCATTCAATATGGCGCGCCCCACAACCAGGAAGGGCGTGGTGGTCTCAAACCGGTCGCGGCTGGACACCAGGGCGTTGAGACATATTCCCAGTCCCGCCGAGTTCATGCCCTTATGGGCTATGGTGCCGGCTTCCGTATGCATCACAATATTGGGCTTGCCCTCCGGCACCACCTCCAGAATAACGCTCAGTCCCTGAAACCTTTCCTTGTAGTCCCAGTTTTGCCCCAGTATGGTGTGACCATTTTTGGTCGCCGAGGGCATGGCCGCTATCGAGGTGCAGCCACCACCGGCCTCAGCCACTGCGCTCTGGGCAAACACCATCTCATAACGGGCGTTCAGCGCCACGATTTCTTCAAGGGACAGTTCTGCCCCCCTGGCGATACCCTGCAACTCTTCCAGTATCTCAGCATCATATTCGCCGATAACTGGAACCAGTCTGGAACAATGTTTCAGCACTTCAGAGCGCTTGGCACCCCATAACGAGCTCCACAGGTCAAAGTAAAGTTCCAGGTTCTTCCGTATCAGGGCCTGTGCCTGAGACCCATACTGTTTGCCCCGTGCGAAGGGTTTCCCTTTTACTGAAATAACCGGCACCTGTGGTTTCATCGGCAACCTCCTTGTGGCCAGCGATTCAAGTCACATCGCGATACCATAAGTCTAATTTCATCCCTGCCCACCCGTCAAGCAAAACGATATATGGGCTATTCTCTTCCTAGATGGTTCGGTGTATAATGGAGCAACAGGAAATAGACAAGCGAGGTCTCAGCGATGCGGAAGAAAGCTATCATCGTCATCCTTTTGCCCATGCTTCTCCTTCCTCTTCTTGGCTGTAAAGAAATATCCCAATTAACTCAGGGTGTGTCCACATCCTCGTCCCAAGCCAGTTTCAAGATAGAGAAGTCAGTAGAGCTCGGCTCCGCCTGGAAGATGAAACAGATAAGCTTCAAAGTGGCCGCCGGGCAGGAGGTCCACATATTGCTCAAGCTTTCTGATGGCGACAAAGTAGACGGCTTCTTCTATCTGGAAAAAGGCGATACTATCGATTTCAGTATCACCGGTAAGACGCAGCTTTATCGCTCGACGGCCGCGAACCGCTTTTCCTACACTGCAAGTCAAGCCCAGGGCGACACTTACACTCTGCTTTTCGACAACACTGCCGGGAAAGATGATAGTCAGAAGTCGACTACCGTTTTCCTGGAGGTGCTTTATCCCCTTAAGGGTGAAATCTACGTGCCGGTGGAGGATTGATTTTCGGGCCGGCATTACGGTAGTAGCGGCAAGGGCTGGCTGGGATATCAGGCCGCCGCCTTCACATGGCGGTGTATTTCTGCTAAAATTTGTTATTGCGCAAGATGAAATACTCACTGGGAATAGACGTCGGCTCGGTCAACGCCAAACTCTGCCTCATCGACGATAGCAACCGAATCGTCAGGCTTGATAGCGAGAAGGTAACTACCAACTCCAAAGCCGCCATCAACGCATTGCTTTCAAGGCTCGGCGAAGCGGTGCCGCTGGACGGCATTGCCAGCGCCGGTTTTTCCGGTTCCGGCAGAGGCACCATCCCCGGAGAATTAAACTGGGCGGAATACAGCAGCTCGCTGACCATCGCTTCCGGACTGCTCAATTTATATCCCTCAGTTAAGAGCATAATACAGATTGGTGGTCAGACTTCCCTGGTCATTGTCCTGGAAGACGGGTTAAAAAAACCGTGGAAGGTCTCGTCAAATCCGCTCTGCGCGGCGGGCACGGGACGATTTCTCGAGCAGCAGGCATACCGCCTTAACATCAGCCTTGAGGATTTTTCCCGCCTTGCCCTCAAATGCCAGGGCAAAGCGCCACGAATCGCCGCCCGGTGCAGTGTCTTTGCCAAAAGCGACCTCATTCACCTGCAGCAGAAAGGGGTCTCCATCGAGGCCATGCTCTATGCCCTGTGCGAGAGCATTGCCCGGATGGTCACCTCCCTGAAGAAAGGGACTTTTGAGGAACCAGTTTATTTTGTCGGCGGCGTGGCGGCCAACAGCGCCATTGTCAGAGCACTCAACGAGGCTCTCTCGGCAAGAAACGGCCATGAGGTACGGGTCATCGTGCCCGAGAATTACCTTTATGTTGAATCGCTCGGGGCAGCTTTGCTGGCGAAGGAAAAAGCTTCCAGGGTATGCCTGCTCCCCGAAGCTGATTTGCTTCAGGGATATTTCGAGATGCCCGGGCTGGAGAAGGTGGCGCTTCCGGGCAATGGGACAAGTCTGAAAATCGCTGAACCATGTGTTGGCTACCTCGGCGTTGATGTCGGCTCCACGAGCACCAAAGCCGTTATCCTGGACGAGACCGGCGCTGAAGTCCTGGCCAAGAACTACCTGATGACCGCCGGCCGGCCGATTGATGCTGTGAAGCAGGTCTTCCACAACCTGCTTCTGGATGGTGCCGCCAGCGTCAGGATTGCCGGCGTGGGAGTTACCGGATCCGGGAGGTATCTGGTCGGCAGTTTTATCGGTGCCGACCTCATCAAAAACGAAATCACCGCGCAGACCAGAGCCGCCGCCGAGATAGACCCGGAGGCTGACATCATCGAGATTGGCGGGCAGGACTCCAAGCTGGTCATCAAGCGCAATAGCGTGGTGGTTGACTACCAGATGAACAAGGCCTGCGCCGCCGGCACGGGAAGCTTCATTGACGAGCTGGCAGAGATGCTCGGCATCTCGGTGCACAATGGCGAGTTCGCCAATCTGGCGTTCAATGCTCCATACACTATAGACTTAGGCACCAGGTGCGCCGCTTTCATGGGGCAGGCGGTTGCCTCCGCCCAGCAGGAAGGGATTCCCCTGGAAATCATCACCGCCAGCCTGTCCAATTCCATCGCCAAGAACTACCTCTCCAAAGTGGTGGGCTATCGTAAATTGGGAGATAAGGTCATCCTCACCGGTGCCGTCTTTTACAACCAGGCGGTGGCGGCTGCCTTTCACCAGCAACTTGAGGGTAAAAAACTGACCGTGGCCGAGCACTGCGAGGTAAGCGGCGCCATTGGCGCCGCCCTGCTCGCTAAGGAAACCATGAATGGCCGGAAGTCTACTTTCAGGGGATTTGCGCCGGTGGTAAAAGGTGAGTGCACTCTCTCCACCTTCATCTGCCAGGGCTGCGATAATAACTGCACTATCACCCGCATG
>CAZJGR010000001.1:9261-22366 GCA_964545815.1 uncultured Dehalococcoidaceae bacterium | reverse complement strand
GATAGCTGTTTCCCGCTGAAATTGCTCCACGGGCATGTTGCCGCCATCAAGGATAAAACTGACTACATCCTTTGCCCCTGCTTCATCCGCATGGGCAATAAGGAAGGCGACGAGAACCAGAAGTATGCCTGCCCGCTGGTCCAGGCCTCGCCATTCATCGTGCGCCATGCGCTCAACCTAGGCGAGCGCCTGCTGATACCAATTATTGATTTCAGC
Source organism: uncultured Dehalococcoidaceae bacterium (assembly GCA_964545815.1). Taxonomy (GTDB): domain Bacteria; phylum Chloroflexota; class Dehalococcoidia; order Dehalococcoidales; family RBG-16-60-22; genus E44-bin89. Next base: position 22,150 of record CAZJGR010000001.1, on the reverse strand, counting down.
CAGGGCGATGAGGAGATGGTGAAGAACCTCACCAGCGTGGCGGAGAAGCTGGGTTTCAGCCGCAAAAAAGGTAAAGAAGCCGCCCTCGCTGGCATCGAGGCGCAGCGTAAGTTCACCGCCGACTGCCTGGCGCGGGGCTGGAAAGCATTGCAAGAGCTTCACAATAGCGACCAACTGGGCGTGGTGCTTTTCTCCCGTGCCTACATGTCGCAGGACTCTGGTGCCAACCTGGGGATTGCCGAAAAGCTGGCCCAGCTCGGTGTGGTGCCCATACCGCTCGATTTCCTGCCGCTGGCATCCGTCAACCCCAAGGAGTATTCGGACCGGCCTTACTGGAACTACGAAAGCAAATTCATCGCCGGGGGCGCCCTGACCGTCAAAGACCCGCAGCTTTACGGCCTGGCTCTCACCAACTTTGGCTGCGGCCCCAACTCCTTCATGCTCAAAATGCTGGCCGACATCATGGGTGGAAAGCCGCTCGGCGAGCTGGAAATCGACGAGCATGCGGCTGAGGCGGGCATCGTTACCCGCCTTGAGGCATACGTGGACACAATCAAGAGCTACGCCCAATCCACAAAGCACGTTACGGGGACCGGCAGCTACGCTTACCGTGGTGCCTCAAGCATTATCAACCTGAAAAAAACGCTGCTTCTGCCCAACATGTGCCCTCATGCCTACGTCATCGCTGAGGCGATCAATGTCTCCGGGGCACAGGCAATCGTGCTCCCTGAACCCGACGAACGCACCCTTCTCCTCAGCAACCAGGTCACCTCAGGGACGGAATGTCTCCCCTACCGCGTCACCCTGGGCGATTTTATGAAGTTCTGCTACGACTGCGGCGATAATCTCAAGAACTATGAGGGATTCATGGCCGGTGCCTACGGTGCCTGCCGGCTGGGCAAATATGTGGTCGAGCAGGGCCGGATACTGAAAGAGCTCGGCTTTGACCTGCCGATGGTAGCCTCGGTTTCCAATAAGGCCTACCGCGACCTAAACCTTGAACCCGGCTTCACGCGCCTTGTCTGGAACGTAATCGTGGCCGTGGATGGGCTGGAGAGGCTCCTCTGGCACACCCGCCCCTATGAAAAGGAAAAGGGTGCCGCCGATGTCCGGTTCGATGAATTTCTGAAACGGATTGCGGAGCGGGTGCGCCGCCGGGAACCCTTCTACAATGTACTGCGGCAGGCAACGGCCGCCTTTAAGTCGCTCCTTGACCCGGAACTGCCGCCGCGCCCGCTCATCGGCATCAACGGTGAAATATTCCTGCGCTCCAACCGGTTCAGCAACCGTGACCTAGTAAGAGTATGTGAAGAGGCGGGCCTTGAAGTCATCGTTTCCCCCGTTGGCGAGTGGGTGAAGTACACCGCCCACCGCAACCTCGAAGACGCCGTGAAAGACCGGAATTTCCGGAAAATGCTGTCCAGTTATCTAAAAAAACTGGTCCAGGAACGCGATGAGCACAAGGTCTCAGGCTACTACCGTGAGATGCTCAACGGGAGAGAGCCATCTACGGCGGCCATACTCGCCAAGTCAGACCTGTACCTGTCCCCTCGCTGTGGCAGCGAGGCCGTCCTCAGCATCGGCAGCGGGGTGGAGTGGATGGAATCGCCGGTATTCGCCGGGGTAATTTCGGTAATGCCCCACGGCTGCATGCCCGGCGGCATTGTGGCCGCCATGGCAGAGAAGTTCAGCGCCACTTACCAGAAACCCTGGGTCAGCCTCACCTACGACGGCTTTCTGGAGACAAACAATGCCGCCAGAATCAGCAATTTCGCCGAGCTGCTACGATTCTGCCGCCAGGAAGCCATAACTACCTAGTATGAACTCGCCGTGGTATAACCTTTCCACCGAGGATATGAAAAAATCAAGTAATCGGACGATTAGTCAAGAGAGCCCACCATTTGCCGGGGGAGATGACCCAGAGATAGAATTGCTCACCGCTTAAGGGAATATAGTGTATTACTTCGCCTATGGCTCCAATCTCAATCAGAAGCAGATGAAAGAGCGCTGCCCGGACAGCCGGCCGCTGTTCACCGCGGTCCTGCCCAATTACAAGCTCATCTTTGCTGGCTGGTCCCGGCAGTGGCGGGGAGGAGTTGCCAGCATCAAGTCGTATCGCGGGGAGCGGGTGCGGGGAGCTATCTACGAGGTTACGGAAGCCTGCCTGCAGAGACTTGACCGCTATGAAAGCGGCTACCGCCGGCTCAAGGTCACCGTTTTCGGGGAGGATGATGAGCCCATCGAAGCCGTAACCTACGTCAAGACCGGCAAGCTCGAAGATGAGACGCCCTCAAAAGAATACCTGGCGGTAATCCAGCAGGGCCTGAGGGACTGGCGTCTGTTTTAAGTTTTTGACATCTATAACCCAACTATGGTATAATTAAATAATTGAAGAAAGTCATATTTGTCTGTGTTCACAATTCAGGCCGAAGCCAGATGGCAGAGGCCTTTTTTAATTACCTGACAAGAGAGGGTTTTATAAATGATTTCAAAGATTAGCAAAATACTGAATAACTGTCTGTTGCCACTAACACTATTCCTTGCCGCCAGCTTAGTTTTCTCCATAGTTGGCTGTGCTAAACAAGCACCAGCACCGTCGGCGAGCACTAGGCTCTCAGGCTCATTCAAGATTATCGGGTCCAATACGGTTACGCCATTGACCGCCGTCTGGGCGGAAGAGTTCATGAAAATGAACCCCAAGGTGAACATTGCCGTCAGCGGCCCGGGCTCAGGCGCTGGCATTGCCGCCCTCATTGACAGTACCACGGACATCTGTCAATCTTCGCGAAAGATAAAACAGAGCGAGATTGACCAGGCTAAAGAAAAGGGGGTGAACCCCTACGAAATCCAGGTAGCCACGGATGCCCTTTCCGTCGTCGTGCACCCGTCTAACCCCGTGTCCGCGCTGACCTTTGCCCAGCTTTCCGCCATCTATACCAATGCCATAACCAACTGGAAAGAGGTGGGGGGAAACGACGCTCCCATCGTGGCCATAGCCCGCGATACCAACTCGGGTACCCACGTCTTCTTCAAGGAGCATGTGGTCCAGATGCAGGGGCTGGACACCGAGAACAAAGAGCTCGAGTACGGTCAGGAAGTCCTTTTCCTGCCCTCCACGGAAGCAGGCGTCGCCGAGGTGGCCAAGAACCCGAACGCCATCTTCTACCCCGGACTGGGCTATGTAACCGACAAGGTTAAACCTCTGGCGATAAAGAAGACGGCAAGTGACGCCGCGGTCCTGCCCAGCGCGGCGACGGCACTGGATGGCACCTACCCGATTGCCCGCCCACTACTCTACTATACCAACGGCGAGCCCGCCGGTGTCATCAAGGAATTCATTGCTTACTGCCTCTCACCTGAGGGCCAGACAAAGGTAACCGACGTTGGCTATGTGCCGCTGCGTTAATATATAATAAAAGTGAACCCGTTACCCCACCGGGGAAAGCGAGCGGAAAGGAAAGGTTGCCCCCATGCAGCCTCGGCGAACTTCTTCAGCCACCTCCAGTGCTGGACTCACCATGAGCCTCAGACGGAGGTGGCGCTTCGGTGAAAAGACCATAGAAAGCTTCATTTTTCTCAATGGCCTGCTGGCGGTTATTGTTCTTCTGGGCGTTCTCTTTCTTTTAATGCGCGAGGGCCTGCCCGTATTTACCTATACCTCTCCGCTGAAATTTTTCTTCGGTACAAAGTGGTATCCGGTCTCGGAGCCGCCCGCTTTCGGCATGCTGACCTTCTTCGTGGCCACGCTCTGGGTTACCCTGGTGGCAACGGTCATTGCCATACCCATTGGCGTTGGCTGCGCGGCTTACCTTGCGGAAATAGCCCCTGCCAGCGTCAGGGAGACGGTAAAGCCCATCATCGAGCTGCTGGCCGGAATCCCCTCCGTGGTCATGGGGCTCATCGGCCTGCTGCTTTTATCGCCACTCGTTCAGAGCCTTTTCCACCTGAATACCGGTTTGAGCGGCCTTACCGCCGCTCTCATGCTGTCGCTGATGAGCCTGCCCATCATTGTCAGCGTCTCCGAGGACGCACTGCGCGCTGTCCCCAGAGAGTTCCGGGAGGCGTCCTACGCCCTCGGGGCCACAAAATGGGAAACAATCTGGCATGTCTGCATTCCGGGAGCACTCTCCGGCATCGCCGCCGCCATCATGCTCGGCGTGGGCCGTGCCATCGGCGAGACCATGACCGTCCTGATGGTCGCCGGCGGTGCGCTGGCCGTGCCTCATCTCCCCACCGAGCCCATGATGCCGATGACGGCAGCGATTGCTTCCGGGATTGGCAATGCGGTTCGCGGTGGACCGCAGTATCAGGCGTTATTTGCCATCGGCCTGATTCTTTTCCTCATGACGCTGTCGGTGAACCTGGTTGCCGACCGGGTACTTGAGCGTCAGAAACAGAAGTTTGCGAGGTAATCGATATATGGCAGTTCAGGCCATCACCAGAAGAGAATTAACACAGCGCACCGCCTTCGGCCTGCTGGTACTGGCCACAGCTATTGTGGCCATTCCGGTGCTTTTCCTCATCATTTACATTGTCGTCAATGGTGCCGGCGCCATCAGCTGGGAATTCCTGACCCAAGCGCCTTCACAGGCGGGCAAGGCCGGGGGCATTTTCCCGGCCATCGTGGGCACCTTCTACCTTATGCTCGGTACCCTTATTTTTTCACTCCCGATGGGCGTCCTCGCCGGCATCTACCTGACGGAATACGCCCGTGATAACTGGCTGACCCGCCTCATCAACATGGCCATCCTCAACCTGGCGGGGGTGCCCAGCATCGTTTACGGGCTCTTCGGGCTTGGACTGTTCGTCATGGCTATGCATTTTGGCATGTCGCTGCTTTCCGCCAGCCTGACGCTGGCCTGCCAGGCGTTGGCCATGACCATCACCACATCAAGGGAAGCCATCATCGCTGTGCCCCGGGAATACCGGGAGGGAAGCCTGGCCATCGGCGCCACCAGATGGCAGACGATACGGCATGTTGTTCTGCCCCAGGCCTTGCCCGGCATTATCACCGGCGCCGTCCTGGCCATGAGCCGCGCCGCCGGAGAGACGGCACCGATAATGGTGGTGGGGGCCGCCTTTATCCTCCCCGGCCTGCCCGCTTCCCCCTTCGACCAGTTCATGGCGCTGCCCTACCACCTCTACACCGCCGCTGCCCATGTTCCGGGCATGCCGAAAGCCAGCATATGGGGTATTGCGCTGGTCCTGCTGATTGTGGTATTGTCGTTTAATTCTCTGGCGGTTTTCATCAGGGTGCGAGTCCGACGACGGAGGTTTGGCTCATGAGTGCCAGTTACACGCCGTTGGATAATAGGGCGGTTCACAGCCCGGTGATAAAGCTGAAAACAGAGGAAGTAAGCCTGTATTATGGAAATTTTCAGGCGCTGAGAAACATCTCCCTGGATATCTCAAAGCAGTCAATTACGGCGATTATCGGCCCGTCAGGCTGTGGCAAGTCCTCTTTCCTGCGCCTTTTCAATCGCATGAACGACCTGATTGTCGGGGCACGGGTTGATGGTGCAGTGGCGATTGACAATATCAATATTTACGGCCAAGATATTGATGTGGTGGAGCTCAGAAAACGGGTGGGCATGGTCTTCCAGAAACCCAACCCGTTCCCCATGTCCATCTTTGATAACGTCGCCTTTGGCCCCAGGCGACACGGCCGGACAAAACGCAACGAACTTGAAGGAATTGTGGAGCGCAGCCTCCATCAGGCAGCGCTGTGGGATGAGGTGAAAGACAAGCTGGAAGAATCGGCACTGGCTCTCTCCGGAGGCCAGCAGCAACGCCTCTGCATTGCCCGGGTGCTGGCCGTTGAGCCCGAGGTCATCCTCATGGATGAGCCGTGCAGCGCTCTTGACCCCATCGCCACCCTTAAAATTGAAGACCTGATGCGGAGCCTGTCCGATGATTACACCATTGTCATCGTCACCCATAATATGCAGCAGGCGGCGCGGGTCTCAGATATGGCCGCTTTTCTGATGATGGAGAAGGACCGGGCCGGTATATTGGTTGAATACGGCCCCACATCACAGCTCTTCACCAACCCGAAGGACAAGCGCACGGAAGATTACATCACCGGTCGATTCGGTTAAGGGGACAGTAAGGAGGTTCTGACAATGGAGATACGAACTACTTTTCGAAAAAGATTGCGAGATATTCAGGACGAGCTGCTGGTCATGGGCAGCATGGTGGAAAAGGCAATCCAGCTATCCATTGAGGCGCTGAAAAACCGCGACCTGAAACTGGCCAAACAGATAATAGCCGATGACCGGAAGATAAACGAAAAGCGATTTGAAATCGAGGATACCTGCATTCAGCTCATCGCCACACAGCAGCCCATGGCGGGAGACCTGCGGACCCTTATCAGCGTGCTGAGCATTACCTCGGAACTGGAACGTATCGGTGACCATGCTGAGGGGAATGCTAAAATCGTGGTCATGATTGGTGATGAGCCCCCTTTGAAGCCCTTGATTGACATACCCCGCATGGCGAAGAAAACCATTGACATGCTGCACCGCAGTCTGGACGCCTTCATGAACTGCGACGCAAGTGCCGCTCAATCAATTGCGGCAGAAGACGATGAAGTGGACGAGCTATACAATCAGGTCTACCGGGAACTGGTCAGCTACATGGTGGAAGACCCGAAAACGATTACCCGGGCCACGCGTCTTCTCTGGGTGGCCCACAACCTGGAGCGCTGTGCTGACCGGGTGACCAATATCTGCGAACGCATCGTCTTTACCGTCACCGGCAAAATGAGTGAAATAAACATCTCACGGTAGTAATTATAATCAAGGTGAAAGAGCGGAAGAATTGGATTTATGATGGGTAATGCAAAACGTACCCCGATTTACGAAGAGCACCTCAAACTGGGTGCGAAAATGGTGGCGTTCGGGGGCTGGGAAATGCCCCTCCACTACCCCCAGGGCATCCTCTCCGAGCACCTGGCAACCAGAAAATACGGCGGGCTCTTTGACATCTCTCATATGGGGCGGCTCCGCATCAGCGGCCGGAATGCCCTGCCCTTCCTGCAGTACGTGCTGACCAGCAACGCCGCCGCTTTACTGCCAGGAACGGCTCAGTACACCATGCTGCCCAACGAAACGGGAGGCGCCATAGATGACGGCTACCTCTACCGTGTCAGCGAGGATAACTATCTGCTGGTGGTCAACGCCGCCAATACGGATAAAGACCGACAATGGCTCCAGCAGTACGCCGCCAGGTTCCCCGGATTGATTCTGGAGGACATTACCCGCCAGCTTGCCATGCTGGCGCTGCAGGGCCCAAGAACAAAGGCGGTGCTGGAAGCTGTCCTCGGCGATAAAACCCGAATCCCCGAGCCGCTCTGGAACCGCCTGACCAGCAGTGAATTTATGGGCACACCTGTTACCATCGCCAGAACCGGATACACCGGCGAGCCGCTTGGCTTTGAACTGTTCCCCCCCGCCGATAGCGCGGTGCCCCTCTGGCGCCAATTGCTTGAGGCGGGCAGGGAAGACGGCATGGTGCCGGTCGGGCTGGGGGCCCGGGATACGCTGAGGCTGGAAGCCGGTCTTCCCCTTTACGGTCATGAACTCGGCACGGATGCTGATGGCAGAGAGATACCCATCTTTGCCCTGCCGGCGGCCCGCTTTGCCGTCAGCTTCAGCCCCGTTAAAGGTGAATTCATCGGGCGTGAGGCATTGCTCAAGCAGTTTCAGGAAGTGAAGCTCAGGATTGAAGGCAGACCGGATGCGCCCGGAGAAAAGCGGCTCGTTCCCAGAGCAGTCTTTCTCATGTCCCTGCTGGGCGAGGGAGTAGCCCGGGCCGGCAGCAGGGTGCTGGTCAATGGCCGAAACGCGGGGAACGTTACCAGTGGCACGGTGATACCCTACTGGAGATTCGAAGGTTCCGGTACCATGGCCCGGCCCGGCAATGAATCCGCACGGCGGATGCTCTGTCTGGCTTATCTTGATTCTGCCCTGTCTGAAAGACAGGTTACAGAGGTCATGGTCCGGGACAGGCCGGTGAACGCCGTCATCGTTGGCAGGCACATCGGCCGTGAGGCACCTCCCTACGCCCGTCCCCTGCTTCCCGACGATATGGTAAATAACGCTACCGCAAGAGGCAAGAAATCGATGGAAGAACTAGCGGTCAACCTGATACAGAAGGCTTATGATAATACCATATGGCGACAGCAGCGTACCATCAACCTGATACCATCGGAGCAGACGGCATCACCGCTGGTGAAATTGCTGACCATCGCCGACCCATCGGGCAGGTACGCGGAACACCGCAAGGTGGAAGCGCTGGGAAATATTGAGGCGTTTTACTATCAGGGCACCAGGTTCATTGCCGGGGTGGAGAAGGAAGTACAGGAGCAATTGAAAAAGTTCCTCGGCTGTTCCGAAGTGGAGGCAAGGCTTATCAGCGGGCAGATGGCCAATGCCACCACGTACAGCGGCATTATGGACTACCTGAACCGGGCTGATAGACACACCGGGCCCAGGAGAATGAGATACGTCATGAACCACCACATCGTGCGGGGTGGCCACCTGAGCGCCCAGCCCATGGGCGCGCTGAGGGACTTCGTGGCCATAGACCCAGTTACCGACCGGTGGGCCGTGGTCAACTTCCCCATTCTGGCCGAAAACCCTTACCAGATAGACCTAGCCAGAACCGCGGAATTAATCGCTAAATACCAGCCAGAACTGTTTATCTTTGGCAAGAGCATGACCCTGCACCGCGAGCCGATAAAAGAGGTCGCCGGGATAATCGCTGATATGAAGCCGAAGCCGATTCTCATGTATGATGCGGCCCATGTCCTCGGCCTGCTCGGCCCCCGCTTCCAGGAGCCATTGAAGGAAGGCGCCGACATCGTCACCGCTTCCACGCACAAGACGTTTTTCGGCACGCAGCGCGGTATCATTGCCAGCAATATGAGCGAGGGTTCGGACAATGCTGAACTCTGGGAGAGCATTTGGCGGCGAGCTTTCCCGGGCAGCGTCAGCAATCATCACCTCGGCACTTTGCTCGGCCTGCTCATGGCCGCCTACGAAATGAACGCCTACGGGCGCGACTACCAGCGCCAGGTACTGGCCAATGCCAGGACCTTCGCCCGGGCGCTGAAGGAGCGGAGGCTCCAGGTGGAGGGAGACCCCGCCATCGACTATACGGAGACACATCAGGTTGTCCTGCGCGTGGGTTATGCCCGTGGCGTGGAAATGGCGGAACGCCTTGAGAAAAACAACATCATCGTTAACTTTCAGGCCCTGCCCGATGATGAAGGCTTTACCGCCAGCAGCGGCCTGAGGACCGGCGTCCAGGAGATGACGCGCTTCGGCATGAAGGAAGCTGACTTCGCTGAGCTGGCGGACTATATGGCGGCAGTCATTCTTAAAGAAAAGAATGTCGGCGAGGAGGTCGCCCGCTTCCGGCAGAGGTTCACCACCATGCTTTACTGCCTGCCCGCGGAAAAAGCCAGACCCCTCATTGATAAAATGCTCGGTAGCCTGTTAAAATCTTAAGGCTGTTACTCAAAAATAAATTTAAAGAGGTGATGGTCAATGCCCAGTGTCTCATATCAGGAACTCAAACCACCGCAGCGTATTCTTCTCGGTCCTGGCCCCAGCAACATCCACCCCCGCGTACAGCAGGCTATGATGGCGCCCGTGCTCGGTCACCTGGACCCTTATTTCCTTACCGTTATGGACGACACGATGAACCTGCTGCGCTACGTTTTTCAGACTAAAAACCAGCTCACCTTTCCCATCTCAGCCACCGGTTCCGCGGGAATGGAAGCCGGTTTGTGTAATTTTCTGGAGCCGGGTGACGTTGCCGTCATCGCAGCTAACGGGTACTTTGCCGAGCGGATGATAAACATTGCCTCGCGGTACGGGGCGGAAGTGATTCGCCTGAATGCTGAATGGGGTCGCATTATTGAACCGGAAGCAATCGAGGCAGCGCTCAAGTCCCGGAAAAAGGTGAAGCTGCTGGCCCTGGTCCATGCCGAAACGTCTACCGGAGTCCTGCAGCCGCTTGGTGAGGCTTCCCGTCTGGCCAAAAAGTACGGTGCCCTGTTGCTGGTGGACGCCGTTACCTCGCTGGGTGGCCAGGAACTTTACCTCGACGACTGGGGAATTGATATCTGCTATAGCGGCTCTCAGAAGTGCATCAGCTGTCCGCCCGGCCTTTCCCCTTTCACCGTCAACCAGAAAGCTATGGACACGATTAAAAATCGCTCCTGTGCTGTGCCCAGCTACTATCTGGACCTCTCTTTGCTTTCAAAATATTGGATAATTGGCGACGGACGAGCCTACCATCACACTGCCCCCGCCTGTATGTTCTACGCCCTGCACGAGGCGCTGGCGCTCATCGCTGAGGAAAGCCTGGAAGTGCGTATCCAGCGCCATTTGAAGCACGGGGCGGCGCTTCAGGCCGGCCTTGAAGGAATGGGGCTCGCCCTGCATGCCCAGTCCGGCCACCGCCTCAGTACCCTGACCACAGTGCGCATTCCAGAGGGCATTGATGATGCCCGGATACGACAGCGCCTCCTCAGCGATTACAGCATTGAGATTGGAGGTGGCCTGGGTACGCTGAAGGGGAAGGTCTGGCGCATCGGGCTCATGGGGTACTCCTCCAGCGAGCAGAACGTATTGCTCTTTCTCTCCGCACTGGAGAAACTGCTGGCAGAGGAAGGCTACCGGACAGAGATTGGCGCGGGAATTACTGCCGCGGTAAAGTCGCTGCGGAAATAAGGCTATCTTTCCTGGCGGAACTGGCGATAGCACTCCAGTATCTCAGCGACTATTCCATCCTGTTCTTTTCCCCGGCAATCGATGGTGATATCGGCGTACTTGAAGTAAAGAGGCCTTCTCTCATCATATATCTGCCGCAGCGTCTTGTATCTCAATCCGACAATGCCGCGGTCAAGGCCACCGATTAGCTTGGTCTCTATATTGGCAAAAGAGTCGTCCAGATAGACGAGAACCGCCTTCTTCTTGAGATAGGTCATGAGGTCAGGGTGGTAGATAATGCTGCCGCCCGGCGCCACCACCATTCGTGGCAGTTGTATCTCTAACATGCGGCGCTTTTCCAGCTGCAGGAAGGCTTCCTCACCAACGCTATCGATGATTTCCTGTATCCGTTTCCCATCCTTCTGCAAAATGTAGCCGTCCACATCCAGAAAACCAAACCCGAGGGCCTGTGCCAGAGCAGAACCGATTGTTGACTTGCCGACACCGGCCATGCCGATGATGACAATGCCCGTCTTACCCATTTTTAGCCCAATCTCACCAGTTTTTAGCCCAAGAATAGCATCTACCCTAAAAACCCGTCAACTACACGGTGCTGAACTCCGTGCTTTTACGGAGTTACTCAAATAAGGTCTTTACTTGCCTGCCGTTTTGCATTATACTAACCGCAATATTGTGATGCATATATCTTTAACCATACTGCTGGCCACCGCAGCCTATATACTGGGGGCTTGCCCCTTCTCTCTCTGGGTGGGGCAATGGCGGTTAAACAAAGACATCCGGGAATACGGTGATGGCAATCCCGGCGCAGTCAATGTCTTCCGGGCCGGCGACACCAAGACCGGCCTTATGGCTCTTTTGCTGGATATCGGAAAGGGATTCCCGGTTGTTTTTATTGCCCACTCCTATTTCGGCCTTCCCGAACTGCTGGTTGCCGCCATCGGGTTGAGCGCCCTGCTCGGCCATGCCTTCTCCCCGTTTCTCCATTTCAAAGGCGGCAAGGCAATCGCGGTTACCGGCGGGGTTCTCCTGGCGCTCCCCCAGCACCACCTGCTGGTTATCTTTATTGTTTTCATCTTCACCGCTTTTCTTTTCATTGAACAAGATGCCTGGACGACCATGGCGGCTCCCGCCGGCTCGCTGGCCTACCTGATAATCGCCCGGGGGAACTCCTGGGAAGCACTTTTTATGCTTGGCGTTCTGATACTGTACACCATCAAACAATATGAAAGTCTGAAAACTATCCCCAGGTTCAGGCTGAAACCCGTTCGGTGGTACCAGTCAAGGAGTTGATGACTTGAAAGGGGAGCTAGTGGAATGCTGTATCAGGGAATAATCGTCGCCGGGCTTCTCATCTTCATGCTTAATCTGACTCTCAATCTGAGAAATCTCAAGACCCTGCGCCGCAATGAGAAAATCCCCGAGCCAGCTCCCTTCATTTCTGTCCTTGTCCCCGCCCGGGATGAGGAGACAAATATCGCGGCCTGCCTTGATTCGCTGCAGAAGCAGGACTACCCCAACTACGAGATTGTGGTGCTGGACGACAACTCATCAGACAATACTGGGGCGATAGTTGAAGACATCGCCGGCAGTGATAGCCGTGTACGTCCGCTCCAGGGTGAACCGCTGCCCGAAGGCTGGACCGGCAAGTCCTTTGCCTGCTATCAGCTGGCCAAGCAGGCACGTGGCTCCTGGCTTATGTTTGTTGACGCCGATACGACGCATGCTCCCCACGTGCTGCGCAGCACTCTGGCCCAGGCGCTGCGTTTGAATTCCTCGCTGCTCTCCGGCTTTCCGCGTCAGCTGGCAAACTCCCTGCCTCAGAAAATAGCCATTCCGGTGCTGTACTTCATCATCCTTACCTGGTTTCCGCTCTGGTGGTTGCAGCGCGCCAAAGAGCCAAAACCATCACTGGCCATCGGTCAGTTCCTGCTCCTTCCTAGGGAAGAATACTGGCGCATTGGCGGCCACGAAGCGGTAAAATCCCGTATTCTTGAAGACGTCTGGCTGGGCGTTGAGATAAGCCGTCGCGGTGGCCGGCAGGTGGCGGTTGACCTGTCGCCCGCAGTCTCCTGCAATATGTACCACAACGTTGGTGCCATGATGGAGGGCTTTATCAAGTGGATTTACTCGGTGGCTTCACTCTCCCC
>CAZJGR010000001.1:0-9161 GCA_964545815.1 uncultured Dehalococcoidaceae bacterium | reverse complement strand
CTGGAAAGAACGCCTGTACAGTCGGGGGTCATCCGTTGAATAAATAAACTCATGGACCGGAGCTGTTCTTTGAAGTGTAATACCACCATTTTTTATCCCTATTGTAAATATTTATATTTTTACCCCAATTATACTTGACAGGCCGTGTTATAATAATTTAATACCACAATTAGATATCAGGCAATACCAAGCCTTTCGTCTGCACATGGTGATAAAAAATTTAAAGCCTTTGGCGAAAGGAGCTAAACGTAAGGGGAGCAATAAACATTGCCCAGATAATCGCCTTATATTTCCCAGAACTCAAAACTGGGCAAATTGTATCCCCGAATTAGCAAGTTCGGTCGTAAGAACACGAGTTTCTTTTCCTTTGGTACATGATAATTAACCCAGTGATTTATTTACTTTGATTAAAATTGATTAAAACAAAATTCAGGGTGAAATGCCCAAATAGGAAAAAAGGGGGTGATAGATTTCAAGAATCAAATAAGGAATTACTGGATTAAAAATTTGCTGAGGAGGAGTAAATGAAGAAAGGAAGAATCATTGCCGCAGTAATGGTGCTGGCACTTATCAGCAGTGTCATTGCCGCCGGTTGTGCGGCACCAGCTCCAGCACCGACTCCAGCACCGGCTCCCGCACCAGCACCAGCACCAGCGCCGGCACCAGCACCAACTCCAGCTCCGGCTCCCAAACCAACCCCGGCCGCACCGGCTGAAGTAATTACCTGGATTGGACAATCATCTCTACCCGCCGGAATGCCGGTTACCTGGGGCATGGAGGACTTGGCCAAGCGGGTTGAAATCGCTAGTGGCGGTCGTTTTATAATGAAAGCCAACCCAACCGGCGCCATCTGCCCGGCCACTGAAGAGCACAAGGCAATTCAGACCGGCGTGCTTGACTGGGCCGGAAGCGGCGGCGGCTATATGAGAGGCGACATGCCGTGGTCTGGCTATATCATTCAGCCGGTAGCCGGCATGCCTCCGGAAGCGCTCCAGATCTGGCTTGACAACGAAGGTTGTGACATAGCCAACAAGTGGTTCAAGACACTGGGGTGGGATTTCACCTTTATTAAGGGCTCCGGCTTCGCCGGGCCACCCGAGCTTTTCGGCCACTTCAGCAAGGAGCTGAAGACCGTCGACGACCTGAAAGGGATAAAGATGCGCTGCTCCGGTGACGGCGGCACCGTCCTGGGCAACATGGGCGTCGGCCCGGTCTTCATGCCTCTGGGCGAAGTCTTTGAAGCCATGCAGCGCGGCCTCATTGACGCCTACGAGTGCAGTTCCCCGCGCTTTGACTGGGAAATGGGCCTGAATGAGGTGGGCAAGTATGTTTACCTCTGCCCCATCCGGGCGCCCACCGAGGTCTATATGTGTCTGGTCAAGACGAGCAAGTTCGAGGCGCTGCCCGATGAGTTCAAGGTACTCCTTGAGGACCTGGCCGTGGCCGAGACCTGGGACTACCATGACAAGCTCATCTCCGGTGACGCCGAAGCGCTCCAGAACTTCAGGGACTACGGGAACGTCCTGCAGCCTCTGCCCCCGGCAATGGAGGAGGCGTTTGGTCTTGAGGCCATAAAATACATCGATGCCGAGATGGTCAAGGACCCCGGGTTCCTGGAGGTAGCGCAGTCCCAGCGCGACTTTGCCAAGAACTGGAACGACTTGTACGGGCTCCCTTCCTGGGCCAAATGGTCATTCAAGTAGAGCCTGGTTAGCTACCAACATACAGACCCAACTTGTCCCCGCTCCGGGAACCTTCCCCGGGGCGGGGCAGGGTAGTAGGTTAATTTTGGAAGTGAAATTAAAAACATGAGAAAGATAATAAGAGCAATTGATTTCACTAATGATAGGGTCGGCCTGGGAGTGAGGTGGCTTTCCGTCCTCGCCCTTGGTATCATCTGCGGCGAAGTGTTCATGAGGTATGTGCTTAATCACCCCACGACAATATTGCCGATAACGGCCACCATGACCGCAGCCTCCTTTTATGCCCTTTCCTGGGGATATGTCCACCTCAACCGCCGCCACATCAGGATAGACCTTATTTATACACACCTGCCAACGTGGGCCAAGCTTGCCATCGACGTGCTTTGCGCCCTGCTCTTTCTCCTGCCACTCATCGGTCTGCTTATCTATGCTGGCTGGAGCTGGATGTGGTTTGCCTGGAAAACCATGGAGAAGTGCCTGGCTAGCTGGTGGTACCCGATAACCGGTCCGGTAAGAACCGCTGTGTTTATTGGGTTCTGTCTGTTTGCCCTTCAGGGCCTGGCCCATCTCTACCGTGATATCTATTTTCTGGTGAGGGGTAAAAGCATATGATTCAGATAAGTCCAGAACTGGTTACCTTCATCATGCTTGGTGGCATCTTGTTTTGGGTCATGCTTGGCTACCCCCTGGCCATTGTGGTCGGTGGTACGGCCATCGTCATGGGAATCATCCTCTTCGGACCGTACATCGCCGTGGAAATCATCTACCACCGTATGTACGAGTTGATGAATAACTATATCCTCCTGGCAGCGCCGGGTTTCATCTTCATGGGCATCATACTGGGATACTCGGGAATAGCCGAAAAAATGTTCGCCGCCATGTACCTGTGGCTCGGCGGTTTGCGGGGTGGACTGGCCATAGTCACCATATTACTGGGCACCGTCCTGGCCGCCTGTGTCGGCATCGTCGGCGCTTCGGTCACGGCGCTGGCCATTATCGCCATGCCCCCCATGGTAAAGCGAGGTTACGATAAAGCTTTAGCCTGTGGTACCACTTGTGCCGGCGGCACTCTGGGCATCCTGATTCCTCCCAGCATTATGCTGGTAATCTACGGGCCAATGGCGGCACTCTCGGTAGGTAAACTGTTTTTTGCCGCCTTCATGCCGGGTTTCATGCTTTCCGCCATGTACATCATCTACATCATCATTTACTGTCTTGTCAAACCAGAGGCAGGGCCCCCCGTGCCGCTTGCGGATAGGACAGCTTCCTTCGGCAAGAAAACGTGGGACCTGGTCACCTCGATGGTGCCACCAACGATACTTATTCTGGCGGTGCTGGGAACTATTTTCCTTGGCATCGCTTCCCCTACTGAAGCTGCCTCCGTCGGTTCCCTTGCCACCGTGCTTTTGGCCGTCGCTTACCGCCGCTTTAATTTTCAGATCCTTAAAGATACCGTGACCGAGACGATAAAGGTCGTCGGGATGGTACTCCTCATCGGTAGCACCGCTTACGCTTTCGTCGGCGTATTCATCCGGGCCGGTGGCGGTGACATCGTGAGGGAGTTAGTCCTGAGTACCCCCGGCGGGAAGTGGGGCTTCTTTGCCATTATCCAGTTCATCGTTTTCCTCCTGGGCTATTTCATCGACTGGATGGGCATCCTGTTCATTATGGTTCCCATCATAACACCGCTCACCGTAGAGTTCGGTTTTGACAAGCTCTGGTTTGCCATGATGATCTGCGTTAACCTGCAGACGTCTTTCCTGACCCCTCCCTTCGCCTATGCCATATTCTATCTCAGGGGATGCATTGACCCATCTTTGGGGGTAACCACAGCTGACATAGTCCGTGGGGTATTCCCATTTGTGGCCATCATCTTGTGTGGGCTTGGGCTGTGCATCGTCTTTCCCGAGATAATCCTCTGGCTACCTGCGCAGATGATAGTCAGCTTCAAGTAGTAAGAGAACTGTTCCAAATCAGAAGCCCTTTTCTGACAACCGCCTCGCTAAAACCGAGGCGGTTCCTTATTTAGACTACCAGCGTTACCTGGCTATCCTCGGCGGATATTTTTCAAGATATATTATTTGTCATTTCATATGTCGGTCATTATAATCTTAAGGTACAGGTTAAGGAATAAATAACGATGTCTGAAAAACGGGCGACCAAAAGGAAAAAAAGAATCGCGGAGCGCGTGGCCAGAGTATCCGACGTCGGCTTTGCCAAATTTTTAAGCCTGTTTCACTCTCTGGAAGGCGGCATCTCACTGAGCGTCGGCGAGCCTGATTTCCCCACGCCCTGGCACATCTGTGAGGCCGGCATTGAAGCCATGAAGAAGGGCATCACCACCTATACACCGACAGCGGGATTTCCGGAACTGCGAGAAGCCGTTGCCCAGCATCTGAAAAAACGCTACGGCATAAAATACGACGCGGAAACTGAAATCGTCATCACCGTTGGCTCCAGCCAGGCGATGGACCTGGCTTTCCGAACGATTATCGACCCCGGTGATGAGGTAATCATGCCCGACCCCTACTATGTGTGCTACCCTTCCTGCATCGTCCTGGCGCACGGCGTGCCGGTCACCGTGCCCACCAGACCGGATAATGACTTCAAGCTGGAACCTGACCAGATTGAGGCCAGAATCACGCCAAAGACAAAGGCGATACTCTTCGGCTACCCGGCCAACCCCACGGGCACCGAACTCACCCGCGAGGAATACGCTGAAATTGCCCGGGTGGCAGAAAAGCACGACCTGCTGGTCATCTCCGATGAAATCTACAGTCGCCTGACCTATGGGGTGGCACATACTTGTTTCTCAACTTTGCCGGGAATGAAGGAGCGCACCATTCTCCTCGACGGTTTCTCCAAAGCGTACGCCATGACCGGCTGGCGTCTGGGCTATGCCGCCGGGCCGGCGGAAATCATGGCGGCCATCAGCAAAGTGCACCAGCATACCATGCTCAGCCCGTCCAGCATGGCGCAGATGGCGGCACTGGAAGCCCTGAAAAACGGCGAGGACGATGTCCAGCGGATGCTGGCGGAGTATGCCCGCCGCCGTGAGGTTATCATACGCGGCCTTAATGAAATAGGGCTCAAGTGCCATGAACCGAAGGGGGCCTTTTACGCCTTCCCTTCGGTTAAGGTTACCGGGATGACGTCAGACGATTTCACCGAGAATCTCCTCAAGGAAGAAAAGGTGATTGTCATGCCCGGCACCTTGTTCGGTCGGCTGGGCGAGGGGCACGTGCGCTGCTGCTATGCCACCTCCCTCTCCGATATTGAAGAAGCGCTGCGCCGCATGGCCCGCTTTGTCAAGCGGCACCACGTTCGTTCCTGACCACGAAATAGATATCAGCCTTTACCACCGATGAAATAAAAGCTATTATAAAAGAAAGCCGTCAGAGGGGACAGAATGGCGGATAAGAAAATAAAGGTCCTCGCCGTCGATGACGAGGAAATGGTGCGGGTACTGCTTCAGCGCATATTGCAGAACGCCGGTTACGATGCCGTCACCGCGGCTGACGGCACAGAAGCCCTGTCTGTCATTGCGGGTGGAGATATTGATGTGGTGCTGCTGGATATCAACATGCCCGGGCTGTCCGGCATTGACGTGCTTGGCAAAATAACCACCGATTGGCCAGATATCTGCGCCATCATGGTAACCGCCGTTGCCGATGTCCAGACCGCTGTTGATACCTTGAAGCTGGGTGCCTACGACTATATCACCAAGCCGTTTGACCAGAGTAAAGTGCTTCTTAAAATTCGTGAGGCGATGAGGAGATGGCAGGAACAGCTTCAGGATAAGCAGCATTACCTTCAGCTCGAGCAGAGCATCGCGGAACAGACCGGACGAATGCAGGATAATTTCGCCGAACTGGTTGAAAGCCTGGCCAGAGAGCACCGGCTGCTGCAGCAACTGGCGGCAAAGCGGGGAGCCGGCGCTAAGTCCCTGCTTGCTGGCCTGCCTCCGGAATTGCAGCAGCCAATCGCCTCGGTGGAAGAATTCAGAGATGCCCTGCTCCGGATTCTGAAGAGGGCGTAGTTTAATTATTGATTAAGTTTGACCGATAAAGGGTCATTAGCTGATGAAAGAGCGTATTCTGATAGTCGATGATGAGCCGAGCATCCTTAAATTTGTCCGCTCTAATCTTCAGGATAAAGGCTACGCGGTCATCAGCGCAACCAGTGGCGAAGAAGCGCTCCATCTCATAGAGATGGAACTGCCCGACCTCATTATACTGGACATCATGATGCCCGGAATGGACGGCTTTGAGGTCTGCCGTCGGCTGCGCCAGTGGTCACAGACCCCAATCATCATGCTCAGCGCCCGGGGCGAGGAAAAGGACAAGGTAAAGTGCCTTGACCTCGGCGCTGATGACTATATCGTCAAACCTTTCGGAGCCAATGAACTGATGGCGCGGGTCAGCGCTGTCCTCCGGCGCACCAGAACCACAGGCACACCTCCCACGAAATCTTCCATTACCAGTGGTGACCTGGTCATCAACTTGGCTAAAAGACAGGTAACTAAGGCCGGTATGGAAGTGAAACTGACCCCCACTGAATATGCCCTCCTTCAGGAACTGGCCGTGAATGCAGGCAAGGTGCTCACCCATAGCCACCTGCTGCACAGGGTATGGGGACCGGAATACCGGGAGGAAAGGGAATATCTGCATGTCTTTGTCCGCCGGCTGCGTGCCAAGCTGGAACCAGACCCGAACCACCCCAGATACATCCTCACCGTTTCCGGCGTCGGCTACCAGTTCAAGGATTCTGGTTAACAAATAGCCTGAAATCTTTTAACCCGCCACTCTAAGGGCACCCGCTCTGGGTGCCTCTTTTATTTCCCGGAAATGTTAAGGAAATTTTTAGAATTGCCAGATAGATATTTAGCCTTTGTTTCGTATCCTTATTCTATCCTGAAATCACAGAGCAACTTCAAAGGATGTATCCGCGATGCGAAACAAACAGATGAGAATGTTTGAAGTAAAGCAATATTATAAGATTTCATTTTCAGCGCACCATGAAATGATGAAGCAGTTCCGCAGATGGCACGGGAAGGTGGCCATGGTCCATCCGACCAGCGTTAAGGAACGTGATGCCCTGCCGATAACCGCGCCCCTGGCTATAAAATGTGTCAAAGTGGATAGCGGGGGTTCCTATTTACCGCAACAGAGCGCGAGCTTACGTACCTCGCTTTCATTGCCCCGGGTAGCGAGCTACAAGCTATCACTGAATTGAAATTTTAAGAGCCAAAAGAGAGAGCTGATGAAAAAGCGTACCCGCATACTGGCCATCGATGATGAAGAAGAGATACTCCGCTTGCTCAAGAATATACTTGAGGGAGAGGGGTATGATTTTGTGGGCGCCACCAGTGGCGATGCCGCATTTTCCCTGTGGCGCGAGTACCTGCCGGACCTGATTATCCTTGATATCATGATGCCTAGCCTAGATGGCTTTCAGGTGCTTAACCTGATACGACGTAAATCCGATGTGCCGGTAATCATGCTGACCGGCCGGGGTGAGGTGACCGCTTTGCGCGATTGCGTGGAACTTGGTGCCGATGATTACATCCGGAAACCATTTTATCCGCTTGAGCTGGTGGCACGCGTACGGGCCAAGCTGCGGCGCGCGGCTCAAAGTTTACCCGTTTCAGATCGATGTGAGGAAATAGCTTGTGAGAAAGGGGTAAATAAATAATGAATAATATAGCTTACAGGTCATATAGACTACCATCTATCTCAGGACTATTACAAAGTGTGGCAGAACAACCCCAAAAAGCCGAGGGGAAAAAGAGAGCCGGAGTCGCTTCCCTGAACAGCCAATTTCAAAAGACCAGAGCCGGCTTTAACGAACAAGCTATTGAATTGGTGGTATCGCCATCTACCTGCTCTTCCAGACTGTACCAATTCTACACCGAGTTAGAAGAGAAACTTCATAAGCTAGGCAGCGACGGATTCATAAGCCACGTCTGTCACTCACAGAGTAGCGGAACTACATTTACCGTAAAGTTATCACCTTCAAAGAATAGAGTGTTTCTGAAAACACTGAACAACATGACTGAGGTTAAGGAAGTGATGGAAGAGTCAAAAGGCGGCTCGGCATATCCAAACTTTTCCCAGAAATTTAACGTTTTGTTAGCTCAATGAATTATCCCAACGAGCAAATGGGACAGGGCTTAAAAGCTCCACTTTTATCGGGTGAAAAACAGAGGAACTTACCATGGCCAGTGGCCAAGGGATAAGAGTTAGCTGGTGCCCGCTCGGGCAGGAGTACTGCTACCCTTCCTGCTATTTCCGCAGGGGAGACCGCTGCGGTTTCAAAAGCAGCCGCGGGCGGCAGATAAAAGAACTGAAGAAGAGGGAAAGACACCATGGAACTACGTCACGCAAGTCTACGTTTTAGTATCCTTTGATAACGCCACCATTGACGCTTCCGTTACCGCTTCCGGCATTGAAGGCGGTGAGCATACAGTCAAGGTTGAGGCTGACGGCATTGACCTGAAAATTCACGTTGATGATATGGAGACTGAAAAGGACAGCGAAGAATTGAGCAGAGCTAGTGTCCCAGAGAACGAAAATCCCTGGACATTCTGTGAAGCCGCCACCATGCCCTATGTAGAATACATAAAAATCTGGACACCATTATTGTGAAGATGGGAATGAAACTGTTTGACTTTGCGGCAATTGGGCTTAATGTCGGTTTAGCTCTAAACATGACAATAGCTTTCTTCCTCGCCTATTTCAACGGCGGCGAGGTTCTTATAACCATAAACCGGTTTGGGGAACAAACCGTTGAGGCAATTCTATTCCCGGTAATTATTCTAATGGGGATCATAACTTTGATAAGACGAACGAGGGGGAGTGAACATGATTAAGAAAGTGCTAGGAATACTCGTTATTCTCTGCGCTGTGTTACCATCTTTTCTCGTGTCTATGCCCATAGAAGCGACAGATGCTAATGCAAATAGGGGAACTATTACCGCAGGCTGATAACAAGACTCTCCCCCTTTCTCACCACGCTTTTGTATCACATTATCGGATTTTCCTATTGCCAAGTTGACTTATTCCCGAGATTCAGCCCGGCGGATTTTTCCCCAGTTGTGCAGGACTACCCCCACCCCAATCAGCACCACCGAGGCGATTATTATGGCGATAGCCTGATTCCTGAGCCCGCCGATAAAGCTAGCCATGGCATTTTGCATCAGGGTAACGCCCTTTTCGGCCATTAACGACGTCATACCTTCAGTCTGACTGAACCCCGTCGCCAGTGCCCGGTCTATCATCGGCTGCGCGGTGGCGGAAAATACCGGGCCAAAGATGATAAAGGCAATGAGCGACATTGTCGCCAGCAGTGCTGCGGCCCAGATAAGCTTGCTGCTCCACTGTCGGCCACCCAGCGCACCAACCGCCAGCAGCAGTAAAAACGGTATTATCCAGACAAAGTTAATTACTTTCTTCGCCG